>NZ_JBWKYU010000030.1:25194-64948 GCF_059423925.1 Pseudomonas sp. GW458-11-26-14-LB4
TTGATCGTGACTTCGACTTTGCCGGCGTCTTTGTAGACGTCATCGGTTGGCGCGGCGACGGTCACGGTGCCGGTGGTTTTGCCGGCCTCGATGGTGATGACAGCGCCGTTCGACAGGGTCACGGTCAGCGGTGTGCCGGCCGGGTTGGTCAGGGTCGCGGTGTAAACGATCGAGCCACCTTCGGCCACGCTGTCGGTCGCGGTCAGCGACAGATTGGTGGTGTCGACGGTGTCGGTCACGGTGGTGCTGACCGGCGTCTTGTCGGCGACGAGGTTTTCGTAGTTGCCACCGCTCACGCCAGTGATCGCGTTGGTCAGCGGCGTGTGGCCGTTAAGCGCATCGTTTGGCGCAGTGGTGGTCACGGTGCCGGTGGTCTTGCCCATTTCGATGGTGATCGACTGACCGTTGGCCAGCGTCACGGTGACTGGCGAACCGGTCACAGGTGCGCCGACGGTAGCGGTGTAAGTGACGGTGCCACCTTCAGCTGCCGATTCAGTCGCGGTCAGTTTGACGGTGGTGGTGTCGATGGTGTCGGTGACTTCGGTCACGGCCGGAACGGTGCTCGGCACCAGGTTCTCGAAGTTGCCACCGGTGGCGGTCGAAATGGTTGCCTCGACTTTGCCAGCATCTTTGTAGACGTCGTCTTTCGGTGCATCGACGGTCACGGTGCCGGAGGTTTTGCCGGCCTCGATGGTGATGACAGCGCCGTTCGACAGGGTCACGGTCACCGGAGTGCCGGCCGGGTTGGTCAGGGTCGCGGTGTAGACGATCGAACCACCCTCGGCCACCGAGCCAGTTGCGCTCAGGGTCAGGTTGGTGGTGTCGACGGTGTCAGTCACGGTGGTGCTGACCGGGGTTTTGTCAGCCACGAGATTTTCGTAGTTGCCGCCAGTCACGCCAGTGATCGCGTTGGTCAGTGGCGCATGGCCGTTGAGCGCATCGTTCGGTGCGGTGGTGGTGACGGTGCCCGTGGTTTTGCCGACTTCGATAGTGATCGACTGTCCGTTGGACAGGGTCACGGTCACAGGCGAACCGGTGACAGGCGCGCCGACAGTCGCGGTGTAAGTAACGGTGCCGCCTTCAGCCGCCGACTCGGTGGCGGTGAGTTTCACCGTGGTGGTGTCGATGGTGTCGGTGACGTTGGTCACGGCCGGAACGGTGCTCGGCACCAGGTTCTCGAAACCACCGCCAGTAGCGGTCGAAATGGTTGCCTCGACTTTGCCGGCGTCTTTGTAGACGTCGTCTTTCGGCGCATCGACGGTCACGGTACCGGTGGTTTTACCGGCCTCGATGGTGATGACAGCGCCGTTCGACAGGGTCACGGTCACCGGCGTACCTGCCGGGTTGGTCAGGGTCGCGGTGTAAGTGATCGAACCACCCTCGGCAACCGAATCGGTGGCCGTCAGGTTCAGGTTGGTCGTGTCGACAGTGTCCGATACCGAGGTGTCGGCGGACTTGCCGTCGACCGCCAGGTTTTCGTAATTGCCACCGGTGGCCTTGTCGATGGTCACGCTCAGCGAGCTGCCGCCCGCCAACGGGCTGTTAGGCGCGACGAAGTTCACGGTGCCGGTGGTCTCGCCGACGGCGATGGTGATGGTCTGTCCGTTGGACAGGGTCACGACGAGCGGCGAACCGGTCACTGGCGCCGTCACGGTCGCGGTGTAGACCACGGTTTCGCCTTCGGCGACGTTGGCGGTAGCGGTCAGCGACACGGTGGACGTGTCGATGGTGTCATTGACGGTGGTGACCGCCGGGGCGGTGCTGGTGACCAGGTTTTCGAAGTTGCCACCGGTGGTGGTCGAAATGGTCGTCTCGACTTTGCCGGCGTCCTTGTAGACGTCGTCCTTCGGTGCATCGACGGTCACGGTGCCGGAGGTTTTTCCGGCCTCGATGGTGATCACGGCGCCGTTGCTCAAGGTCACGGTCACCGGGGTGCCGGCGGCGTTGGTCAGGGTCGCGGTGTAGGTGATCTGGCCACCTTCGTTGACTTCCGGCGTGGCGCTCAGGGTCAGGGTGGTGGTGTCGACGGTGTCGGTCACGGTGGTGCTGACTGGCGTTTTATCGGCCACGAGGTTTTCGTAGTTGCCGCCGCTCACACCGGTGATCGAGTTGGTCAGCGGCGTATGGCCGTTGAGCGCATCGTTTGGCGCGGTGGTGGTAACGGTGCCGGTGGTCTTGCCAACTTCGATGGTGATCGACTGACCGTTGGCCAGGGTCACGGTCACAGGCGAGCCGGTCACTGGCGCGCCAACGGTGGCGGTGTAGGTAACAGTGCCGCCTTCAGCAGCCGACTCGGTCGCGGTCAGTTTGACGGTCGAGGTGTCGATGGTGTCGGTGACATCGGTGACGGCTGGATCGGTGCTTGGCACCAGGTTCTCGAAGTTGCCGCCAGTTGCATCCTTGATGGTCACCTCGACCTTGCCGGCATCCTTGTAGACGTCATCGGCAGGCGCAGGAACGGTCACGGTGCCGGTGGTTTTACCGGCCTCGATGGTGATGACGGCGCCGTTGCTCAACGTCACGGTCACCGGGGTGCCGGCCGGGTTGGTCAGGGTCGCGGTGTAAACGATCGAACCGCCCTCGGCCACCGAGTCAGTGGCGCTGAGGGTCAGGTTGGTGGTGTCGACGGTATCGGTGACGGTGGTCGAAACCGGGGTCTTGTCGGCTACGAGATTCTCGTAATTGCCGCCGGAAACGCCAGTGATCGCGTTGGTCAGCGGGGTGTGACCGTTCAACGCGTCGTTCGGTGCGGTGGTGCTGATGGTGCCGGTGGTCTTGCCGACTTCGATAGTGATCGACTGACCATTGGCCAGGGTTACGGTCACAGGCGAACCCGTCACCGGAGCGCCGACGGTCGCGGTGTAAGTAACGGTACCGCCTTCAGCCGCCGACTCGGTCGCGGTGAGTTTCACCGTGGTGGTGTCGATGGTATCGGTGACTTCGGTAACAGCCGGAACAGTGCTCGGCACCAGGTTCTCGAAGTTGCCGCCGGTTGCATCCTTGATGGTCACTTCGACTTTGCCGGCGTCCTTGTAGACGTCATCTTTCGGCGCATCGACGGTCACGGTGCCGGTGGTTTTACCGGCCTCGATGGTGATGACTGAGCCGTTGCTCAACGTCACGGTCACCGGAGTGCCGGCCGGATTGGTCAGGGTCGCGGTGTAGGTGATCGAGCCGCCCTCGGCCACGGAATCGGTGGCGCTCAGGGTCAGGTTGGTGGTGTCGACGGTGTCAGTGACGGTCGTCGAAACCGGAGTCTTGTCGGCGACCAGATTCTCGTAGTTGCCGCCGCTCACGCCGGTGATCGCGTTGGTCAGCGGAGTGTGACCGTTCAACGCGTCATTCGGCGCAGTGGTGGTCACGGTGCCAGTGGTCTTGCCGACTTCGATGGTGATCGACTGACCGTTGGCCAGGGTCACGGTCACCGGCGAGCCGGTTACCGGAGCGCCAACGGTGGCGGTGTAAGTGACAGTGCCACCTTCAGCCGCCGACTCGGTCGCAGTCAGTTTCACCGTGGTGGTGTCGATGGTGTCAGTGACTTCGGTAACGGCAGGAACAGTGCTCGGTACCAGATTCTCGAAGTTGCCACCGGTTGCATCCTTGATGGTCACTTCGACTTTGCCGGCGTCCTTGTAGACGTCGTCTTTCGGCGCATCGACGGTTACGGTGCCGGTGGTTTTACCGGCCTCGATGGTGATCACCGAGCCGTTGCTCAGGGTCACGGTCACTGGCGTGCCAGCCGGATTGGTCAGCGTGGCGGTGTAAACGATCGAACCGCCTTCGGCCACGGAACCTGTAGCGCTCAAGGTCAGGTTGGTGGTGTCGACGGTGTCGGTGACTGACGTCACGGCCGGAGTCTTGTCGGCGACCAGGTTTTCGTAATTGCCGCCGCTGGTGCCGTCGATCTTCACGCTCAGCGTGTTGCCGCCGGCCAGTGCATCGTTCGGTGCGGTGTAGTTGACGCTGGCGCTGCTGGCGCCGACCGGGATGGTGATGGTCTGGCCGTTGGACAGCGTCACGACCACTGGCGAGCCGGTCACCGGTGCGGTGACGGAGGCGGTGTAAACCACCACGCCGCCTTCAACTGTGCTGGCCGTAGCGCTCAGGGAAACGGTGCTGTTGTCGATGGTGTCGGTGACGTCGGTCACCGCCGGGGTCTTGTCGACCACCAGGTTTTCAAAGTTGCCGCCCGTGGTCTTGGTGATGCTGGCGTCGACTTTGCCGGCGTCCTTGTACACGTCGTCGCCCGGTGCGGCGACGGTGATGGTGCCGGTGCTCGCGCCTTTGGCGATGTTGATCACCGCGCCGTTGCTCAGGGTCACGGTCATGGCCGTGCCGGCCGGGTTGGTCAGGGTCGCGGTGTAGACGATCGAACCGCCCTCGGCGACCGAACCGGTGGCGCTCAGGCTGATGTTGGTGGTGTCGACGGTGTCGGTGACCTTGGTCACCACCGCCGAACGGTTGGCATCGACCTGTTCGAAGTTGCCGCCGCTGTGGCTGGCAATCGCGGTCTGCACCTTGCCGCCGTCGATGTAAGGCGTGTTGGCCGGCGCAGGGAAGTTCACCGAACCGCTGGTGGCACCGGCGGCGATGTTGATGACCGCGCCGTTGGCCAGGGTCACGGTCATGGCGGTGCCGGCCGGGTTGCTCAGGGTCGCGGTGTAGGTGATCTGGCCACCTTCGCTGACAGTATCGCTGGCGCTCAGGGTCAGCGTGGTCTTGTCGATGGTGTCGTTGACCGTGGTGCTGACCGGCGTCTTGCTGACGTCGAGCTTCTCGAAGTTGCCGCCGCTGGCATCGGTCATGGTCACGGTGAGCTTGCTGACATCCTTGTAGACGTCATCGCTCGGCGCCGGGATGGTCACCGAACCGCTGGTCTTGCCGGCCTCGATAACGATGGTCTGGCCGTTGCTCAGGTTGACGGTCACCGGCGTCTGCGCGGCGTTGGTCAAGGTCGCGGTGTAAGTGATCGACGTGCCTTCGAGCACATAGCTTTCGGCGCTGAGGGTCAGGTGCGTGGTGTTGATGGTGTCGGCGACGTTGGTCACCGCTGGCGTCGGGTTGGCCACCAGGTTTTCGAAATTGCCGCCGGAAGTGTCCTTGATGGTCACTTCGACTTTGCCGGCATCTTTGTAGACGTCATCGGCAGGAGCCGGAACGGTCACGGTGCCAGTGGTTTTGCCGGCTTCGATGGTGATGACGGAGCCGTTGCTCAACGTCACGGTCACCGGGGTGCCGGCCGGGTTGGTCAGGGTGGCGGTGTAGATGATCTGCCCGCCCTCGTTGACGTTGCCGGTGGCGGTCAGCGATACGGTGGTGGTGTCGACGGTATCGGTGATGGTGGTGCTGACCGGCGTTTTGTCGGCCACGAGGTTTTCGTAGTTGCCGCCGCTCACACCGGTGATCGAGTTGGTCAGCGGTGCATGGCCGGCCAGTACGTCGTTCGGCGCCGTGGTAGTCACGGTGCCGGTGGTTTTGCCGACTTCGATAGTGATCGACTGACCGTTGGCCAGGGTCACGGTCACCGGCGAGCCGGTTACCGGGGCGCCAACCGTCGCGGTATAAGTGACGGTACCGCCTTCAGCGGCCGATTCGGTCGCGGTCAGTTTGACGGTTGAAGTGTCGATGGTGTCGGTGACCTGGGTCACGGCCGGCACAGTGCTTGGCACCAGGTTTTCGAAGTTGCCGCCGGTTGCGCCGGTAATGGTCGCTTCGACTTTGCCGGCATCCTTGTAGACGTCATCGGCAGGGGCCGGAACGGTCACGGTACCGGTGGTTTTGCCGGCTTCGATGGTGATGACGGAGCCGTTGCTCAACGTCACGGTCACCGGAGTGCCGGCTGGATTGGTCAGCGTCGCGGTGTAGATGATCGAGCCGCCCTCGGTCACGGAGTCGGTGGCGCTCAGGGTCAGGTTGGTGGTGTCGACAGTGTCGGTCAAGGTGGTGCTGACCGGCGTCTTGTCGGCGACCAGATTCTCGTAGTTTCCGCCGCTCACGCCGGTGATCGCGTTGGTCAGTGGTGCGTTGCCGGCCAATGCGTCGTTCGGTGCGGTGGTGGTGACGGTGCCGGTAGTTTTGCCGACTTCGATGGTGATCGACTGACCGTTAGCCAGGGTCACGGTGACAGGCGAGCCAGTCACCGGTGCGCCGACGGTGGCGGTGTAAGTAACGGTGCCGCCTTCAGCCGCCGACTCGGTCGCGGTCAGTTTGACGGTGGTCGTGTCGACGGTGTCGGTCACGTCGGTGACGGCCGGAACGGTGCTCGGCACCAGGTTCTCGAAATTGCCGCCGGTGGCGTCCTTGATGGTCACTTCGACTTTGCCGGCGTCTTTATAGACGTCATCGGCTGGCGCCGGAACGGTCACGGTGCCGGTGGTTTTGCCAGCTTCGATGGTAATGACGGAGCCGTTGCTCAACGTCACGGTCACCGGGGTACCGGCCGGATTGGTCAGGGTCGCGGTGTAAACAATCGAACCACCCTCGGCGACAGTGCCGGTGGCGCTAAGGGTCAGATTGGTGGTGTCGGCCACGTCTGTCACCGTGGTCGAAACCGGGGTTTTGTCGGCCACCAGATTTTCGTAGTTACCGCCGGAAACGCCGGTGATCGAGTTGGTCAGCGGTGCATTGCCGGTCAACGCATCGTTCGGCGCAGTGGTGGTCACGGTACCGGTGGTTTTGCCCACTTCGATGGTGATCGACTGACCATTGGCCAGCGTCACAGTGACCGGCGAACCGGTCACTGGTGCGCCGACAGTAGCGGTATAAGTGACAGTGCCACCTTCAGCCGCTGATTCGGTCGCTGTGAGTTTTACCGTGGTGGTGTCGATAGTGTCGGTGACTTCGGTAACGGCCGGAACGGTGCTTGGCACCAGGTTCTCGAAGTTGCCGCCGGTTGCGTCCTTGATAGTGACTTCGACTTTGCCGGCGTCTTTATAGACGTCATCGGCTGGCGCCGGAACGGTCACGGTGCCGGTAGTTTTGCCAGCCTCGATGGTGATGACGGAGCCGTTGCTCAACGTCACGGTCACCGGGGTCCCGGCAGGATTGGTCAGGGTCGCGGTGTAGACGATCGAACCGCCTTCGGCCACGGAACCGGTGGCGCTCAGCGACAGGTTGGTGGTGTCGATGGAATCGGTGACGGTGGTGGTCGCTGGCGTCGTGTTTGGCACCAGATTCTCGAAATTGCCGCCGGTGGCACCGGTAATCGTGGTGCTGACGGTGCCGCCGTTGTTGTAAACGTCATTCGGCGCGGTCGGCACGTTGACGCTGCCGGTGGTCTGGCCGGCGCCGATGGTGATGGTCGAGCCGTTCGACAGGGTGACGGTCACCGGCGTCTGCGCCGGGTTGGTCAGGGTCGCGGTGTAGGTGATCTGGCCACCTTCGACCACGGTGCCGGTAGCGGTCAGGGTCAGGCCGGTGGTGTCTCGCGAATCGACGATCGTGGTAACGGCCGGTGTCGGGTTCGGCACCAGGTTTTCGAAGTTGCCGCCCGTGGCACCGGTGATGGTGGTGGTGACGGTGCTGCCGTTGTTATAGACGTCATTCGGTGCGGTCGGCACGTTGACGGTGCCGGTGGTCTGGCCGGCGCCGATAGTGATGGTCGAGCCGTTGGACAGGGTCACGGTCACCGGCGTCTGCGCCGGGTTGGTCAGGGTCGCGGTGTAGGTGATCTGACCGCCTTCGGTCACGCTCGGGCCCGCCGTCAGGGTGACGGTGGTGGTGTCGATGGTGTCGGTGACCTGGGTCGTGGCCGGGGTGGTCGGCGGGGTCACGGTGATGCCGTTGCCGCCGGTGGTGCCGGTGACGGTCACGTCGATCTGGGTCGGGTCGTTATAAACAGTGTCGTTCGGTGCCAGCGGCACGTTGACGGTGCCGGTGGTGGAACCGGCCGGAATCACGATCACCGCGCCGTTGGACAGGGTGATGGTCAGGTCGGTCAGCGGCGCCTGGGTCAGGGTCGCGGTGTACACCAGAACGCCGCCGGCTTCGGTAATGCTCGGCGTGGCGCTGAGGCTCAGGGTCGATTCGCGCAGGACATTGGCGTTGGTGTCGGTGGTCTGGCCGCCGGTGATGTTCTGGGCGGCCTGGCCGGCAGCGTTGATGCCTGCGGTCGGGAAACCAATGGTCGGGTCGACACGGCCAGCGGTCGCATCGAGCATCACGAAGCTGTGACCGCCACCGGCGGCACCGCCAGTTCCTGCGGCGCTAGGGCCGGCGGCGGTGGATTCAAGGGCGGTAGTCGGGTCGACACCGGCGGCGATGGCTTGTTGCAGCTCTTCTACCGACGGCGCGGCTTCGGCGGTGGCTTCGGCCAGGTCGGTGCTGGAATCCGGGGCATCGGCGCTCCACTGAGTGTCGCGGCCCAGATCGATCGTGCGGCCATCGGCCAGTTCCAGGGACACGGCGCCGGAAACGCCGGTGTCGACCTGATCGCCGGCAAACAGCCGGTCGCCTTCAACGAGTACGCGACGGACGCCCTCTGGGGACACCACGAAAACCTGACCAACAATGCTTTTGACGATGGCAACAACACTGCTCATTGAAGACTCTCCGGGTGTCACGTTCAGTTGACTTCCATAGACCTGATGGCTGTCTGCGCCGATTCAGTCTGGACGTACTTTTAAAAAAAGATGAAACAAAGTTGACGCTGTTGTTCGTCAATATTTTGGCTAGATTCTTTCGCTATTAACTTTATGCCAAACTATTGACCTTCTGGGTGCCATCCTAAACAATCGCCCCAGTAATGTCACATTGATATTTATGCGGCGACCTGCCCTTCAGCGTGTGATCCAGTTCCGGTTTTAAACTTTCCGACATACGGTCATTCCGGTTGCCATCTTCCGACGCAGCTCGTCATTTTGCTGTGATTCAAGACAAGAAGTTCTGGGAAATCTTTACCATGCGTTCGCACCTGTTCAAGGCTCTACCCTTCGCTCTCGCCGCGTCTTTCGTACAAGCACAATCCTTACCAGAAGCCATGCAGCAGGCGCTGGATGTCCATCCGGAAATCCAGGCAGGGGTCAACAGCCGACTGGCCGCGGATTATCAATTAAAGGCTGCAAAAGGTGGATACCTGCCCAAGGTCGATCTGCTGGGCGGTTATGGCCGTGAAGGCACCGACAGCGTGACCACCCGTGCCGCCGGTGGTGGCAATCACTGGGAAACCCTGAACCGCAGCGAGTCAAGTTTGCGTCTGTCGCAAATGGTTTTTGACGGTTTTGCGACGTCCAGCGAAGTCGGGCGTCAACAAGCCACCGTCAACTCCCGCGCGTATTCCTTGCTCGGCACTTCCGAGCGCACTGCGCTGACCGTGGCCCAGGTTTACCTGGACGTGCTGACCCGTCGTGAGTTTGTGCGTCTGGCCGAGGAAAACCTCAAGAGCCACCAGCGCATCTACGACCAGATCCAGCTGCGCACCCAGCGCGGCGTCGGCAGCGGTGCCGACCTCGATCAGGCCGAAGCGCGGATGGCCCAGGCCCGCAACAACCTGATCACCGAGCAGACCAACCTCGCCGACTCGGAAACCAATTTCCTCAGCGCCGTCGGCCAGATGCCCGATCAGCTGGAGCGTCCGGCGCCGTTCATGGCGATGATGCCGGCCAACCTGAATGAAGCGCGCCAGCAGATGCTGGAAAACAGCCCGATCCTGCGTTCGGCCGAGTCCGATATCGCCGCGGCCGAGAAGCAATACGAGACTGCCAAGTCGACCTTCTACCCGCGTTTCGACGCCGAGCTGGGCCGCACCGCCGACAACGACCTCGACGGCCAGAACGGTCACAACAACGAATGGCAGGCCATGCTGCGCATGCGCTTCAACCTGTATTCGGGCGGCAGCAACAAGGCGGATCTGGAATCCAAGTCGTACCTGTCGAACCAGGCGCTGGATATCCGCAACAACGCCTTGCGCCAATTGAATGAAGAACTGGGCCTGGCCTGGAACGCCCTGAACAACGCCAACGCTCAGGTGCCGATCGCTCAGCAGTACGTTGATCACAGCACCTCGGTGCGCACCGCATATCAGCGTCAGTTCAGCCTCGGCGAACGTACCCTGCTGGATTTGCTCGACAGTGAAAACGAGCTGTTCACCGCTTCGCGGCGTCTGGCTGAAATCAAAAACATTCAGTTATTTACTCAGTATCGAATCAAGGCGACCATGGGCGAATTGCTCAAGAGCCAGGGAGTGGTCGCACCCTTGGCATCCGTTGTGCAGAACGACGTTAAGCCCAAGGTTCAGCTGCCTGGGATGAATTGAGTTGTCCCTTTTCAACTGCTAAAGAGTGTCGAGCGTGGAATCAGAAGTCAGTCGAGTTCATCTCAGTCATGATCCACGCGCGTTGCATGACGATCCGTTACTGGACGGTCTGCTCGCTCTTTGCATGCTCCACCAGAAACCCGCCAGCGCGGCGATGCTGACCACCGGCCTGCCGCTGCCCAAACAACGCCTGAGTGTCGAGCTGCTGCCCCGTGCGGCGGCGCGCGCCGGGCTGCAAGGACGGGTGCTGCAGCGCAAGCTGGAAGAGATTCCGGCGATTGCCATGCCGGCGCTGTTGCTGCTCAAGGATGGCCGCAGTGCCGTCCTGCTCGGCTGGCAGGGTGAGAACGACGCGCGGGTGCTGCTCAGCGAAAGCGACGGCGGTGAATCCCTGGTCAGCCGCGAGCTGCTGGCCGACGACTACACCGGCAAAGTGTTCTTCGCCCAGCCCCAGCACAAATTCGACGTCAACCACGGCACGCTGATCCCGCGTGCGCGCTCTTGGTTTCGCGACACCCTCAAGCGTTCGCGCT
Organism: Pseudomonas sp. GW458-11-26-14-LB4; assembly: GCF_059423925.1. Classification (NCBI taxonomy): domain Bacteria; kingdom Pseudomonadati; phylum Pseudomonadota; class Gammaproteobacteria; order Pseudomonadales; family Pseudomonadaceae; genus Pseudomonas; species Pseudomonas sp. GW458-11-26-14-LB4. The sequence continues at coordinate 35,980 of NZ_JBWKYU010000030.1, forward strand.
GGCTGTATGCCGACGCCATCGCCGCCAGTTTTCTGATCAACATCATCGCCATGGCCGCGCCGCTGTTCGTGATGAACGTCTACGACCGCGTGGTGCCGAACCAGGCCGAAGCGACCCTGTGGGTCCTCGCGCTGGGTATCACCGGCGCCTATCTGTTCGACCTGATCCTCAAGAGCCTGCGCAGCCTGTGCCTGGATCTGGCCGGCAAGAAAACCGACCTGATCATCTCTGCCACGCTGTTCGAGCGCATCGTCGGCATGGCCATGAAATACCGCCCCGCGCGGGTCGGCAGCTTTGCCCAGAACATCCATGAGTTCCAGAGCCTGCGTGACTTCCTCGCCTCGCTGACCCTGACCAGCCTGATCGACCTGCCGTTCACCCTCCTGATCTTCATCGTCATCGCGATTCTCGGCGGGCATCTGGTGTGGATTCCGGTGCTGGCCTTTCCGATTGCGCTGCTGATCGGCTACGCATTGCAGAAGCCGCTGGTGGCAACCATGGAACGCACCATGGCCCTCGGCGCCGAGCGTCAGTCGAGCCTGATCGAAACCCTAGCCGGCCTCGACGCGGTGAAGGTCAACAACGCCGAAAGCGAACGCCAATATCAGTGGGAGCAAACCATCGGCACCCTCAGCCGCCTCGAGCTGCGGGTGAAAATGCTCTCCGGTCTGGCGATGAACATCACCCTGCTGATCCAGCAATTGGCCGGGGTGATCATGATCGTCTTCGGCGTGTACCAGATCATCGCCGGCAACCTGAGCATGGGCGGCCTGATCGCCTGCTACATGCTCAGTGGCCGCGCCCTCAGCCCGCTGGCGTCGTTGTCCGGTCTGCTGACCCGCTACCAGCAGGCGCGGGTGACCATGACCTCGGTCGACCAGATGATGGAGTTGCCGCAGGAGCGCAATTTCGAAGAACGCCCACTGAGCCGCAAGGTGCTGCAAGGCGCGATCGAATGCCGCCAGCTCAGCTTCACTTACCCGGAGCAACAGAACCCGGCGCTGAAGAACATCAACCTGGTGATCCGTCCCGGCGAGAAGATCGGCATCATCGGCCGCAGCGGTTCCGGCAAAAGCTCACTGGCGAAACTGCTGGTCGGCCTCTATCAGCCGGACGATGGTGCGTTGCTGGTGGATGGCGTCGACATTCGACAGATCGACGTCAGCGAGCTGCGCTACAACATCGGCTACGTGCCGCAGGACATCCAGCTGCTGGCCGGCACCCTGCGCGACAACCTGATTTCCGGCGCTCGTTACGTCGAAGACGAACTTGTCCTGCAGGCCGCTGAACTGGCCGGCGTCCACGAATTCGCCCGACTGCACCCGCAGGGTTATGAACTGCAAGTCGGCGAGCGCGGGCAGAACCTGTCCGGCGGTCAGCGCCAGAACGTCGCCCTGGCCCGGGCGCTGTTGCTCAATCCGCCGATTCTCTTGCTCGACGAACCTACCAGCGCCATGGACAACACCGGCGAAGAACGCCTCAAGCAACGCCTCGCGGCGGTGGTGGAAAACAAGACCGTGGTGCTGGTGACGCACCGGGCATCGCTGCTGTCGCTGGTCGATCGCCTGCTGGTGGTCGACCGTGGACAGATCCTCGCCGACGGTCCGAAAGCGGCCGTCATGGAAGCGTTGAAGAAGGGGCAGATCAGTGTTGCTTAAGTCGGGTTTCAAGGATTCGATCCGCCGCTACTTCAAGGGCTCGGCATCGCTGCAGGGCCAGCCGCTGCCAGAGGTCAACAAGGCCTTGATCGAGGACGCGCCGCGCGTGGTGCGCCTGACGATCTGGGCAATCATCGGTTTCTTCGTGTTCCTGATGCTGTGGGCCAACTTCGCCGTCATCGACGAAGTGACCAAGGGCGACGGCAAGGCGATTCCCTCGTCGAAGATCCAGAAAATCCAGAACCTCGAGGGCGGGATTGTCTCTGAGTTGTTCGTCAAGGAAGGCCAGATCGTCGAGGCCGGCGCGCCTCTGGTTCGCCTGGACGACACGCGATTTGCGTCCAACGTCGGCGAAACCGAGGCTGATCGGCTGTCGATGTTGCTGCGGGTCGAGCGCCTGAGTGCCGAGGTCGATGACCGTCCGCTGAATTTCCCCGAGGACGTGCTCAAAGCCGTGCCGGGTCAGGCCAAGAGCGAAGAATCGTTGTACATCAGCCGTCGTCAGCAACTGCACGATGAAGTCGGTGGTTTGCAGGAACAGTTGATCCAGCGTCAGCAAGAGCTGCGCGAGTTCACCTCGAAGCAGGCGCAGTACCGCCAGCAACTCGGTCTGCAACGCCAGGAAATCAACATGTCCGAGCCGCTGGTGGCCCAGGGCGCGGTGTCGCCGGTGGAAGTGCTGCGACTCAAGCGTGCCGAAGTGGAAACCCGTGGTCAGCTCGACGCCACCACCCTGGCGATCCCGCGCGCCGAATCGGCGATCAAGGAAGTGCAGCGCAAGATCGACGAGACCCGCGGCAAATTCCGCAGCGAGGCCCTGACCCAGCTCAACGAGGCGCGCACCGACCTGAACAAGGCCCAGGCCACCGGCAAGGCGCTGGAAGACCGGGTCAGCCGTACGCTCGTCACCTCGCCGGTGCGGGGCATCGTCAACAAGATGCTGGTCAACACCATCGGCGGCGTGATCCAGCCTGGCAGTGACCTGCTGGAAATCGTGCCGCTGGACGACACGCTGCTGGTCGAAGCGAAGATCCGCCCGCAGGACATCGCGTTCCTGCATCCGGGCCAGGAGGCCACGGTGAAGTTCACCGCGTATGACTACACCATCTACGGTGGTCTCAAGGCCAAGCTGGAACAGATCGGCGCCGACACCATCACCGACGAAGACAAGAAAACCACCTATTACGTCATCAAGCTGCGCACCGAGCGCAGCCATCTCGGCACTGACGAGAAGCCGTTGCTGATCATCCCGGGGATGGTCGCGTCGGTGGACATCATCACCGGCAAGAAGACCGTGCTGAGCTATCTGCTCAAACCGATCATCCGGGCGCGGGCCGAGGCGTTGCACGAGCGGTAAATCCTCACGGACGCCTCCGCGGGACTCGCGGAGGTGTTCGTAGCACCAACGCATTCCGTCCAGAAGTGACACAAATGGTCACTCACCATCCAGTCCATTCCTATGCAATCGCCATATCGTTATTCGTTAACAGTATTTAAATTCCGCTTCTTATAGCTATAAAGTCAGCCTCCTGCGTACCTGCCGACCAATCGGCGCGCCGCACGACACGAACCAACACGCAATCCAGCGTGAGTTTCTGATCGACGCGCGCGCCCTTGAGCGCGCCGTGCGTGGGAGATTGATTGATGTCCGCAGCTACTGCTACCCCAAGCGCCGCGACTGCCGCGCCGCAAACCTTCGAGATCCGCCCGTTCAGCGGTGCCGTCGGCGCCGAGATCATCGGCCTCGATCTGACCCGTCCGGTCAACGATGAAGACTTCGCCCGCATCCACCGCGCGCACCTTGATCACCACGTCGTGGTGTTCCGCGACCAGCGCATCACCCCGCAACAGCAGATCGACTTCAGCCGCCGCTTCGGCGTGTTGCAGATCCACGTGCTCAAGCAGTTCCTGCTGGCCAATCACCCGGAAATCCTCATCGTTTCCAACATCGTCGAGAACGGCCAGAACATCGGCCTCGGTGATGCCGGCAAGTTCTGGCACTCGGACCTTTCCTATAAAGAGCTGCCGAGCCTCGGCTCGATGCTGCACGCCCAAGAGCTGCCGTCCGAAGGCGGCGACACCCTGTTCGCCGACATGCACAAAGCCTGGGACAGCCTGCCCGACGCACTGCGCAAAGCGGTCGAAGGCCGCTCGGCTGCGCATTCCTACACCGCGCGTTACAGCGAAACCAAATTCGAAGGCAACTGGCGCCCGACCCTGACCCCGGAGCAATTGGCCCAGGTCGCCGAGGTTGTGCACCCGGTGGTCCGCACCCATCCGGAAAACGGCCGCAAGGCCTTGTTCGTCAGCGAAGGCTTCACCACCCGCATCGTCGGCCTGCCGGAAGACGAGAGCAAACAACTGCTCGACGAGCTCTACGCCCACAGCGTGCTGCCGCAGAACATCTATCGCCATCAATGGCAGCCCCACGACATGGTGTTCTGGGACAACCGCTCGCTGATCCACCTTGCCGCCGGTTGCCCTGCGCACCTGCGCCGCAAGCTGTATCGCACCACCATTCAGGGCGACGCGCCTTTCTGATTTGCCGGAGATCCGATCATGTCCAAACGTCTTCCATTCGCGCCGCTGGCAGCGGCAATCGGCCTCGGTTTCAGCCTGATCGCCGGCAGCCTGCTGGCGCCGACCGCGGCCCACGCCGAAGGTGAAATCCGCATCGCCGAGCAGTTCGGTATTGTCTATTTATTGCTCAATGTGGTGCGCGATCAGGGACTGATCGAGAAGTACGGCAAGCAGGAAGGGCTCGACATCAAGGTCGACTGGACCCAGTTGTCCGGCGGCGCGGCGGTCAACGATGCGTTGCTCTCCGGCTCCATCGACATTGCCGGCGCCGGTGTCGGGCCGTTGCTGACGATCTGGGATCGCACCCACGGCAAGCAGAACGTCAAAGCCGTGGCCTCGCTGGGCAACTTCCCGTACTACCTGGTCAGCAACAATCCCAAGGTCAAAACCATCGCCGACTTCACCGAGAAGGACCGCATTGCGGTGCCGGCAGTGGGCGTTTCCGTGCAGTCGCGCTTCCTGCAATACGCGGCGGCGAAGCAGTGGGGCGACAAGGAATTCAATCGCCTCGACAAGTACACCATCGCCGTTCCGCACCCGGACGCCACCGCTGCGCTGATTGCCGGCGGCACCGAGCTGACCGGGCACTTCTCCAACCCGCCGTTCCAGGATCAGGCGTTGGAAAATCCGAATGTGCACGTGGTGTTCAACTCCTATGACGTGCTCGGCCCGAACTCGCCGACCGTGCTGTTCGCCACCGAGAAATTCCGCAACGAGAACCCGAAAACCTACAAGGCGTTTGTCGAAGCGCTGACCGAAGCCGCGCAATTTGCGCAGAACGATAAAGGCGCGGCGGCGGACACCTACATCCGCGTGACCAAGGCCAAGATCGACCGCGCCGCGTTGCTGAAAATCATCGACAACCCGCAGTTCGAATTCAGCGTCACGCCGAAAAACACCTACCCGCTCGCCGAATTCCTCTACCGCGTCGGCGCGATCAAGAACAAACCCGAATCGTGGAAGGACTACTTCTTCCAGGACGCCAAACCGTTGCAGGGGAGCTGATCGACATGAACGCCCCTTTGCAAGGCCACGCGGCCAGCAACCCGATCGCCACCGCGCAAGCGCTGCTGGCGGTCGACCAGGTCAGCCTCGAATACCGCACGCCGCAGCGCGTCGTGCGGGCCACCCATCAGGTCAGTTTCGAAGTCGATCAACAGGATCGCTTCGTGCTGCTCGGTCCTTCCGGCTGCGGTAAATCCACCTTGCTCAAAGCCGTCGCCGGGTTCATAGCGCCGTGCGAGGGCGAGATCCGTCTGCAAGGCCAGCGCGTCGATGCGCCGGGGCCGGACCGGATCGTGGTGTTTCAGGAGTTCGATCAACTGCCACCGTGGAAAACCGTCAAACAGAACGTGATGTTTCCGCTGCTGGCTTCGCGCACGCTGAAGAAAAAGGAAGCCGAAGAGCGCGCGCTGCATTATCTGGAAAAAGTCGGTCTGGCGGCGTTCGCCGATGCCTATCCGCACACCTTGTCCGGCGGCATGAAAGCGCGGGTGGCGATTGCCCGGGCGCTGGCGATGCAGCCGAAAATCCTGCTGATGGACGAGCCGTTCGCCGCGCTGGATGCCCTGACCCGGCGCAAGATGCAGGAGGAATTGCTGCTGCTCTGGGAGGAAGTGCGCTTCACCTTGCTGTTCGTCACCCACTCGATTGAAGAGGCGTTGGTGGTGGGCAATCGGATCCTGCTGTTGTCGCCGCATCCGGGGCGGGTGAGGGCGGAAGTGCACAGTCATCAATACGATCTGCACAGCCTCGGTGGTGTGGCGTTTCAGGAGTCGGCACGGCGCATTCACCGTTTGCTGTTCGATGAAGGGCAGTCGCCGGAAACCGAGCGCGAACTGGATTTCACCGATATCCGCATCGCTTATTGAGCCGCCTGGAGGATTGCCCGATGAGCCATTCATCATCCGTACGTCAAGAATTCGAAAACGATCTGCAACCGCTGACCAGCGTCCCGGTGGAGCGCGAGCTGCCGCTGGGCCAGCGCTTGTGGCAACAGGGCTGGCTGCGCAAAAGCGTGATCCTGATTTTGCTCGCCGTGCTCTGGGAGGTGGTCGCCCGGGTGCAAAACAACGACCTGTTGCTGCCGAGCTTTTTGCAGACCAGTCATGCGCTGTACGACGGCCTGCTCAGCGGCGAGCTGCTGGGCAAGGTGTGGATCTCGCTGGTGGTGCTGCTCAAGGGTTACCTGATCGGTATCGTCCTGGCCTTCGCCCTGACCACGTTGGCGGTCTCGACCCAATTCGGTCGGGATTTGCTCAGCACCCTGACATCGATGTTCAACCCGCTGCCGGCGATTGCGCTGTTGCCGCTGGCGTTGCTGTGGTTCGGGCTGGGCCAGAACAGCCTGATTTTCGTGCTGGTGCATTCGGTGCTGTGGGCGCTGGCGTTGAACACTTACGCCGGGTTTCTCGGCGTCTCGGAAACCCTGCGCATGGCCGGGCGCAACTACGGCTTGAAGGGCATGCGCTTCGTGCTGTTCATCCTGATTCCGGCGGCGCTGCCATCGATCCTCGCCGGGCTGAAAATCGGTTGGGCCTTCGCCTGGCGTACCCTGATCGCCGCCGAACTGGTGTTCGGCGCCACCAGCGGCAAGGGCGGCCTGGGCTGGTACATCTTCCAGAACCGCAACGAGCTGTACACCGACAAGGTGTTTGCCGGTCTGGCGGTGGTTATCCTCATCGGTCTGCTGGTGGAGAACCTGGTATTCGACACGCTGGAGCGGGTGACGGTGAAACGCTGGGGGATGCAGCGCTGATTTTCTGATCTGCTAGCATTGCGTGCGAATCAATCCTGATCGGTCACGAGTGCTCAGCATGCAACTCCCGGACATGAACCTGTTGGTCGCCCTCGACGCCTTGCTCGACGAGGGCAGCGTGGTCGGCGCCGCGCGGCGGATGAACCTCAGCCCGGCGGCCATGAGCCGCACGCTGACGCGGATCCGCGAAGCCATTGGCGATCCGATTCTGGTGCGCGCCGGTCGCGGCCTGGTGCCGACGCCCAAGGCCCTGGAGCTGCGCGAGCAGGTGCGCGATGTGGTCGAGCAGGCGGCGCTGCTGTTTCGCTCGGCCGATGCGGTGGAACTGGGGACGTTGCGCCGGCGCTTCAGCATTCGCGCCAACGACTTCTTCGTCGGTGTGTACGGCGGCAAGCTGTTCGACACCCTCGATCAACTGGCGCCGCACTGTGAGTTGCGTTTCGTTCCCGAAGGTGACGGTGACGATGAAGCCCTGCGCGAAGGGCGGATCGATCTGAGCGTGAGCAACACCCGGCCGGTGACGCCGGAAGTCAAAGTGCAAAACCTGTTTTCCACCCACTTTGTCGGACTGGTGCGCGAGGATCATCCGCTGCTGGATGGCGAGATCACCGCCGAGCGTTACGCCGGGTTTTCCCATATCAGCATGTCCCGCCGAGGCATCGCCCGTGGGCCTATCGACACCGCGCTGAATGCCTTGGGCCTGGAGCGGAGAGTGGCTGTGATCGCGCCGAGTTTCCACGCGGCGATGTTCGCCCTGCCGGACTCCGACCTGATTCTGCCGGTGCCCAAGGAAGCGCTGCTGAGCGTGCGACGGCTGGGCTTGAAGCTGCGCTCGTTCAATCTGCCGGTCCCGTTGCCGACCCTGATGCTGACCCAGGCCTGGCACCCGCGTTTCGACAAGGATCCGGCCCACCGCTGGCTGCGTGAAACCCTCAAGACCTGCTGCGACGAAACCTGGCTGGCGGCACAGCCCTGACGATTGCGTCTGGCGCACTTATAAGCTGCCAATAAGTCAATTTTCGTCAGCACTAAGCCCTACTAACATGCTCCGGTATTTTTCCCTCCGGAGTTTGCTTGCATGACATCCCTGACGGTCACGGCACCGATTGCCGCTACCGCTCCGATGGCAGCCGCGCCACCGGTGTTCGGGGCGCGGATCATCATCGGTCTGGTCGGTGTGCTGCTGGCGGTGCTGGTGTCGGGTCTCAACGAGATGGTGACCAAGGTCGCCCTGGCCGACATTCGCGGCGCCCTGAGCATCGGTTACGACGAAGGCACCTGGCTGGTCGCCAGTTACACCGCGACCTCGGTGGCGGCCATGGCATTCGCGCCGTGGTGCTCGGTGACCTTTTCCCTGCGTCGCTTCACCCTGTGCGCCATTGGCGTGTTCACCCTGCTCGGGGTGCTTTGCCCGTTCGCCCCGAACTACGAAAGCCTGTTGCTGATGCGCATCCTGCAAGGCCTGGCCGGCGGCGCGTTGCCGCCGATGCTGATGACCGTTGCGCTGCGATTCCTGCCGGCCAACATCAAGCTTTACGGTCTGGCCGGTTACGCCCTGACCGCCACCTTCGGCCCCGGTCTCGGGACGCCGCTGGCCGGGTTGTGGACCGAATACGTCGGCTGGCAGTGGACGTTCTGGCAAATCATCGTGCCGTGCCTGATTGCCATGGCGATGGTTGCCTGGGGCATTCCACAGGATCCGCTGCGTCTGGAGCGCCTCAAGTCGTTCAACTGGAAAGGCCTGCTGCTGGGCTTTCCGGCGATCTGCATGCTGGTGATCGGCCTGTTGCAAGGCAATCGCCTTGACTGGTTCGAGTCGAACCTGATCTGCGCTTTGCTCGGCGCCGGTTCGCTGTTGCTGGTGGCATTTCTGATCAATGAATGGTCGCAGCCAATCCCGTTTTTCAAGTTGCAGATGCTCGGCATCCGCAACCTGTCGTTCGCGTTGATGACGTTGGCCGGCGTGCTGGTGGTGCTGCTGGCGGTGGTACTGATTCCGTCGAGTTACCTGGCTCAGGTGCAAGGTTATCGGCCGGTACAGACCGCGCCGATCATGCTGATCGCGGCGCTGCCGCAACTGCTCGCGCTGCCGCTGGTGGCGGCGTTGTGCAACCTGCGTTGGGTCGATTGCCGCTGGGTGCTCGGCGTCGGTTTGAGCATGTTGACGCTGTCGTGTCTGGGAGGCTCGCAGCTGACCTCGGAATGGATTCGCGACGATTTCTACGTGCTGCAATGGCTGCAGATTTTCGGCCAGCCGATGGCGGTGCTGCCGTTGCTGATGCTGTCGACCGGCAGCATCCAGCCGCAGGACGGGCCATTCGCCTCGGCCTGGTTCAACACCGTGAAAGGCCTGGCGGCGGTGGTCGCCACCGGCGTGATCGAGGCGCTGACCACTTCGCGCCTGCATTTTCACTCGACGATGCTGGTCGATCGCCTCGGCAACTCGCCGCTGGCCGCAAGCAACGACCCCGGCCTCGCCCATCGCCTGCATGAACAGGCGGTGGTGCTGACTTCTTCGGATCTTTATCTGTGCATGGCCGGCGTCGCGGTGGCGCTGATCCTGCTGATTTTCTGGCTGCCGACGCGGATCTATCCGCCGCGCGCGCCAACCTGACTGGAACAGAAGGTTTTTATGACGACTCAAGCAAAGCAAAAACTCGCGGTGGCTGTGGCCGCTGCGCTGGCGGTCGGTGTGCTGGTGTATCTGGCGATGCCGGGCCTGTTCGGCAAGCGTACTCAGCAGAACACCAACGATGCGTTCGTTTCTGCCGACTTCACTCTGGTGGTGCCGCGTGTGGCGGGGTTCATCAAAGAGGTGCTGGTGGAAGACAACCAGCAGGTCAAGGCCGGGCAGTTGCTGGCGCTGATCGATGACCGCGACCTGCGCGCCGCCGCCGAGGCCGCCGATGCGCAAACCCTGGTCGCCCGCGCTCAATTGCAGAACGCCAGGGCCACGCTGGAGCGCCAGACCTCGGTGATCGCTCAGGCGCAGGCGTCGGTGGTTTCGGCCAAGGCTGAAATGGCCTTCGCCCAGCAGGAATTGAACCGCTACAACCACTTGGCCGGCGTCGGTGCCGGCACCGTGCAGAACGCGCAACAGGCGCGCACCCGGATCGATCAGGCCTCTGCGCGGCTGGACACGGCCACCGCGAAACTGGCGGCGGAACGTAAACAGGTCGAGATTCTGACGGCGCAGCGCGATGCCGCCGAAGGCAGTTTGAAACACGCTCAGGCTGCGCTGGAAATCGCCAGTTTCGAGCTGTCCTACACGCGCATCACCGCGCCCCAGGACGGCATGATCGGTGAGCGCGCCGTGCGGGTCGGCGCCTATGTGACGCCGGGCAGCAAACTGCTGGCGGTGGTGCCGTTGAAGCAGGCCTATGTGGTCGCCAACTTCCAGGAAACCCAGCTCACCGACGTGCAGCCGGGGCAGGACGTTATCGTGCGGGTCGACAGCCTCGGCGGCGAAGCGCTCACCGGCCGTGTCGAGAGCATCGCCCCGGCTACCGGCGTGACCTTCGCGGCGGTCAAACCGGACAACGCCACCGGCAACTTCACCAAAGTCGTGCAGCGGATTCCGGTGAAGGTCCTGCTGGACCCGGGCCAGCCAATGGCCGAACGGCTGCGGGTCGGGATGTCGGTAGAAGCGAGCATCGACACCGAAAGCTCGGCGACGTCGGTGCGTGAGGTGACGCAGCGATGAAGCGCTTTCAGTCCCTGACAGTGGTCCTGAGTCTGTCGGCGTTGGCGGCCTGCACCGTCGGCCCGGACTTCCAGAAACCCGAAGCCACGCAGATTGCCGAGTGGGCAAAACCGTCGAAAACCGCCGTCAGCCAGGCCGTCAGCGAACCCCTGAACGAGCGCTGGTGGGAAGTCTTTCACGACGCGCAACTCTCGGCCCTGACCCAGCGCGCCTTGCGCAGCAACCTCGATCTGCAACTGGCCAGCAGCCGTCTGCAACAAAGTCGCGCCGCCCGCCAGGTAATCACCGCCGACCGTTATCCTACGACTGCCGCCACCGGTAGCTACGCACGCAAACGCAACAGCGGCGAGGGCCTGAACGACCCGTCCGGGCACAACGGCGATTCTGCCTTCAACCTGTGGGATGCCGGTTTCTCCGCCTCTTGGGAGCTGGATTTCTGGGGCCGTGTGCGCCGGGAAACCGAAGCGGCCGATGCCAATCTCGAAGTCGCGGAAAACGACCGTCGCGGTGTGCTGCTGGCGGTGCTCGCGGACACCGCGCAGAACTACATCCAGCTGCGTGGTGTGCAGAACACCCGCGCGGTCACCGAGCAGAACCTCGACGTGGCGCGGCACAGCCTGAAGCTCTCGCAACTGCGCCTCAATGATGGCGTGGCCACCGATCTCGACGTCGCCGAAGCCGCCGCGCAAGTGGCGGCCATCGAATCGCGCCTGCCGGCGCTGGAGCAACGTCAGGCGCAACTGATCAACGCCATCAGCCTGTTGATGGGCGAACCACCGCAGGCGCTGGCGAAAGAGTTATCCACAGATGCGCCAGTGCCACAGTCGCCGCTGACCGTCGCCATCGGCCTGCCGTCGCAACTGGCCGAACGTCGCCCGGACATCCGCCAGGCCGAAGCCCGATTGCATGCCGCCACCGCCAACATTGGCGTGGCCAAGGGCGATTTCTATCCGCGCATCACCCTGTCCGGCAATCTCGGCTCGCAAGCCATGCAGCTCAGTGATTTCGGCTCCTGGGGCTCACGGGCCTTCGGCATCGGCCCGCAATTCAGTCTGCCGCTGTTCGACGGCGGCCGCCTGCGCGGCGTGCTGCAACTGCGCGAAGCCCAGCAACAGGAAGCGGCGATCGGTTATCAACAGACCGTCCTGCGCGCCTGGCACGAAATCGACGACCAGTTGACCGCCTACAACGCCAGCCAGCGCCGCCGCGACAGCCTCGCCGAAGCCGTGCGCCAGAACCAGATCGCCCTGCGCACCGCACAACAGCAATACGTCGAAGGCGTGGTCGACTTCGTCAACGTCCTCACCGTGCAAGGCGCACTGCTCGCCACCCAGGAACAATGGGTGGAAAGCTCCACCGGCGTTTCACTGGCGATGGTCGGGTTGTACCGGGCGTTGGGTGGGGGATGGGAGTCGGTGTATCCGGTGGGGGAGATGGCGCAGCGTTGATTCTCCCACCCGAATGATGGCCTTTCGCTTGACGCTAATCCCCGCTGTCGTAGACTCCGAGCATCCGTCAGGGAGTAACGGTTATGCGGCGTTTTCGTGGTTGGGTTGTCGGATTGACCTTTGTAACGTGTGCAGTTCAGGCTCAAACGCCCGCGCCAGACGATCCGCTGCTGGATAACGGCGGGGCGGCGAATGCGTCGGCCAGCAGTGAAGCGCGCGGGGTGTTGCGGGCGCGGGATCAGGCGACGCTGGCCAGTGAGTTGTCGGGGCGGATTATCGAGTTGCCGTTCAGCGAGGGCGAGTCGTTCAAGAAGGGCGATACCCTGGCGCGGTTCGACTGTTCGGCTTATCAGGCCCAGTTGAACGCCGCGCAAGCCGCCAGCCGTGGCGCCGGTGAAGAGCTGGCGCACAACCGGCAACTGGCGGCGCTCAATTCCGTCGGGCGTTTCGAAGTGGCCCGGGCCGAAGCCAAGGTCAGCGAGACCCAGGCGCAATCTCAGGTTTATCAAGTCCAGGTCAAACGCTGCAGCGTGGTTGCGCCATTCGACGGGCAAGTGGTCGAGCGCAAGGTGCAGCGTTATGAAAGCGTGCCGGCCGGTGCGCCGCTGCTCGATGTGGTCGACAACCGCACCCTGGAAATCCATCTGCTGGTGCCGTCGCGCTGGATGGCCAGGCTCAAGCCCGGTCAGTCGTTCAGCTTCGTGCCCGATGAAACCGGTCAGGCCATCGACGCCACGGTCAAACGCCTCGGTGCGCGGATCGATGAGGGCAGTCAGACCCTGTTGCTGGTCGCAACACTCCCCGAAGCCAAAGGCTTGCTCGCCGGTATGAGCGGCACCGCGCGTTTTCCGGAGCTTAAGTGAACGCCCCGGTGAGCGGCGCCGCCGAGCAAGTGTTCGCGCGGTTTCTCGATCTCGAACGGCAGACCCGCGCGGCCCAAGACATTTCGCAACTGGCCTACAGCCTGGTCAATGACGGCCAGTCGCTGTTCGGTTTTCGCCATGCGGCGCTGTTGATTGCCGGCAAGGTGCAGGCGGTGACCGGGGTCAGCGCGGTGGAGCCGAATGCGCCGTTCGTGGCGTTCGTCGAGCAGGCTGTGGCGCAGTTGTTCAAGCAGGATGTGCTGAAACAGGCGCGGGTGATCACGCCGGAAATGGTCGGCGAATCGATTCAGGCCGATTGGCGCAGCCTGTCGGCCATGCAAGTGTTCTGGTTGCCGCTGATCGACCGTCAGGGTCAGGTGTTCGGCGGTTTGTGGCTGGCCCGTGATCTGCCGTGGAACCCTTCCGAGCAAGTGCTGCTGTCGCAACTGGGCGACACCTACAGCCATGCCTGGCTGGCGTTGCAACCGCGAAAACCTTGGCGGCTGCGCTGGACCCGTAAACGCCAGGTGGCGCTGGTCGCCTTGTTGTTGCTCGGGCTGTTGATCCCGGTGCGCCAGTCGGTGCTGGCGCCCGCCGAAGTGGTGCCTCAGGGCGGGCGCGTTGTCGCCGCACCGCTGGACGGGGTGATCGCCGAGTTTCTGGTCAAACCCAACCAGAGCGTGAAAGCCGGTGACCTGTTGCTGCGTTTTGAAAGCACGACGCTGAAGGCTCAGGCCGATGTCGCCGAGCGTGCGCTCGGGGTCGCCGAAGCGGAACTCAAAGCCAATTCCCAGCGCTCGTTCGTTGATGCCGAATCCAGCTCCCGGGTCGACCTGCTGGCCGCCCGCGCCGAACAGAAACGCGCCGAACGCGACTACGCTCGCGAACTGCTCAACCGCAGCGAAGTACGCGCTGAGCGCGACGGCATTGCGGTGTTCGCCGATGCCGAGCGCTGGACCGGCAAACCGGTGCAGACCGGCGAACGGCTGATGGAAATCGCCGACCCGAGCCAGGCCGAACTGCGTATCGAACTGGCCGTGGGCGATGCGATTTCGCTGGAGCCGGGCGCCGAAGTCGCGCTGTTTCTCGACAGCGATCCGCTGCAACGCCACCTCGCCACCCTCGAACGCTCGGCCTATGAGGCGCAGCCCACCGCCGGCGGGCAATTGGCCTATCGGCTGGACGCCAATTTCGCCGACGCTCCGCCGCGTATCGGCCTGCGTGGCACTGCGAAAATATTCGGCGACCGCGCACCACTGGCCTTGTACCTGCTGCGGCGTCCGCTCGCCGGACTGCGCCAGAGCGTAGGTCTGTAAATGACCCTGCCGAGCCTGCGTGCCGACCTGCAATTGTCGCCCGCGGCGCCGGCATTGGACGGTTCGCCGCGCTGGACGTTGGCCGACCCGGTGCGCGGGCGCTACTTCAAACTCGGCACGGCGGCCATGCGCCTGTTGCGCCACTGGTCGCTGGGCGATCCCGAACAAGTGCTGCGCGCCGCCAATCGTGAACCGGGTTTGCCCCTCGACGGCAACGAGTTGGCGCAACTGCTGGAGTTCCTGCGCGGTCACGATCTGATCAGTGCCCTCGACGAGCAACAGCGCGCCAGTTATCGGCTCAAGGCCCTCGTACAACGCCAGAGCCTGTGGAAAATCCTGCTGCATCAATACCTGTTCTTCCGCATTCCACTGTGGCGCCCGGACGCTTTTCTCAACCGTGCCTGGCCGTGGCTGGAGCGCTTCGGTCCGAAGGTTTTGCGCTACGGTCTGCCGGCGACGCTGGCGCTCGGGGTGTTTCTGGTGTCGCGGGACTGGCAGCGGTTCGTCGGCACCTTTCCGCACCTGTTCAGCCTCGGCGGCGCGATCGCGTTCGGCATCTCGCTGTTCTTCGCCAAGCTCTGTCACGAGTTCGGTCATGCGTTCATGGCCAAGCGCGCCGGGTGTCGGGTGCAAAGCATGGGCGTGGCGTTCATGGTCTTGCTGCCGATGTTCTACACCGATGTCAGCGATGCCTGGCGGGTCAATGATCGAAGCGCGCGACTGCTGATCGGTGCCGGTGGGGTGCTGGCGGAATTACTGCTGGCGAGCATCGCGCTGCTGGTCTGGTCGTTCCTGCCGGACGGGCCCGGTCGCACGGCGGCGTTCATGCTCGCCAGCGCGACCTGGATCACCACGCTGGTGGTCAATCTCAACCCGTTCATGCGATTTGATGGCTACTTTCTGCTCAGCGATTTGTGGGAGGTCGACAACCTTCAGGGCCGGGCCTTTGCCTTTTGCCGCTGGCGCCTGCGTGAGTTCTTGTTCGGCTATGGCGCGCCGGCGCCGGAGCCTTGGTCGCCGACGATGCAGCGGCGTTTGCTGATCTGGGGGTATGGCTCGTGGTTATGGCGTGCGGCGTTGTTTTTCGGGATCGCGCTGGCGGTCTATCACCTGTTCTTCAAGGTATTGGGGATCTTCCTGATGCTGGTGGAACTGGTGTGGTTTATCTTCCTGCCGATCATGAGTGAGTGGCGCCAGTGGTGGAGCCGCCGCGAACAGGCTCACGGCCCTCGGGTGTTGCTCAGCAGCCTGGCGGTACTCGGCTTGTTGCTGGTGCTGATCGTGCCGTGGCGCAGTTCGGTGGAATTGCCGACGATGCTCGAGGGCGGTCGCGCCAGTGCCTTGCACGCACCGACGGCGGCGCGGGTCAAAGCCGTGAAGGTCGAGGATGGTCAGACCGTGGCTCAGGGCGACGTGCTGATCGAGCTGGAATCACCCGATCTCGATTCGCGGCAGGCCATCGTTCGCCGGGAAATCCGCATCCAGCAATTGCTGATGCGCCGTCAGGCCGGCCGCAGTGAAACCGCTGCCGACGCGGGTATCGTCGAGCAGCGTCTCGCCGAAGCGGTGGCGGAATACCGTGGCCTGACCGCCCAACGCGAACGCCTGCAGTTACGCGCACCCCATGCCGGCACCGTGCGTGACCTGCTGCCGAACCTGACGCCGGGCCGCTGGCTGTCGAGCAAGGATGCGCTGGCGCGGGTGGTCGAGGACGGCACGCGACTGCGTGGTTACCTGGCCGAAGCCGAACTGTGGCGGGTCAAGCCCGGTGCCACCGGGCGGTTTATCGCCGACGACCCGATGCATGCCGCCATCGCGGTGCAACTCAATGAAATCGACACCAACGGTGTGGCCTATGTCGATCAGGAAGCGCTGACTTCCGATCACCACGGGTCGATTGCCGTGCGCCGCGATCAGCAGCAACGGGCGGAACCGGTGCAGGCGCAATACGGCGTGCGTTTGACTACGCTGAATCAGGCACCGACCCCGGTGCAGCCGCTGCGCGGCGTGGTGGTGTTGCAGGGCAGCGGCGAGTCGGTGCTCGGCGTGGCCTGGCGCCGCATGGCGGCGCTGGGGGTCAGGGAAAGCGGTTTCTAGGGAGCATGAAAATGACGGACAACCTGGCGGCGGACGGATTGGTGGTGCGGCCTTCGCGGGCGTCGGACGGGCCATTTCTGCACAGCCTCTATCAATCGGCGCGGCCGGATCTGCAATGGATCGACGGCGAGCAGGAGCAAGTGCAGCAAATCGTCGCCCAGCAGTTTCAGGTGCAGGAGCAGGGCATGGGGGAAAACCATCCCAACGCCATGCACTACATCGTAGAAAAACTCGGCACGGCCATCGGCGCACTCAGCACCGATTTCGGCGTCAATGAAATCCGCGTGTTGTACCTCGCGTTCATTCCACAGGCCCGGGGCAAAGGTTACGGACGAACCGTGCTGCAAGGCGTGCAAAAAGCCGCGCAGCAAGTGCGCTGCCCGGTGGCGACGGTGGTCTGGGCCAACAACCCCCATGCGCGCCAGCACTACCTGGCGCTGGGTTTTGCGGTGGAGGAGCGCAACCCGGCGGCGGAGCGGCTGGTGTGGTATCCACAGGCTTGAGTCAGATGATCGAGTCAATGTCGAAAGTGTGGGGCGCGCCAATTCTGTGACCGTAGAGCGTTACCAGCAGCGGGTCATCCTCGGCGGCGTCAGGTGCCATGGCGAGCTGTTCTTCTGCCTGGTTTTCCCGGTGCAGCTGCCAGCGCGGCAGGCTTTCGGCCAGACGTTCCGGTTGTTCTGCCAGCGATCCATAAACATCCGTGGTCGTCAGGCGCCGGTGCCGCAGACTGGCCAGCCGTTCGCGGGTCGTGCGGATGTTCTCGATTTCATGATTGAGCGCTTCGACGATGTTTTTCCGGCTGCGCACATAGCTGTCCGGCCGTCCCGGCAAATTGCTGCGCTGGCGGCGCAACTGATCGGTGATGCGCTGCAGCGCTGTCTCAACCAGCGCGAATTCTCGCTCGGTAACCAGCGTGCGGTTTGACTCCTGTGCCTCCTGCCAACGCCGCAACACCGCCCAGCACGCCGGGATGTAGGCCCCGGTCATCGAATGGTGCCCGGCGTCGAAGATCTGCTTGAGCAACGTCGGCCGATCCGGCAGGCCGTGCCGCTGCCGGATCGCCACGTCGCAGGCTGCGTGCTGGGTGATGGTGTCGCAGCCCGGCTCCCAGAGGATTGACGACACCTGCTGGCGGCCGAACTCCACCGGCATGGCGTGTCGCAAACGGCCGTGGTGGTCGTAGGCTTCCCCGGTCCAGTTGGTGATGCCCGCGACGAACACCGACAGACCGAGCGGGACATTCACGAAGGTCAGCGCTGCCCCGGTGCCGTAGATATCGGCCTTGGTGTTCATCCAGCTGCCGGGCACGCTGGGCACCGGGTCGTTGTGGTTGACCATGCGGTGATGCACGAGATCGGCTGCACCCTTAACGAAATCCGCGTCGCCGGCGCGGGGGGCGCCGTAGGTGTAGAGCTGGATTTTGTAGCCCTCAGGCCTACGGCGGAGCATTTCGGCCAGCAGCAGCGTGATTGCGCCACCGAGGCTGTGGCCGCAGATCAGGAGTGTTTGGCCGGTGTAGAACTTTTCGAGGTAATTGACGGCGAATGCGCCAGCTTTTTTGGCCGCTTCATAGAAACCTCGATGTACCTGGCCTTCGCCTTCCGCAAACGGCACCTGCAAGGCATCGGCATCGCGTAACCCATCGGCGACGATCTCGGCGGTGCCGCGAACGGCGATCAGGATCAGTTCGTCGTTGTGGGTGATGAAGGCTTGGGTGTCGGTAGCCTCATTTCCTTCGCTTCTGTCATCAAGGAAGTGAACCTTGGCTGGATGTTCTTGCGACTCGATCCTCTTCGGGTCATTCACTTCGTACAGATCCGAGTCGAATGGAACGATTTCCAGGCGTTTGGAATACGGCACGTCTTCGTACAGAGGGTAATAGGCTTTGATTTGATTCGAGTCGACTTTCCATAGTTCGTCGGACTTGGCCAAGGCGTCGCCAAACCAATTGCCTACGCTGGGTTGCAAAGGAAAGGTCACTCGATTTTCTTTGATGGGAGCACTTTCTGGCTTCTGACCGAAGGGGCAGTAGCTCAAGGTTGCCATCAATGAGAGCTGGTACAGATTGAGTGCACAGAATTGCGGAGCTGTGGATAACATCGGTCGCAACGCGCGTAACGGGCGCACTTCAAGAACAGTGTGACGTTGTGGCATCAGAGCGACACCCAGTTTGCCGTGTTCGCGCATGATGGCTGCACAGCCGGAGTCGAGAGGGTAATCGCGATACACCTCGGGTGGCAGATGCGAGGCATATCTGACCAGGTGACGGACTTCGACTTGAAAGTAGTCTGCACCGTCAGCAATCTCGGGTCGTTCCCGTGTGCGGGTGGCATTCCGGTTCAGATAACGAGTTTTTTCGGCGCGTACCTGAAGTTCGGTTATTTTTAGGGGGTAATGTCGCCTGCTTTGCAAACTTGAGTAGAGCTGTTCCTTTCCTTCATACGATTGATCAAATAGCAACGATATAGGCCCCGCAAAGTGATAGTCCACTCTGCCCTTGCCCGCTGCATCCAGACGTCCTATGTATTTATGGCCTTCCGAATCAGTGGCGACATAGGCCAATCCAGCATAGGGCTCACCCGAGTAAAACTCATCGATGAGTTGAAAACTTGTCCATTTGCCACCGGCAGGACATGTCAGCATGCGGCCGCCTAACGGCGACGGCAGATCCTTTTCAATTGATTCCATCGTGAAACCTCCTTACTCAGTGCAACTTGGATAAATGGTGCAGACTCGGCCATCCGGCATTGTGAAAGTGCTGAAGTCGGTGTAGTTGCCATAACAAAAGGCGTACTGATCCTCAAAGTTGTCGCCTAAGCATCGCTTCCAGCCATTTGGAAAATTTACCCAGGTGTCCCTGAAGTAAGGTTGTTCTTCCCTTGCTACTTTGATTTTCATCCTCACGGTTGTGCCTGGAAGTTGATCGTGGGTGTATGCCGCAAACGGGCGCCCCGGCTGTGGAGTGCCCTGAGCATCGGTTTCCTTGCAGTCGAGTATTTTTCGCAGGATCCTCGGCTTACCTGAGGTGCGAAAAAGCCACTGACATTGGCCGTAGAAAATGCTTAGACCTTTATGGTTAAAAGTGCCTTTGTAGCGATCGTCCAATTCCGACCGTATAACAACAGCTGCACTATCAGCGCTAATGTCGCTCCAGTCCTTCCCGTAGGCGGCTCTGATGTCCAGATCAATTCGACGTATTACCATCGGGCAACCATTGATGGTCTTGCGGATGGCGATTTCGGAAACCGGCTCGTACGTTTCTCGCCAATTCCTGTTGTATCTGTTGGCTGTTTTGCGGAGGTCTATGGCTCTGCAGTTTTCACTACTATTGATCGGCTCATACTCTGCGAGGGCTTCATAGGCGAACCCTGGCGGTAGCTCTGCCGTGAAAGTGAATGTATTTGCCGGTTGGGTTTTGCACCCAGCGATGAGGGCAAGGCAAACAACCAAAGTCGCACTGCGCAGCGCGAGTCCAATCGTCGGGGAGGTCAGTGTTGGAGATTGCAGCTCCTTTTGAATTGATGTCATGGCGAAACCTCCTTATTCCGTACAGCCCGGATAAATGGTGCAGACTCGGCCATCAGGCATTTTGAATGTGCTGAAGTCGGTGTAATTGCCGTTGCAATAGGCATGCGGATCGTCATATCCATCACCCAGGCATCGCTTCCAGCCATTCGGAACTTTCACCCACGTATCCCCCCATCCGGGTTTCTCTTCCTCTGCCAAAGTAATCTTCATCCTCACCGTTTTGCCCGGCAGTTGATCAGGGTTAAAAGCCCCGAAGGTCTTCCCGTAGGCACGTGCTCCTTGGGCATCGACCGTTCTGCAATCCAGGATTTTTCTTAGAATTCGCGGTTTGCCCGAGGTGCGAAACCACCACTCGCACTGACCGTGGAAGGTGCTTTCACCGGCCTCGTTGAATACGCCTTTGAACTGCTCCTCCAGATCATCGCGGATGAAAACCATGGCTTCGTCACCACTGAAGTCGCCCCGTGTTTTGCCATAGCTCGAGTTGATCTCCAGCTCGATTCGCCTCACGACCAACGGACACCCCTTAACAATCTTGCGAATCGTGATCTCGGCATCCGGCTTGTACTCCGTGCGCCACTTGCTGTTGAACACCGGCGCAAGGTTGTCGCGCCTGTCGACCGTGCAGGTCTGGCCTTTCTCGGGTACGTAATAAACCACTGCGACGTAGGCAAACCCCGGTGGTAGATCGGCTGTGAATTTGAAGGTGTTGGGCGGTTTTCCCTGGCAGCCCCCCAGTGCCGCGAAGGCGCCGATCAGGACGATGCTCTTGAGCTGAATCTTCATGAAGGCATCTCCCCGCTCCAGCTCTTCGAAAGCAGGTAAACCCGATCAAAGTGCTCATCCGGCGTTTCGTCCGGTCGGGGTTGCCAATGAGGCGCGAGGGCCGGGGTGTGCAGGCTCTGGATCAGCAGAAACTCCAGCCGCTCCGGCGCCAGCCAGCCCCAGGCTTCGGCCTGTGCCAGTCGCTCGCGTAGCCAGATGTGCGGATCCTGCGAGCCCGCCAGCCCGGCGTAGGCCTGCACATGCTCGGCCAGCAGAAAACGGTGGGCATTGGCCAGACGAATCTCCATGGCGGGCTGATCGGGCATCGGCAGGTGCAGCCATGGCGGCGAGTCCGGCAGCAGATTGGTGCCGGGCGCTGGGTTGTCGGTGCTTTGCCAATGCGAGCCCTACCAGTAACACACGCTGATCGCCGGCCCGAGATACGCCGGTAGCGCCTTGACCGGCAGATGTTCCAGCGCCCGGGCCAGCACCCGGTTGTCGTGGAAGCGGTACAGCGCCTGATGCGGACGGGTGCCGACGAGCATCCGTTCCTGCCAGTGCCTGATCCACGTCTTCAACTCGCCTTTGCCCAGGCTGGCGAGCCAGCCCCAATGGCTGTCGGGCCTGTCGAGCAGGGCATCGAGGCGACGGTCGTCGGGCTGGTCGAAGGTGAACAGGAACGGGCCGGTGTCCGCCAGTTCGGCGACCACGGTTTCACCGTAGACGCTGGCGTACTGCTCGTAACGGCTGCTTTTCAGCCAGCGCTGGCGCATGTCGCGTTCGTTCTGCGAGTCGAGTACCAGGCACAGGAGGCGATCCGCCCGGTGTTGCTCGATCAGCCAGTGCGGCACAAAGGATTGGCTCATGCGGCGGCTCCCTCGATCAGGCACGCTCCTCCTCGACAGGCCTCGCAGATCGGGCAGAAATCTGCACCCAGCGTTTTGCTGTCAGCCATCAAGGCGGTTTGCGAGGGAGCTACCAGTGGCGGCAGAGGCGTCGATGGCGCCAGATCTTCAACGCTGTCGGGCAGCAGAATCGGCGCGCGTAGAAAGGCCGCCGGTGCGCCGCCGATCAGCAGGTCGCTGCTACCGAAAAGACCACCGTGATCAAGCACAAAATGCTCGCCACCGACCTTCAGGCTGATGCTTTTTCCGGCCTCCAGTACCAGATGCTCGCCAGCGCTCAAACACACCTGCCCGGCAGCTTCGACCGTCAGCGACTGACCGATCCGGGTGTGGCTGTTCTGGCTGACGTGCAGGTAGTCGCTGGCCTTGAGATGGGTCTTGCGATCACCGGTAATGGTGCGTTGCTCTTCTGCGTGGAGCACGCTGACGCTGTTGCCCTTGATGGTTTCCCGGCGCTGGTTGCCGATATCCAGGTGACTGTCGTGCTCGATCTTCTGCTGCAGATCGCGCTGGGCGCGCAGATAGATCAGTTCCTGACCGGCGCGGTCTTCGATCATCAGCTCATTGAAGCCATTGCTGTCGGGCGTGCTGCGGGACCGGAACACGCTGCGGGTCTTGTGCGCCGGCAATTCATAGGGCACCGGGTTGGCGCTGTTGGCCAGGCAACCGCTGATCACCGGATGGTCGGGATCACCGTTGAGAAACGTCACCAGCACTTCCATGCCCACGCGCGGGATGATCACGCTGCCATGGGCGTTGCCGGCCCAGTTCGTGGTGGTCCGCAACCAGCAACTGCTCTTGTCGTCGTGCTGGCCTTTGCGGTCCCAGAAAAACTGCACCTTGACCCGGCCGTAACTGTCGCAATGGATGTCTTCGCCTTCCGGCCCGGTGACCACGGCGGTCTGGGTACAGCCGATGGAAGGTTTGTCGTAGCGCAACGGCGGGCGATAGATCGCATCCCACGGTGTGGCTTCGAAATGGTTGCGGTAGCCCTGGACGAAGTCGCTTTTATCGCTCACGGCGATGTCGCTGCCGCTTTCTTCGAGCACCTGAGGCTGTTGGCCTTCGTGTTCGATTTCGGTGAGCAGCCAAAGGTCGTTCAATGCGGGGTCGGGGTGTTCTGACAACGACAGGAAATGCCCCGACACCAGCGCCGGTTCGTCGCTGTCATCCTGAGCCACGCGCTCATCGCTGCGATGACGTTCCAGGATTCGTCGGGCGAGCAGTTTGCCGTGCTCCCGGTCGAGGACTCGCCCCGGATAGGCGTAATCCTCCAGATCAGGCTGACAGTTCTCGTTCGGTATCCGCGCGTCGGACTCCAGCACGATGCGCGCCCTTTCGAAATCGTAGGCGCGCCGACTGGCGCGACTGGTGCGGGTATTGAGCCCGCAGTCTAAACGGTGGATCACCGGCCGGTCGGCCACCATCGCGTTGCGCGGTTTGAACGGGGTCGGTCGGGCCAGCCTGGGAAACACGGTCTGGTCGTCGCCGAACACCAGCAGGTGCCTGTCGAGGCTGTGGCGAAAGTGATAGTGCAGGCCGTCTTCCTGGCACAGACGCTGGATGAAGTGCAGGTCGGATTCGTTGTACTGCACGCAATATTCACGATCCGGCAGGGCCTGGCCGATCTGGAACAGGTAGCCATCCGCGTGAATGCCATGTTCCTGAAGAATCTGCCCGATGATTTGCGCAACGCTCAGGTGCTGAAAAACCCGCTGATTGAAACGATGGCCCAGATTCGTCAGACATGGCGCGAGGGTCAGGTGGTATTGCGTCAGCCGGTACCCGATATCGTCCCTTCCGATGTGCTGGATCTGTCCATGAACGCCATGGCCGTGGTCATCGAAGGCCAGAAAAGCCTGCCGGTGCATGAGGCCGGGAAGATCGATGTCCGGTCTCGGGCTGACCAGTTTGACGTCGAAGGAGTAAGGCTGGCTGATGGATTCGGTGCCGGTGAAGGACAGCACCTGCAGGTCGTGTTTAAAGGCGTCGGTGATGAGGCGCAAACGAGCATTGGCATTGAACATCCGTTGTTCCTTGTCCTGTGACAGATTCGGAACAACGCTAACAAGATGAACCGCGAATTTATGTCGGACGTTTCCCAATTCATTCGGTTTAAAAGCCCGGATTACAAGGGCTTTAGCCGCATCCTACAGAATCGCCCTACAAGATTTTCAGAGTGGCGAATCAGTTGAACGAAATGCAGAAATACCCCAACTGCGGATCCCGCCCCATCGCCGGCACCCGCGACACGAAAATGTCCTCCACCCGGCCGAGTTCCGGCAGCTCCAGCGCGCATAAACCGTCGACGAAGTCGGTCGGCACCAGGCTGTTGAATTCGAGGCAGAAGGGCATGCGTTCGCTGTAGCGGGTTTTCGCCGCGGGGACCTCATCAAGGTGCTCGATCCGGATCGGCAATGCCGTGCCATCGGGCAGGTGCAGCGTGCGTTGCTGTCCGAGCAACGGCTGGACGTGTTGAATCTGAACCGCTTGCAGCATGGTCTGACTCCAGTGAAAAAAGAACGGCCGGGGGCGGTGAAGCCCCCGGCGTTTGCTCAGTTGCGCGACGGGAACAGGCCGTTCAGGGCAACGCTGAAGTTGAGGACGAGGGCCGGGTTCAGGATCGGCAGTGGCTGGCTGCCGCCGGTGGAGGAAATGTCCCCGGTGACGGTGGTGGTCACACCCTTGAGCGGCACCGGTGTGGCGCCTTGGGCGTCGGAGTAAATGTTCGCCGAACCCGGGCCGCCGCCGGAGGCGCCGATGTACGAGTTGGTGGCGGTCGGCACGGTCGCCGGATTGCTGGCGGGTACAGCCAGGGACAAGGCCGTGTTGGCGGTGAGGCCGGTCATCGCGTGGGTGTGGTTGGGCATGTTGGCGATGGTGGCGGTGACGTTTTCGGTGCCGTACACCTGACCGATGACGCGCGGCGTCAGGCCCAGTCCGGTGCCTTGTGCGACGGGCACGCGACCTTGCAGGTTGGGCAGTTGAAAGTTGGTCGTGCCATTGCCGCCGTAGTAAGTGCCCAGCAAGGCGAACAGCGCCTGGTATTGCGAGATGCCCAGGATTTGCCCGTTGCACAAGGCCCAGCCACTCGGGGCGAAGTTGAAGGCGAACGGTTGAATCGTACCCATAAAGACTTCCATGGTTCCTCATCCTTCTGTTGTGTGGTCGGCGCGCCGCGCGGTCGCCCTTGTTGTCGGGCCGGTCGAAACGTTGTGCTGACTCCTTCCTTTTGCGCGGGCAGGTCACGCCACGCCGTAGCGTAGACCCGGATCGACGGACTTGCCGGACGTCGTCGTGGCCGCGCGTCGACTTCGGTGCTGGCCTACAGTGTTGGCAGTTGATGACGCAATTGTGTTCGCAAAAACGCTGAGGGGAGGTTGATGGAGGTCCTTCGCGAGACACCGCTGGGAGATACTCAGGATCCGTTCGCCGCACCGAATGCCGGTGTCCGGCGCCTGTTGCGCTGGGCGCGCGAGCACTGGTTGATACCGATCCTGCTGCTGGCCACCGTGGTGCGTTTTTATGACCTGACGGCTGCCGCGATCTGGGGCGATGAAGGTTCGAGCCTGCTGCTGGCGCGCTATTCGCCGGGCGGGATCTGGACGCATGCCGCGTTCGATGTGCATCCGCCGCTGTACTTCATGCTGCTGCACGGCTGGATCGGCGTGTTCGGCGACGGCCTCCTGGCCATTCGCAGCTTCAGCGCACTGGCCGGCATCGCCACGGTCGGACTCGGCGTGAGCCTGGTCGACCGGCTGGCCACTCGCCGCGCGGCGATCATCGCGGGGGTGTTGCTGGCGCTGCTGCCGACGGCGGTGCGCTACAGCCAGGAAGTGCGCATGTATGCGTTGCTGGGTTTGCTGCTGATCGGTGCGACGCTGGTGCTGGTCAAGTGGATCAGGCGACCGCAGCGTCACCGCTATCTGCTGATCTATGCGCTGCTGATGACGGCGGCGTTGTACACACACTATTTCGCCGTGCTGGCGGCGCTGAGCCATTGGCTGTATCTGGGGTTGATCCGCCTGTTGCCGGGTTATCGCCTGAAGCATCTCCAGCGCAAGGATTGGTGGCTGGCCAATCTCGCCATCGTCGTGCTCTACCTGCCGTGGCTACCGAACCTGATCGACCTGCTGCAACACATGGACGCGCTCAAGGCCGGCGGCGATGTGGGCTGGGAAGATCCGGTGACCCTGTCTTCGCTGCCGTCGATGATCTGGCTCTGGTTGATTCAGGACGAGGGCGAACATCTCCCGTTGCTGCTGTTCGGCGGTGTGCCCCTGGCTTTGCTGGTGCTGGCGGCTGTCGCCGTTGCCCGTGATCGCAGCGTGAACCATGGCAGCGTGCTGCTGGCGGTCTACACCGGCATGCCGTTGTTGCTGGTGTTCGCCGTGTCTTTCATTACGCCGGTGTTCATCGAGCGTTACCTGACTGCCTACGCGCTGGGGTTGCCGATGCTGGCGGCGCTGGCCATCGACCGTCTCTACAGCAGCGTGCGCGTGCTGGCGATGGCGGTGCTGCTGTCGCTGGTCGGGGTCGAGATGATCGGGGTGAACAACAACGCCACGGTCGACCGCAATGACCAGTTCAACGTCATGGTCGATTACGTCAACCGCCACTTCGCCAGCGGCGACCGGATCGTCACCAGCGACATGCTCTGGTACCTCAGTTACGTCTATTACAACCGCACTGAGGCTCAAGTCCGGCTGTTTACGCCGCCCACTGCCGAAGGGCGCTCGACTCGCCCGAACCATTATGGTTTCGGCACGCTGGTGTCCGATGAGGTCTACCTTGATCGGTTGGGAGACCTGCCGAAGGACAGTGCCCGGGTCTGGTTAATCGGTGATCTGGACATGGAAGTACCCGATCCATTTCTGCCCTTGCCTGCGACCTGGCAACTGCGGGATCAGGTGCAGGCGGGCGGGGCGAAAGCGCGACTTTTCTCGGTGCAGACGCCCGATGGATCGGGAGAGAACTGACTTAAACGCTTCACCATTTTATTCGCGATAAATACGAAGTTTTTAAGTCCGTTTTGCTCTTTTCTGATATCAAAACACTACTAGTCGAATGGGTATTGTTGGATTACGCTCATCAGACAAAAGGACTTACAAATACGGTGAAGGGATTGCAGCAGTTCCACTTTATCTCCGGCTTGCCGCGCTCAGGTTCTACCCTCCTTTCTGCGATCCTCCTGCAGAACCCTCGCTTTCATGCCGGCATGACCAGTCCGGTCGGCGCGCTGTTCTCCGGTGTCCTTGAACAATGCAGTGCCGGCAGCGAATTCGGCGCGGTGATCGACACCGACATGCGCCGCCGCCTTTTGCGCGGTCTGTTCGATTCCTATTACGCCGACAAGGCCGACAAACCGGTTGTATTCGACACCAACCGCCAGTGGTCTGCGCGACTGCCGGCCATCAACGACCTGTTCCCGCAAGCCAAGGTCATCGCCTGTGTGCGCAACGTCGCCTGGGTGATGGACAGCCTGGAGCGGCTGTACCGCGCCAATCCTTTCGAAAACACCAAGCTGTTCGGCGATGCGGTCGAGCGCAACACGGTCTACAGCCGCTGCGAAACCCTGGCCCAGCGCAATCGCCTGGTGGGTTTTGCCTGGGCGGCGCTCAAGGAAGCCTATTACGGCGAGCACGCCGATTCGCTGCTGATCGTCGATTACGACCTGCTGACCCAAGCCCCGGAGCGGGTGCTGCGGCTGGTCTACGACTTCATCGGCGAACCCTGGTTCGAGCACGATTTCGAGCACCTGGCCTATGACGCGCCAGAGTTCGACCAGGCCCTCGGTGTGGCTGGCCTGCACAAGGTCAAACCCAAGGTCGCCCTGCAGTCGCGGCGTACGATCCTGCCGCCGGACCTGTTCAAGCAATACGCCGATCTGTCCTTCTGGCTCGATGGCTCAGCCAGCGCTGCCAATGTCATTCGTATGAAGTCCGACGCCGCGATCAGTTGATCGCGGCGTTTTTCATTGATGCGTCAACAACTGTGTTCGAGTCCGGGTGAGCAACATGTGGTGGAGCAAGCAGAAGTCGCGGGTTACCGAAGGCCAACGGACGCTGGCGGCGCCCATGATCATGTCGCTCGAACCGCGCATGCTGTTCGACGGCGCCGTCGCGGCCACCGTCGCTGACACCGCCGCCCAGGCTGACAGCCATGCCACCGCCGACGCCGCGAAAGCACCGGCCGCCGACCACCCGAGCGCCAGCAAGGACACCCATGGTCAGGCCGATGCCACGCCCGCCGCCAGCCCGGTAGCCGTGCCGGGGCAGAGCGTGGTGTTCGTCGATTCCCGGGTCAAGGATGCCGACAGCCTGCTCAAGGGCGTGGCCCCCGGCACGCAAGTGGTCAAGCTCGATGCCGGCAAGGACGGTTTGCAGCAGATCGCCGATTATCTCGACCAGCATCAGGGCGTGAGCTCGGTGCAGATCATTGCCCACGGCAATGCCGGTGACCTGTGGCTGGGCAACAGTTATCTGTCGGCCGACAACGTTGCCCAGCGCAGCGCGATCCTGGCGGAAATCGGCAAGGACATGAATGCTGGCGGCGACATCCTGATCTACGGCTGCTACACCGCCGAAGGGGATCGTGGCCTGAGCTTCGTCGACTCGCTGGCGCAGCTGACCGGCCGCGACGTGGCCGCCTCCAGCAACCGCACGGGCTTGGGCGGCGACTGGGATCTGGAGATCGCCACCGGCACCATCGAAAGTGCCAACGTGCTGTCGACCCAGGCGATGAGCGAATACCAGTGGGGCCTGGCCACCTGGACCGCCACCAACAATGCCAACACCGGGGTCGGCTCGCTGCGCGCAGCGCTGGCGTCGGCGCAGAACGGCGACATCGTGACCTTCAGCTCCGGGATGACGGTGCAGCTCACCTCGGAATTGCTGATCAACAAGAACATCACCGTCGATGGTGACCTGAACAATGACGGGGTTGCCGACGTCACGCTCGATGGCCAATACCGGACCCGAGTGGTGGAAATCACCTCCGGCAGCACGGTGACCCTGGATGGTCTGGTCATTACCCGTGGCCTGGTTTCGGGCAACGGCGGTAATGGCGGCTACGGCGCAACCGGTGCCATGGGCGGGGGGATTTTCAACGCCGGTATCCTCACGTTGAACAACGTTACGGTGACCAGCAACGCGGCAGCCGGTGGTGGTGGTGGCGGAGGGGTCACCAGTGCGTACTACGGCGGCGGTGGCGGCGGTGGCGGCGGGATTGGCGGTCAGGGTGGCGGTCATGGTGGCACGGCCGGACCGGGCACCGGCACCCTTGGCGGGCAGGCCGGCAGCGGCGGCGTCGGCGGTTACGGCGGTGGCTACGACGCGACGCACAT
>NZ_JBWKYU010000031.1:0-64523 GCF_059423925.1 Pseudomonas sp. GW458-11-26-14-LB4
TACTTAACTCATTGAATCTCAAGGAGTTTTCCGTTTCGACTGCGCCGGAAGTGGGGCGAATTATAGAGACTCAGAATTTGCCGTCAACCCTTATTTTCATAAATCTGTCATATCGGTCAAAAAAGCCCCGAAACGCGAAGGCCGACCTTAAAAGGTCGGCCTTCGTTGCACTGCCCTTCTACTTACAAGCTAGGGAAAGCGAATTGCGAAGCCTCATGGCTCGCACGCTGCGGCCAGCGCTGGGTGATCGCCTTGCGACGGGTATAGAAGCGCACACCATCCGGACCATAGGCATGCAGATCGCCGAACAGCGAACGCTTCCAACCACCGAAGCTGTGGTAAGCCACTGGCACCGGCAATGGAACGTTGACGCCGACCATGCCGACTTCGATCTCGTCGCAGAACAGACGCGCCGCTTCACCGTCACGGGTGAAGATGCAAGTGCCGTTGCCGTATTCGTGATCGTTGATCAGTTGCATCGCCTCTTCCAGGCTGTTCACCCGGACGACGCACAGCACCGGCCCGAAGATCTCTTCTTTATAGATGCGCATCTCAGGCGTGACGTTGTCGAACAGGCAGCCACCCAGGAAGAAGCCTTCTTCATGACCGGCAACGCTCAGACCACGACCGTCGACCACCAGGGTCGCGCCCGCTGCCACGCCGTCTTCCACATAACCGCTGACCTTGTCGCGCGCCTGACCGGTGACCAGCGGCCCCATGTCCAGACCGCAAGAAGTGCCGGCACCGATTTTCAGCGCCTTGATCTGTGGAACCAGTTTGGCCACCAGTGCGTCCGCCACCTGATCGCCCACACACACGGCCACCGAGATCGCCATGCAGCGTTCGCCGCAGGAACCGTAAGCCGCGCCCATCAGTGCGCTGACCGCGTTGTCCAGATCCGCATCCGGCATCAGCACCGCGTGGTTCTTCGCGCCGCCCAGTGCCTGAACGCGCTTACCGCGCTTGGTGCCTTCGGAATAGATGTACTCGGCAATCGGGGTCGAGCCCACGAAGCTCAGCGCTTTGACTTCCGGCGCTTCGATCAGCGCGTCCACCGCAGTCTTGTCACCGTGCACCACGCTCAGCACACCTTTCGGCAGGCCGGCTTCCAGCAGCAACTGAGCGATCAGCAGGGTCGAGCTCGGATCACGCTCGGACGGCTTGAGGATAAAGCAGTTGCCGCAGACGATCGCCAGCGGATACATCCACAGCGGCACCATCGCCGGGAAGTTGAACGGGGTGATACCGGCCACCACGCCCAGCGGCTGGAAGTCCGACCACGCATCGATGTTCGGGCCGACGTTGCGGCTGTACTCGCCCTTGAGGATTTCCGGCGCTGCGCAGGCGAACTCGACGTTCTCGATACCACGCTTCAGTTCACCGGCAGCGTCTTCCAGGGTCTTGCCGTGTTCTTCGCTGATCAATTGCGAGATACGTGCTTCGTTCTGCTCCAGCAATTGCTTGAAGCGGAACATCACCTGAGCACGTTTGGCCGGTGGCGTGTTACGCCAGGCCGGGAACGCAGCCTTGGCGGCATCGATGGCGTGCTGGATGGTTTCGCGAGTCGCCAGCGGCAGTTTGTGGATAGCCTGACCGGTAGACGGGTTGAACACATCGACCGCGCGACCGTTCTCGGTCACCAGTTCGCCATTGATCAAATGCGGGATAACGCTCATCGGGGAACTCCTGAATTCTTGTGCACAGACGCCCGCAAGGGCGCCTGCTATTGGCGTATCTATATAGAAGGAAAAATCAGTCGAGCTTGTTCAGCACTTCGCCGACCGCGTCGAACAGACGATCAAGGTCCTGCGGCTTGCTGTTGAAGGTTGGGCCGAACTGCAGGGTGTCGCCGCCGAAGCGCACGTAGAACCCGGCTTTCCACAACGCCATACCGGCTTCGAACGGACGCACGATAGCGTCGCCGTCACGGCCCGCAATCTGGATCGCACCGGCCAGACCGAAGTTACGAATGTCGATGACGTTCTTCGCGCCTTTCAGACCATGCAGGGCATTTTCGAAATGCGGTGCGACGTCGGCCACGCTCTGCACCAGGTTTTCCTTTTGCAGCAGGTCGAGTGCCGCGAGACCTGCGGCGCAAGCCACCGGGTGCGCCGAGTAGGTGTAGCCGTGCGGGAATTCCACGGCGTATTCCGGGGTCGGCTGGTTCATGAAGGTCTGGTAGATCTCGGAGCTGGCAATCACCGCGCCCATCGGGATCGCGCCGTTGGTGACTTGCTTGGCGATGCACATCAGGTCCGGGGTCACGCCGAACGTGGTGGCGCCGAACATGGTGCCGGTACGGCCGAACCCGGTAATCACTTCGTCGAATACCAGCAGGATGTTGTGCTGGTCGCAGATTTCACGCAGACGCTTGAGGTAGCCCTGTGGCGGAACCAGCACGCCAGCGGAACCGGCCATCGGCTCAACGAACACCGCTGCGATGTTCGACGCATCGTGCAGTTCGATCAGCTTCAGCAGCTCATCGGCCAGGGCGATACCGCCCTGCTCCGGCATGCCACGGGAGAACGCATTGCTCGCCAGCAAAGTGTGCGGCAGGTGATCGACATCCATCATCGCCTGACCGAACAGCTTGCGGTTGCCGTTGACGCCGCCGAGGCTGGTGCCGGCGATGTTCACACCGTGGTAGCCACGGGCGCGGCCGATCATCTTGGTCTTGGTCGACTGGCCTTTGAGGCGCCAGTAAGCGCGGACCATTTTCACCGCGGTATCGGCGCATTCGGAACCGGAGTCAGTGAAGAACACGTGGTTCAGGTTACCCGGGGTCAGATCGGTGATTTTCTCCGCCAGCTGGAACGACAGCGGGTGGCCGTACTGGAAGCCCGGCGAGTAATCGAGGGTGCCCAACTGCTTGGCCACCGCTTCCTGGATTTCCTTGCGGGTATGCCCGGCGCCGCAGGTCCACAGACCGGACAGCGAGTCGTACACCTTGCGGCCCTTGTCGTCGATCAGCCAGCTGCCTTCGGCACCAACGATCAGACGCGGGTCGCGCTGGAAGTTGCGGTTGGCGGTGTACGGCATCCAGTGCGCGTCCAGCTTCAGTTGACTGGCCAGTGGCGACGGCGCGTTTTCAGGCATGTTCATCGGGCAAAACCTCGCAGGGCAATAAGCTTCAGAGAGATAGAAAGCGTTGTTGCAGCTAAATTGCCACGCGGATAAAGTCGGTGAAATTCAACTCTTCTAACCTTCAGTTAGAACTCTGCTAAACAATGAGAACATCAGCATGAGCAGCCGCCGCCCCGATCCACTGGCCCAGGTCAGTGACTTTGATATTCGCCTGCTGCGGATTTTTCGCAGCGTGGTGGAGTGCGGCGGCTTCTCGGCGGCGGAAACCGTGCTCGGCATCGGTCGCTCGGCGATCAGCCAACAGATGAGCGATCTGGAGCAACGCCTGGGCCTGCGTCTGTGCCAGCGCGGGCGCGCCGGTTTCTCCCTGACCGAAGAAGGTCGCGAGGTCTATCAGTCGGCGTTGCAGCTTTTAAGTGCGCTGGAAAGTTTCCGCACCGAGGTCAACGGCCTGCACCAGCACTTGCGCGGCGAGTTGATCATCGGCCTGACCGACAACCTCGTCACCCTGCCCCACATGCGCATCACCCACGCATTGGCCCAATTGAAGGAACGCGGGCCGGACGTGCAGATCCAGATCCGCATGATCGCTCCCAACGAAGTCGAACAAGGCGTACTCGACGGACGCTTGCACGTCGGCGTAGTGCCGCAGGCCAGTGCGTTGTCGGGACTGGAATACCAGCCGCTGTACAGCGAACGTTCGCTTCTCTACTGCGCAGTTGGTCATCCGCTGTTTTACGTCGACGATAAACAGTTGGATGAAGAGCGCCTCAACAGTCAGGACGCCATCGCCCCGACCTTCCGCTTGCCGGCGGAGATCCAGGCGCACTATCAAGCCCTCAATTGCACCGCCAGCGCTTCCGACCGTGAAGGCATGGCGTTCCTGATTCTGACCGGACGCTACATCGGCTACCTGCCGGATCACTACGCCAGTCTCTGGGTACAACAAGGTCGCTTGCGTGCGCTCAAGGCCAGTACCCGCTTCTATGATTTGAGCCTGGCCTCGGTCACCCGCAAGGGCCGTCGCCCTCATCTGGTACTGGAAAGTTTTCTCGAAAGCCTGGCCGCCACTCGCTGACGACCGGGTTTTATGCGCCCGGGGCTTGTCCCGCGCCGGTGGTTGCGCTATCAACGCAACTGGTTGCACCCCACAGACCAACCCGGAAGTGCCTATGACCTTTGAAGTCCCCGCTCACGGCGGCAAACCTGCCAGCCGCATTCGTCAGAAGAATGAAGAGACCATCATCAAAGCCGCCGAAGACGAGTTCGCCCGTCACGGGTACAAAGGCACGAGCATGAACACCATCGCCACCAAGGCCGGACTGCCCAAGGCGAATCTGCATTACTACTTCAGCAACAAGCTCGGGTTGTACGTGGCGGTGCTGAGCAACATCCTTCAATTGTGGGACAGCACCTTCAACTCCCTCACGGCCGAGGACGATCCGGCCGAAGCGCTGACCCGCTACATCCGCGCGAAAATGGAATTCTCCCGTCGCCAGCCGCAAGCGTCGCGGATCTTCGCGATGGAAGTGATCAGCGGCGGCGAATGCCTGACCGAATATTTCAACCAGGATTACCGCGCCTGGTTCCAGGGCCGCGCCGGCGTTTTCCAGGCCTGGATCGACGCGGGCAAAATGGATCCGGTCGACCCGGTGCACCTGATCTTCCTGTTGTGGGGCAGCACCCAGCATTACGCCGACTTCGCCACCCAGATCTGCCGGGTGACCGGTCGCAGCAAGTTGACCAAACAGGATATGGAAGACGCCGGCAACAATCTGATCCGCATCATTCTCAAAGGCTGCGGCCTCACTGCTTCTATATAAGTCGTTTTATGCCATTCACCCTCAGCGGCTTTTGCGAGTTCCGCGAAGAAATCCGCAAAAGCCGTTTCATCACCTTCGCTGCGCCGATCGGCAGCCCCGCTGAGGCGCAAGCCTTCATCGAGCAGCACAGCGACTTGAACGCTTCGCACAATTGCTGGGCGTGGAAACTCGGCGATCAGTACCGCAGCAACGACGACGGCGAACCCGGCGGCACTGCCGGTCGGCCGATTCTCGCGGCCATCGAGGCGCAGGACTGCGATCAGGTCGCGGTGCTGGTGATCCGTTGGTACGGCGGCATTCAACTGGGCACCGGCGGTCTGGCCCGGGCCTATGGCGGCGGCGCCAACAAATGTCTGCAAGCCGCGCCGAAGATCGAGTTGATCAGTCGCGTGCCCGTGCGTTGCGCCTGCGCTTTCAGTGAACTGGCGCTGGTGAAGCTGCGGGTCGCGGATCTGGGTGGATTGGTGATCGAAGAAAACTTCACCGCCAATGGTGTCGAGCTGCAACTGGCCGTGGGCGAAGCGCACATCGAGCTGTTGCAGAATCAGTTGGCCGATCTGAGTCGTGGGCGAATCCTGCTGCAGCGTTGAAGCCCCGCCATGTTTTAGGGCACAAGCCGATTTGCTTATACCCGAGACTTGCCCACATCCGCTGTGCACCCGGCTGTGGATAACCTGAGCACAGGAGGCTGTAACCCTTCTGTCACGTGGCTTTGCGGGATTTGCTCACTTTTCGTCCAATCGCCCATCACAACAAACAATTTCACGTAAAAACAATCGCTTAGCGTCGTTTATCGCCTTTGGAAGAAAGCCCGGCAGTGCTTATGCCCGGGATTTTGTCTTGCGCACAAATACTGTGGAGCAACCTGTGGATAAGCCGTTCATGGCTGGCGCAGTCGCATGTTCTGCATGGCTTCGGCGGGATTGCTCGTTTTTTGATCAGCCCGGTGCGGGCAAAACTGGAGCCTGATCAAAGGCTTTGCCCTCAAGTGGTGCCGCGCAAGACGTCGAATTCATTTCACAGGCTCTACGCCACAGGCTGGCAAACAGCGGTCGTGCAGGTTCCTGACTCAATGGCCAGGAAATTGCTTTATCCACAGGCACAAATCCAAGCGACCCGAGCCTGTCATGCCAAACCCCACATCCATACCGCGCCTGCAACTGCGCCACATCAGCAAACGTTATCCCGGTTGCCTTGCCAATGACGCCATCGACCTGAGCATCGCCCCCGGTGAAATCCACGCGCTGCTCGGTGAAAACGGCGCGGGTAAAAGCACGTTGATGAAGATCATCTACGGCGTCACCCAGGCCGATTCGGGCGAGATGCTGTGGCAGGGTCACCCGGTGAGCATGCGCAACCCGGCCCAGGCGCGGCAGTTGGGCATCGGCATGGTGTTCCAGCATTTCTCGCTGTTCGAGACCCTGAGCGTGGCGCAAAACATCGCGCTGGCGATGGGTGCAGCGGCCGGTTCGCCGAAACAGCTTGAGGCGAAAATCCGTGAAGTGTCGCGCCGATATGGCATGGCGCTGGAACCCCAGCGACTTGTCCACAGCCTGTCGATCGGCGAGCGGCAACGAGTCGAGATCGTTCGTTGCCTGATGCAGGACATTCGCCTGCTGATTCTCGATGAGCCGACCTCGGTGCTCACGCCGCAGGAAGCCGACGAGTTGTTCATCACCCTGCGCCGGCTCGCGGCCGAGGGCTGCAGCATTCTGTTCATCAGCCACAAACTCGGCGAGGTGCGCGCCTTGTGCCACAGCGCCACGGTATTGCGTGGTGGCCGAGTGGCCGGGCATTGCGTACCGGCCGACTGCACTGATCGGCAACTGGCGCAATTGATGGTGGGAGAAGCCGCGACATTGATCGGCGAGTTCACGAAGGTCACCGGTGGCGTGGCGTTCTTGCAGGTCAGTGGATTGAACTGGCACAACCCGGATCCGTTCGGCTGCTCCCTGAGCGACATCGATCTGCAGGTGCGCAGCGGTGAAATCGTCGGCATCGCCGGCGTGGCGGGCAACGGTCAGGACGAGTTACTCGCCTTGCTCAGCGGCGAACAAACGTTGCCCCGCGAATCAGCGGCAACCATCCGTTTCCGAGAACACCCCGTCGCCGATCGGCGCCCGGATGCGCGACGCAAACTCGGCCTGGCGTTCGTCCCCGCCGAACGCCTCGGGCATGGCGCGGTGCCGGACATGAGCCTGGCGGACAACGCCCTGCTCACCGCTTTTCAACAAGGCCTGGTCAGCCACGGCTTGATAGAGCGCGGCAAGGTCGAAACCCTCGCCCGAACGATCATCCAGCGCTTCGGCGTGAAAACCCCGGACACCCAGACCGCCGCCCGCAGCCTGTCCGGCGGCAACCTGCAGAAATTCATCCTCGGCCGGGAAATCCTCCAGCAACCGAAACTGCTGATCGCCGCGCACCCGACCTGGGGCGTGGATGTCGGCGCGGCGGCCACCATCCACCGCGCGCTGATTGCCCTGCGCGATGCCGGGGCGGCGATTCTGGTGATCTCCGAAGACCTCGACGAACTGTTCCAGATCAGCGACCGCCTCGGCGCGCTGTGCGGCGGGCGCCTGTCAGCGTTGCAGGACACGGCGCTGACCCGCCTCAGCGACGTCGGCGGCTGGATGGCCGGCCAGTTCGACACCCCTCAATCACAACCGGCCACGGTTTAACGGAGTTTTCCCATGTTGCTTTCCCTCGAACCCCGTGGCCGGCAGTCGCGCCTGATGCTGTGGTGCTCGCCGGTGCTGGCGGCGGCGCTGACGCTGGTCTGCGGATCTTTGCTGTTCGTCGCCCTTGGCCATGATCCGCTGAAGACTTTGCACACCTTGTTGATCGCCCCGATCAGTGACCTGTACGGCGTCTCCGAGCTGCTGGTCAAAACCCTGCCGATTCTGTTGTGTGCGTTGGGCCTCGCAGTGGCCTATCAGGCGCGGATCTGGAACATCGGCGCCGAAGGCCAATTGCTGCTCGGCGCCCTCGCCGGCAGTGCGCTGGCGGTGAACATCATCGATGTGCAAAGCCGTTGGGCGCTGGTGCTGATCCTGCTGACTGGCACGTTCGCCGGCGCCGCGTGGGCCGGCCTCACCGCCTGGTTGCGCACGCGCTTCAACGCCAACGAAATCCTCACCAGCATCATGCTCAATTACATCGCGCTGAACCTGCTGCTGTTCTGCGTACACGGGCCGCTGAAGGATCCGGCCGGGTTCAACTTTCCCGAGTCGGCAATGTTCAGCGATGCCAGCCGCCTGCCGCTGTTGATGGAGGACGGTCGGGCACACATCGGCGTGTATTTCGCCTTGCTCGCATTGGTCGCGGTGTGGGTATTGCTGCAAAAAAGCTTCGTCGGTTTCCAGATCAAGGTGCTGGGCCTGGACAAGCGTGCGGCAGGTTTTGTCGGGTTTCGCGAGAAACGTCTGATCTGGCTCGCACTGCTGATCAGCGGAGGATTGGCGGGGCTTGCCGGTGTCTGCGAAGTCACCGGGCCGATCGGCCAACTGGTGCCGCAGGTCTCGCCGGGCTACGGCTATGCGGCGATCACTGTGGCGTTTCTCGGGCGGCTCAATCCGATCGGTATTCTGTTTTCCAGCCTGTTGATGGCGCTGCTGTACATCGGTGGCGAGAGCGCACAGATGACGCTGAATCTGCCGCAGGCGATCACTCAGCTGTTCCAGGGAATGATGCTGTTTTTTCTGCTGGCCTGTGACGTGCTGATCCTCTATCGGCCACGCCTGAACCTGCGCTGGGTGCGGCGCACTTCTACCACCGCCGTAACCGCCGGAGCGCTGTGATGGATATCGATCTGCTGAGCAATATTTTCTATGCCATGGTGCGCTGCGGTACGCCATTGCTGTTGGTGGCGCTGGGTGAGCTGATCTGCGAGAAGAGCGGCGTACTCAACCTCGGTCAGGAAGGCATGATGCTGTTTGGCGCGGTGATCGGTTTCATCGTCGCGTTCAACAGTGGCAACCTGTGGCTCGGTGTGGCGCTGGCGATGCTAGCCGGGATGCTGTTGTCATCGCTGTTTGCGCTGGTGGCGCTGGTGTTCAACGCCAATCAGGTGGCAACCGGGCTGGCGCTGACGATTTTTGGCGTGGGCCTGTCGACCTTTGTCGGCGCGGCGTGGGTCGGCAAACCGCTGGCGGGATTCGAGCCGCTGGCGATTCCATTCTTGAGTGAAATCCCGCTGATCGGCCGCATGCTGTTTGCCCAGGACCTGCTGGTTTACCTGTCATTCGCGCTGTTTGCGCTGGTGGCGTGGGTGATCGTGAAAAGCCGTGTCGGGCTGATCGTTCAAGCGGTCGGCGAGAACCCGGATGCGGCCAGTGCCATGGGTTTGCCGGTGCTGACCGTGCGCACACTGGCGGTATTGTTCGGCGGGGCGATGGCCGGACTGGCCGGCGCTTATCTGTCGCTGGCGTACACGCCGATGTGGGCCGAGAACATGACCGCCGGACGCGGCTGGATAGCGCTGGCGCTGGTGGTGTTCGCCAGTTGGCGGGTGTGGCGATTGCTGCTCGGCGCGTATCTGTTCGGACTCGCCAGCATCCTGCACCTGGTGGCGCAGGGGTTGGGGCTGGCGATTCCTTCGAGTCTGCTGGCGATGTTGCCGTACGTCGCGACGATTCTGGTGCTGGTGTTGTTGTCGCGGGATGCGCTGCGTACGCGGTTGTATGCGCCGGTGTCACTGGGGCAGCCGTGGCAGGCCGGGCGCTAAGCCGTTACAGCTCGCGACAGCGGCCGGACCGGCAACGCCTGAGCGATGCCCCACGCCACTTCGAGAACCAGGAAACCCACCACCAACGAGCTGGCGCCGTGGGCCAGGGCATACGTCATCCACGCGGCGAACAGAAACCGCGTCACCGCGTCATAGCGCCCATAAACCGGCTGCGGATCACGAATCCGCAGCACCGCCCACATACACACCACCGAACCGAACAAATTGGCTATCAACAGGTGCGCAGGTTCGAACGGCGGCAGCTCGCCGGGCAGCTCCAGCGCCTGACTGAGCGCCGTCAGCAACCCATGCAACACAGCAAAACTCCACGGCGTGACAAACGCCGCCGTCACGATCAAGTCATACCAGGCGCTGCCGCGCACCACCTGCCGATACTGCGTTGAAGTCCACATCATCCTTGCTCCGAAAATTCAGGGAGCAACTACGGTAAAGCCTGGAGTATGCTCCAGGGTCAAACACTTTCGAGACCTGCAAGATGCGCATCGGTGAGTTAGCCCAGGCCTGCGATGTCAGCCGTGACACGCTGCGTTTTTACGAGGAGCGCGGATTGATCGCGGCGCAACGCAGCGCCAACGGTTATCGCGACTATCCGCCGGAGATGGTGCAACTGGTGCTCTATATCAAAACGGCGCAACGTCTGGGCTTTACCCTTGGCGAGATTGGCAACAGCGTTGGCGCGTTGTGGCACTCGCCAAACCCCGACACCACCGTCACGCAACTGCTGCAAGACAAACTCAAGCTGGTCGAAACCCGCATGGCCGAGCTCGGTGAGTTGCGCCAGGAATTGCAGCATCGGCTCGGTCAACGCTGTCCATTGAACCCGTGATCTTTCAACTTTCAAGGAAAGCCAATCATGTCCGCACTTAATCCTGCCAAGCACGCATTGATCATCGGCGCCTCCCGGGGCCTGGGCCTGGGTCTGGTGAAAACCCTGCTGGCCGACGGCTGGCAAGTCACCGCCACGGTTCGCAATCCTTCCAACGCCGAGGCTCTCGAAGCACTGGGCAACGTGCAAATCGAAAAACTCGACATGGACGACCAGCAAGCGGTGATCGCCCTGAGCCAGAAGCTCAAGGGCGAGACCTTTGACCTGCTGTTCGTCAACGCCGGGGTCAAAGGCCCTGACGTGCAAACTCCGGGCGGCGCGACGCTGGCGGAAGTCGGTCAGTTGTTCTTCACCAACGCGGTGGCACCGATCAATCTGGCCCAGCGCTTTGTCGGGCAGATCCGCGACGGCAGCGGCGTGCTGGCGTTCATGAGTTCGGTGCTCGGCAGTGTGACCATGCCCGACGCGCCGGAACTGGCGCTGTACAAGGCCAGCAAGGCGGCGCTGAACTCGATGACCAACAGCTTCGTCACGCAGTTGGGCGAGCAGAAACTCACGGTGCTGTCGCTGCATCCGGGCTGGGTGAAAACCGACATGGGCGGCGAAGGTGCCGACATCGACGTGGAGACCAGCACCCGTGGCCTGGTGGATCAGGTGGACGCGTTTGCCGGCAAGGGCGGCCATCATTTCGTGAACTACAAGGGTGAAACCATTCCCTGGTAATCACTGAACCCTGTGGGGGGCTTGCCCCCGCAGGGTTATCCCGGTGTCTGGTCGGGTCGGGCTTGCCCGTCGCAACATTTTGTTCGAAACTCCGCACCTCGCCCCTCGCGGCGACCCTGGATCAGCAGACAGGGCAACACTGAGCTGGCAACCCTGAACCCCACTTTCAGAGGAGCCGGCCACAATGCCTGCGACCCGTACCTGGTTAAAAAATCCCCTCGCCATTTTCACGGCCAACGGTCTCGATGCCCGTGGCGGTCTGGTGCTGCAAGACGGTGTGATCACCGAAGTGCTCGGCGCCGGCCAGCAACCTTCCGCCCCATGCAATGAAGTGTTCGACGCCCGTGAACACGTGATCCTGCCGGGCCTGATCAACACCCATCACCACTTCTATCAGACCCTGACCCGCGCCTGGGCGCCGGTGGTCAATCAGCCGTTGTTCCCGTGGCTGAAAACCCTCTACCCGGTGTGGGCGCGCCTGACGCCTGAAAAACTCGCCCTCGCCACCAAAGTCGCGCTGGCCGAGTTGCTGTTGTCGGGTTGCACCACCGCCGCCGACCACCATTACCTGTTCCCGGATGGTCTGGAAAACGCCATCGACGTGCAAGTCGAAACCGTGCGCGAACTGGGCATGCGCGCGATGCTCACCCGCGGTTCGATGAGCCTCGGCGAGAAGGACGGCGGCCTGCCTCCGCAGCAGACCGTGCAGGAAGGCCAGGTGATTCTCGACGACAGCCAGCGGCTGATTCACGAGTACCACGAACGTGGCGACGGCGCGCAAATCCAGATCGCCCTGGCACCGTGCTCGCCGTTCTCGGTGACCCCGGAAATCATGTCCGCCAGCGCCGAACTGGCGAACAAACTTGATGTGCGTCTGCACACCCACCTCGCCGAAACCCTCGACGAAGAAGACTTCTGCCTGCAACGCTTCGGCCTGCGCACCGTGGATTATCTGGACAGCGTCGGCTGGCTCGGCCCGCGCACGTGGCTGGCCCACGGCATACACTTCAACCCCGACGAAATCGCCCGTCTCGGCGCGGCGGGCACCGGTATCTGCCATTGCCCGAGCTCGAACATGCGTCTGGCGTCCGGCATCTGCCCGAGCATCGAACTGACCGATGCCGGCGCGTTGTTCGGTATCGGTGTGGATGGTTCGGCGTCCAACGATGCGTCGAACATGATCCTCGAAGCGCGTCAGGCTCTGTACATCCAGCGCCTGCGCTATGGCGCCGAAAAGATCACTCCGGAACGTGTGCTGGGCTGGGCGACCAAGGGTTCGGCGAGCCTGTTGGGCCGTACCGATATCGGTGAACTGGCGGTGGGCAAGCAGGCGGATCTGGCGTTGTTCAAGCTCGATGAGCTGCGTTTCTCCGGCAGCCATGACCCGATCTCGGCGCTGCTGTTGTGCGGCGCAGACCGCGCGGATCGAGTGATGGTCGGCGGCAAGTGGCGCGTGGTTGACGGGCAGGTTGAAGGGCTGGATCTCAAAGGCCTGATTGCCGATCACAGCCAGGCGGCTCGGCAGTTGATTGCCGGCACCTGATCTCCCCCCTCTGATCGTTCCCACGCTCCGCGTGGGAATGCATAACGGGACGCTCTGCGTTCCAGCGTTGGACGCGGAGCGTCCCTTGCGGCATTCCCACGCAGAGCGTGGGAACGATCTGTCGGTGCTGGTCGCTCTCAGAGGCCCAGCAGCGACAACATGATGAACGTCGCAAACAGCACAAAGTGCGTCATGCCCTCAATGGCATTGGTCTCGCCGTCATTGAGGTTGATCGCACTGACGATCAGCGTGATAAAGATCATCACCGTCTGCACCGGCGTCATCGCCATCTGAAACGGCTGCCCCGTGTAGAGCGCCATCGCTTCCATCACCGGCACCGTCAGGATCACCGTCGATAACGAAGCACCCATCGCAATGTTGACCACCGACTGCATGCGGTTGGCCAACGCCGCGCGCAACGCGGTCAGAATCTCCGGCGCCGCCGAAATCGCCGCCACCAGAATCGCCGTGATCACCGGCGGTGCGCCCGTCCCTTCCAGGCCCAGATCGAGGGTCTTGGACATCACCTCGGCCAGTGCGCCGATCACCACCACACCGAACACCAGAATGCCGATCGACAGCGCCAGGCTGACCGGTTTCGGCTCTTCTTCCACGGGCTCTTTCTTGCGGCGTTTGTCCGGGTAGCTGTAGCTGAAAAAGTAGCTGTGCGGCCCGACCTGCATGCGCAAAAACAACGCATAAAGCACCACCATCGCGCCGATGGTGAACGCCGAATAGATTTTCCAGTTGGCCTCGGGGATGAACTCCGGCACCACCATCGACACGCCCATGGCAGTGAGGATCATCACGCTGTAACTGCGGGCCGAATCATCGTTGTATGACTGCTCGCCATGCTTGATCCCGCCCATCAGCGCGGCGAGGCCGAGGATGCCGTTGATGTCGAGCATCACCGCCGAATAGATCGTGTCGCGCACCAGCGTCGGCGAGGCTTCGTTGCTCATCATGATCGCCAGGATCACCACTTCCACCAGCACGGCGGCGAGGGTCAGGATCATCGTGCCGTACGGGTCGCCGACTTTTTCCGCGAGCAATTCGGCTTGATGGGCGACGCGCATCGAGGCGGCGACGATGAACGCGATCAGCACCAGCCCGGCCGTCAGCGCGACGATCTGGCCGCTGTGCAGCAGCCAGTGCTCCAGCGGATACGCAACACAGGTGGCAATGACGGCCAACAGCAGAAAGCTTTCTTGCTTGAGGATGGTGAACATGACGGGCCTTTTTGCCGAAGAGTGCGAATGAGCTACTGACTGCGGGGCGGCGCTAACGTTTCGTTACACCTTAGCGCACCAGTGGATGGCGTCCTTGTACGGACATGCACTTTTTTCGGCCCGGCCGGCCTCATCGCGAGCAGGCTCGCTCCCACTGATCAACGTGTTGCCACATGGGAGCGAGCTTGCTCGCAAAGGCCCCGCCGCGATTTCGACTCGATTTGTTGTCCGCTTGGTCAGTCTTTTGCATTGCCCTCCCCACACACAACAAAAGGGAGTTCGCGTTCATGCAAAAACGTCCACTGCAAACACTGCTGTGCATCGCCATGGGCCTTGGCCTCAGCCTGAGCGCCAGTGCCGCCGATCCACTGAAAGTCGGTTTCGTCTACATCGGCCCCATCGGCGACCACGGCTGGACGTATCAGCATGAACAGGGGCGCAAGGCGCTGGCGGAAAAACTCGGCACGCAGATCACCACCAACTACGT
Source organism: Pseudomonas sp. GW458-11-26-14-LB4 (assembly GCF_059423925.1). NCBI lineage: Bacteria > Pseudomonadati > Pseudomonadota > Gammaproteobacteria > Pseudomonadales > Pseudomonadaceae > Pseudomonas > Pseudomonas sp. GW458-11-26-14-LB4. The sequence goes on from NZ_JBWKYU010000031.1 coordinate 14,460, forward strand.
GGAAAACGTCGCCGAAGGCGCCGATGCCGAGCGGGTGATCCGCAACATGGCCAAGGACAATTACGACCTGATCTTCACCACCTCTTTCGGCTACATGAACCCAACGGTGAAAGTCGCCAAACAGTTTCCCAAGGTGACCTTCGAACACGCCACCGGCTACAAGCAGGACAAGAACCTCGGCACCTATCTCGCGCGCACCTACGAGGGCCGTTACGTCGGTGGCTTCCTCGCGGCGAAGATGACCAAGACCAAAAAGATCGGTTACGTCGCCTCGTTCCCGATCCCCGAAGTGATCCGCGACATCAACGCCATCCAGCTGGCCTTGAACAAGTACAACCCCGGCACCGAGATCAAAGTGGTATGGGTCAACTCGTGGTTCGATCCCGGCAAAGAGGCCGATGCCGCCAACGCGCTGATCGATCAGGGCGTGGACGTGGTGTTCCAGCACACCGACAGCCCGGCGCCGATCCAGGCCGCCGAGCGACGTGGTGTGTATGCCGTGGGCTACGCTTCAGACATGGCGCACTTCGGGCCGAAAGCGGTGCTGACCTCGATCGTCAACGACTGGGCGCCGCACTACATTCAGGCGACCCAGAGCGTGATCGACCACAACTGGAAATCCCAGGACTACTGGGGCGGTTTGAAGGAGGGCACGGTCGAACTGCCGATCAGCGATCTGGTGCCGGCACCGGTGAAGGCCGAAGCCGAGCAGATCATCGCCGACATCAAGAGCGGCGCCCTGCAACCGTTCACCGGGCCGATCAAGGATCAGGCCGGCGTCGAGAAAATCCCGGCGGGGGTCAGCGCCACCAACGCCGAACTGGCGTCGATGAACTACTACGTCGAAGGCATGAAGGCCGAGATGCCGAAGTAAATTCCAACATCTACCCTGTGATCGTTCCCACGCTCCGCGTGGGAATGCAGCCCGGGACGCTCCGCGTCCCTGCCGAAAGCGGACGCGGAGCGTCCATTGAGGCATTCCCACGCAGACGGTTCGACGCCTCGACGTGGGAACGATCATTAAAGAGCATTCGAAATGAACCAACTTCCGATCATCGACATCTCGCCACTTTACTCCGACGACCAGAACGCCTGGCCCGCCGTCGCCGAACAGATCGACCACGCCTGCCGCGAATGGGGCTTTTTCTACATCAAGGGTCACCCGATTTCTGCGCAGCGCATTGCATCCCTGCTCGCTCACGCCCGGCGCTTCTTTGCATTGCCGACCGCGGAAAAGCTCAAGATCGACATCACCCGGACCGTCCATCATCGCGGCTACGGCGCCATCGCTACCGAACAACTCGACCCGGACAAACCCAGCGACCTCAAGGAAACCTTCGACATGGGCCTGCACCTGCCGGCCGATCATCCCGAGGTGCTGGCGGAAAAACCGTTGCGAGGCCCCAACCGTCATCCGGCGATTCCCGGTTGGGAAACACTGATGGAGCAGCACTACCTCGACATGCAGGCCCTCGCGCAAACCCTGCTGCGGGCCATGACGTTAGCGCTGGGCATCGAGCGCGACTTCTTCGACACACGCTTTAACGAACCGGTCAGCGTGCTGCGGATGATCCATTACCCGCCGCGCCACACCGCCAGTTCCGCCGAGCAGCAAGGGGCCGGCGCGCACACCGATTACGGCTGCATCACGCTGCTCTATCAGGACACGGCCGGCGGCTTGCAGGTGAAAAACGTCAAAGGCCAGTGGATCGACGCACCGCCCATCGACGGCACGTTCGTGGTCAACCTTGGCGACATGATGGCGCGCTGGAGCAACGACCGTTATCGCTCGACCCCGCACCGGGTCATCAGCCCGCTCGGCGTGGATCGCTACTCGATGCCGTTCTTCGCCGAACCGCACCCGGACACCCGCATCGAGTGCCTGCCCGGTTGCCAGGACGCACACCATCCGGCGAAATATCCGACCACCACCTGCGCCGAATTCCTGCTGTCGCGCTTCGCCGATACCTACGCCTATCGCCGGGAGCAAGAAGCGGTGTGATGGATCGGTTGGTCAGGTTTTGCCAATTGTTTCGGCGGGCATCTGTAGAATGCCGTCATTGCACCTGATGAGAAAAGAATATGTACGACTGGCTCAACGCCCTGCCCAAGGCCGAACTGCACCTGCACCTCGAAGGCTCGCTGGAGCCCGAACTGCTGTTCGCCCTGGCCGAACGCAACAATATCGCCCTGCCGTGGAGCGACGTCGAAACCCTGCGCAAGGCTTACGCCTTCAACAATCTGCAGGAATTCCTCGACCTGTATTACCAGGGCGCCGATGTGCTGCGCACCTCCCAGGATTTCTACGACCTGACCTGGGCCTACCTGCTGCGCTGCAAAGAGCAGAACGTGATCCACACCGAACCGTTCTTCGATCCGCAGACCCACACCGACCGTGGCATCCCATTCGAAGTGGTGCTCAACGGCATCGCCGCCGCGCTGAAGGATGGCGAGCAGCAACTGGGCATCACCAGCGGCTTGATCCTGAGTTTCCTGCGCCACCTGAGCGAAGACGAAGCACAGAAAACCCTCGATCAGGCGCTGCCGTTCCGTGACGCGTTTGTCGCCGTAGGTCTGGACAGTTCCGAAATGGGTCACCCGCCGAGCAAGTTCCAGCGCGTGTTCGATCGTGCCCGTCACGAAGGTTTCCTGACCGTCGCCCACGCTGGCGAAGAAGGTCCGCCGGAGTACATTTGGGAAGCCATCGACCTGCTGAAAATCCAGCGTATCGACCATGGCGTGCGCGCCATCGAAGACGAGCGCCTGATGCAGCGGATCATCGACGAGCAGATCCCGCTGACCGTATGCCCGCTGTCGAACACCAAGCTCTGCGTGTTCGATCACATGTCGCAGCACAACATCCTCGACATGCTCGAGCGTGGCGTGAAGGTCACGGTGAACTCCGATGACCCGGCGTACTTCGGTGGTTACGTGACCGAGAACTTCCACGCGCTGCACACTCACCTGGGCATGACCCAGGATCAGGCCAAGCGCCTGGCGCAGAACAGCCTGGATGCGCGGTTGGTAAAACCGTAACAGCACAAAGCCGTTCGAACACGCCCGTGTTCTAACGGCTTTTCAGTTCTCAGCGCACGACCGCTTCCGTCAGCTCTTCCAGCGTCTTGCCCCGGGTCTCCATCCCGAACAGCCACACCACCCCCGCCGCAATCGCAAAGCACAGCGCCCCCAACGCAAACACCCCGCCCTGCCCGGTGATCGGGAACACCAGCCCGGTGACCAACGGACCGAGCAACGACCCCACGCGCCCGATGGCCGAGGCGAACCCCGAGCCCGTCGCCCGCGCCGAGGTCGGATACAGTTCCGGCGTGTAGGTGTAGAGCACCGCCCACATGCCGAACAGGAAAAACTGCATCAACAGCCCCGTGCCGATCAGCAGCGCCACGTTGCCGCCAAACACCGCGCTTTGTCCGTACAGAAACGCCATCACTCCGCCGCCGAGCAACGTGACGATGCACACCGGCTTGCGTCCCCAACGTTCCACCAGCCAGGCCGCCATCAGGAAGCCGGGAATCCCGCCGAGGGAAATCAGCACCGTGTAATACACCGACTGAGTCACGGCAAAACCCGACTGTTGCAACAACGCACTGAGCCAGGACGTCAGACCGTAAAAGCCGAGTAACGCAAAGAACCACAGGCTCCAGATCATCGTCGTGCGCTGGCGATACAGCGGTGACCAGATCTGTTTGAGTGCCGAAAGGAAATGGCCCGGCGGGGACACGCTGCGTGGCAGACGAACCGGCTCCGGCAATGCAGCACCACCGAGTGAGGCCTGTACCCGCGCCTCGATCCCGCGCAACACTTTGTCCGCCGCGTCATGCTTGCCGGCCTGTTCCAGCCAGCGCGGCGACTCGGGAATGAAAAAGCGGATCGCCAGCACGAACACTGCCGGCACCGCCAGCACCAGAAAGATGTCGCGCCAGCCAATCAACGGCAGCAGGAAATACGACAGCACGCCCGCCGCGACGAAACCCAGCGGCCAGAAACCGTCCATCAAGGCGATGTAACGACCCCGACGCTGGGCAGGAATCAACTCCGACAACATCGACTGGGCAATCGGAAACTCCATACCCATGCCGATTCCCAGCAGGATGCGAAACAGCGTCAGGCTCTCGACCGTCTGCGCCGTGGAGCACAGGTAACTGGCCAGTCCCCACAAGACGATGCTCCACTGGAACACCGGTTTGCGACCGAACCGATCCGCCAGCAATCCGGACAGCGACGCCCCCAGCACCATGCCGAAAAAACTCGAACTGGCCAGCAGGCCAGCCTGCGCACTGCTCAGGCCGAACTCGGCTTTGATCGAGCCGAGCAGGAAGGTCATCATCGCCAGATCCATGGAGTCGAAAAAAAACGCCAGGGCGATGATGATGAAGATGATCCGGTGATAACCGCTGACTGGCAGGCGCTCCAGTCGATCTGCCGCGCTGAAGTTTCCCGTGTCCATGCCACCTCCTCAATCCGAAAAGTCCCCGGATCGAGTGTGCGCGATAGCGGTTGCGCGCCTGTGCCAGATGCGACGTGTTCGCAGCCGTTGACGACGTTCAGTAGCAAGCCAGTGGAAGAAAGCGCTCTACAACGCCATTTCCAGCTCGGTTTCACAGGCGAAACGATGAATTTCCCGCTGGCCCGCCGCCGTCAGTTGCAGGGCTCTGGAATCGTTGGGCAGCACCAGCCAGCCCGACTGCATGAACAGCTGCAGCAACGCCGCGCCCAGCGAGCCCCCCATGTGCGGGCGACGCTCGCTCCAGTCCGGACAGGCGCACGCCACCTGAGCGTTGCGGTGGGCCAGCGCCTGGATGTACACCCCGCGCCCGGCCAGTTGTGTCGAGCCTTTGTGCGTGACCACCACTCTATGTTCAAGCTGCTCGATCCAGCCGGCGTCGAGCAGGCGCTGGTACAGGTCGGCGGCCAGCGTTCCACCCAGATGGTCGTCGCAAAACCGCGCGCGCAGCAGTGACGAAGGCGCCGCCTGGGGTCTGACGACCGGCGAAGCACGCTTGAATACGTCGGGGATTTCTCGTGGAGCGCTGGCCAACGTGGCGCTGGCCAGCGCTTCGATGGCCGCGCCGATTTCGGGAGCCGCCAGGCGGAAGAAGCGTTTGCGACCGCGCGCCTCGACCTTCAACAGACCGCCAGCGGACAAGCGCCCCAGATGCGCACTGGCCGATGACGGCGATAGCCCCGCCAGCAACGCCAGCTCCTCGGTCTGCCGCGCCGAGCCATCCATGAGCGCCCACATCATTGCGCTGCGTTTGGGATCGGCCAGCAACGTGGCGATCTGGCTGATGCAAGGTGCATGTTCCATCTATTCACTCCCTGTTGAATCGTATCGTCTACAGCTCATAGACATCTTGACCAGTAATCAGTCGTCGGCCAAGGCGCGCAAAATACCTTGAGCCCAAGCGAGGCAGCGCGCCGCAGCAAGGAAACCGCAGCACTGTCGCGACCCTCGTCCCTACCCGGCCGGTTGCGGTCTGATCGTTCTCGCATCGGCCTTTTGGTGCGGGCATCAGGCGGTCGCTAGTATAAGCGGGTTGCTCGCGGCGTCCTGCGCCGGAGCGGCCGTGGTTGGTGATTGTTCCTGAGAGAAATTTCGCTATTTACCTGCGACTAATGGTCAGACTTCTGGAAAACGGGAAAACGGCTACTCAATTCGGCGCAACGGCTGGCGAGCATCTCCCTCAGAAGGTTCACCGGCTTACTCAATTGTGCGCGATGGGCGCACAGCAGATTCAGCGGAGCGCGTTCGCAGAGCAGCTCCGGCAACAGCACTTTCAGCCGTCCCGCCAGCACATCACCGGCCACATCGAGCCACGACTTGTAAGCGATGCCGGCTCCCGCCACAGCCCAAAGGCGCACCACATCGGCGTCGTCACTGAAGCGGTCGCCACTGACGGTCAGGCCGACCTCGCGCTTGCCGTCGTGGAAACTCCAATGGTCGTGCACCCGGCCTCCGAGCATATAAAGCAGGCAGTTGTGCTGTGCGAGCTGTTCCAGATGCAGCGGTTCGCCGTGCCGGGCCAGGTAGGCCGGTGATGCACACAGCACCCGTCGGTTGTGCGGGGCAATCGGCAACGCCACCAGACTGGAATCCTCCGGCTCGCCGTAGCGCAAGGCGATGTCCACCGGCTGGCGAAACAGGTCGGCGATGCGGTCACCCAGCAGCAGGCGCACCGTCAGTTTCGGGTGTTCGCGCTGAAAATCATCGAGCCACGGCAACAGCAAGTTGCGCCCGAAATCCGAGGGCGCCGACAGCTGCAGAATTCCGCTGACCTGATCCTGCCCGCTGGCCAGCAGGCGGCGACCCTCATCAAGGTTGCTCAGCGCCGCCCGGGCGTATTCGAGAAACCCTTCACCTTCAGCCGTCAGCCGCAAACTGCGAGTGGAGCGTGCCAACAGCCGCGCGCCCAGTTGCTGTTCTATACGTTTGAGTGCGGCACTGGCCACGGCGGCGGACAGGTCCATCACCCGCGCCGCCGCCGACAGGCTGCCCAGATCCGCCGCCCGGACAAACAACTGCAAGTCATCGAAACGCAGCATCGTCAGCCCCGATTATCAAAAAAATATTGAAAGAGACTGCTCTTTTAGCCGGTTTTATCTCCGGCAGAAATAGCCAATCATGCCATCCATCGAATTCATCCCGTCCCGGAGTCGAACATGTCCCAGCCTTTCACCGCCATCGCCACCCTGATTGCCCGACCTGGCCAGCAGGACGCCCTCGAACAGCACCTGCGTGCCCTGATCGAACCGACCCGCGCCGAAGCCGGTTGCGGTCAATACGAACTGCACCAGGATCTGGCCAACCCGCTGGCCTTCTACATGATCGAGCAGTGGGCCAGCGACGAAGCCCTGCAAGCCCATGATGCCAGCGCCCATATCCAGCATTTCCGCAGCCAGGCCGAGGCGTTCCTCGAACACTTCGAACTCAAGCGCCTGCGCGTCATCGCCTGAAACCTTCCTTTATTCACTTTCGGAGTTCGCCATGAAAGCCATCGCCTATTACGCCTCGCTCCCGATCAGCGACGAAAAATCCCTGCAAGACATCGAACTGCCAGAGCCGGTAGCCGGCCCGCGCGACTTGCTGGTGGAAGTCAAAGCGATTTCGGTCAACCCGGTCGACACCAAGGTTCGCCAGAACGTCGCGCCGGAAGGCGGCGCCGCCAAGGTGCTGGGCTGGGACGTGGCCGGTGTGGTCAAGTCGGTCGGCAGTGAAGTGACATTGTTCAAGGCCGGCGACAAGGTGTTCTACGCCGGCTCCATCGCCCGGGCCGGTGGCAACAGCGAACTGCACGTGGTGGATGAGCGGATCGTCGGCCATATGCCAAAAACCCTCGGTTTCGCCGAAGCCGCTGCTCTGCCGCTGACCGCGATTACCGCTTGGGAATTGCTGTTCGAACGCCTGCAGATTCGCGAAGGCAATACCGATGAAGACCAGAGCCTGCTGATCGTCGGTGCGGCGGGCGGCGTCGGTTCGATCCTCACCCAACTCGCCAGCCAGTTGACCGGGCTCAAAGTGATCGGCACCGCCTCCCGCCCGGAGACCCGCAACTGGGTGACCGAGCTGGGTGCTGACCTGGTGATTGATCACAGCCAGCCGTTGAGCGAAGAACTGAAACGCGCCGATGTCACCCACGTGACCCACGTTGCCAGCCTGACCCAGACCGACCAGCACCTGGACCAACTGGTCGAAGCCCTGGCGCCGCAAGGCAAACTGGCGCTGATCGACGATCCGAAGGCGCTGGACGTGACCAAGCTCAAGCGCAAGAGCCTGTCGCTGCACTGGGAGTTCATGTACACCCGCTCGCTGTTCGAAACGCCGGACATGATCGAGCAGCACAAACTGCTCAACCGGGTGGCCGGGCTGATCGACAGCGGGACGTTGAAAACCACGGTCGGCGAGCACTTCGGCACGATCAACGCGAGCAACCTGCGCCGCGCCCATGAACTGCTGGAAAGCGGCAAGGCCAAGGGGAAAATTGTTTTAGAAGGTTTCTAAAACTCGCAAGACCGCAGCCTTCTCCAGCCTCCGATGTGGCTGGCTCGGGGGCTGCGGTGTTTTTTTGCCGTCAGTCAGATGCTTGACCCTTGTCACAATTGCGATCGTATTCAGGACTACAATCGAGTCCTCTGCGATGCAATCTTTTACGTACGGGAGGTCAGCAATGAAGATCCTGATAAAAGAAGTGGCAAAGTCCCAGTGGCAAGTTCGTCTCGACCAGCACGCCGTGACCTTCCGCAGTGAGGCCGAAGCTCGCGCCTTCACTCGCACCCTCGAAGCGCGTATCTGCGCGCCCCATCAGATTCCCGACCCCGGCCAGCAGCGCGCTGTCGGCTGAGGCAATTCGTCTTAGATTTCAGCCTGCGCCTTTGCCAGCGCCCGGGCATTCTGTATGCGCCGGGTGAGCGTCGCTGCGCACACCACCAGCAAACCACACAAGCTGATGACGATGGCCATCGGCACGGCGGTGCCATCGTGCAGGATCCCCACCAGCGCCGAAGCCCCGGCGGCGACGCTGAACTGCATGCTGCCGAGCAACGCTGAAGCACTGCCGGCGCGACCACCCTGCCCGTTCATCGCACACGCCGCCGCATTGGGGCTGATGCAGCCCAGGCTGGCCACGCAGATGAACAACGGAATCAGCAATGGCCACAGCGCCTCGGTGTGCAAAGAGCTGACCGCAAGAAGCGTCAGCCCGGCACCGAAGTAAACCCAGACCGCTCGCGATAGCAGAAACGCTGGGCCACGCTTGGCCAACAGTCGCGCGTTGACCTGTGCAACAAGAATGAACCCTGCGGCGTTGGTACCGAACAGCCAGCCGAAATGCTCGGCCGGTACGCCATACAACTTGATGAAAATGAACGGCGAGCCGGCGATGTAGGCAAACATCCCGGCGATGGCGATGCCGCCGGTCAGGGCATGGCCCATGTAGACCGGATCAGCCAGCAGCCGGCCGTACTGACGCAAAGCGCCGGACAGCGGCTGACGCGGAACATGCGCCGGCAGACTTTCCGGCAGGCCGAGGGCCACCGCCAGCCCGGCGAGGGCACTGAATACCGTCAGCACCAGGAAGATCGACTGCCATCCCGACGTATTCACCAGCAGTCCGCCGAGCATCGGCGCCAGGATCGGTGCCAGCCCCATCACCAGCATCAACTGCGAGAAGACTTTCGCCGACCCCACCGCGTCGCATTTGTCGCTGACCACCGCCCGGGCAATCACCATCCCCGCACAGCCGCCCAGCGCCTGCACGAGCCGCGCGCCGATCAGCCATTCCAGATTCGGCGCATAGGCGCAGGCCACCGACGCCAGCGTGAACAGCGTCAGACCAATAAGCAGCGGAATCCGCCGACCGAAGCGATCCGCCACCGGCCCGTAAGCCAGTTGGCCGATGGACAAGCCGAAGAAATAGGCCGACAGCGTCAGCTGGACGTGTTTCTCGTCGGTGCTGAACGCCAGCGCCATGGTTGGAAATGCGGGCAGATAGAAGTCGATCGCCAACGGACCGAAAGCGGTCAGGGCACCGAGAATCAGAAGGGTACGGAAGTTCATCAGGCGTCCACGTTCGGCAGGCTTTGGGAGGGCACTTTAGTAGAGAGTGCAGCCCGACAGTCTAGCCGCGCGAGGACGCCTTGAACATTCCGGTAGCTCGCTAACTATTAAAAAGATCAGGCGAGTTTGATGGCGTAGCCTTCTTCGCTGATCGCCTCGATCACCTGCTCGGCACTCAGCGCACTTTCGACGCCGACTTCCTTCGCCGCCAGATCGACCCGCACGCTGGCGGCCGGATCCTTGCTCTGCACCGCCTGGGTGACGGCTTTGACACAGTGACCGCAGGACATGCCTTCAACAGTGAACACTTGCATGGAATGACTCCTTTGAGTGAGGTTGCCGGCAGTTTCGGGCTTGCCACGATGGCAAGGTCAAGTTCTGCAAAAAACTGCCGGGCTGGCAATCGTCGCCGCGCTCGGCCAAGCTGCATGCATCAATGACATGAATTCAGGAGATTCAGCCATGCGCTGGTCAGCTTTCAGCCTGTTTGGCTTTCTCAGCCTCTTTGCCGCGATCCCTTCGGTGCATGCCGCCGGGGAAGATTACGGGGTGCTGATCATTTCCCGCGAGCGCCTGGAAGTCGCGACCTCGTGCGAAATCGGCGTGTACATCCAGGATCAACTGTCGGCGCGCCTGTTCCAGGAGCAAAGCACGTCGTTCAACCTGCCGCCGGGCAATGTCTCGCTGCGCCTTAAACTGCTGCCGGGACAAATGCCGGGCTGCAACCCGGGCATGCTCGCGCCGGGCTCGCAGGAGATCAGACTGCATGCCGGCGAAATCCTGAAATTCCGCATCGCGATGAACCAGGAAGGCATGTACCTCAAGCCGACCGGCCTCGGTTACTAAGGCCTGCCGCTCGTTCCCACGCTCTGCGTGGGAATGCCTCTTGTGACGCTCTGCGTCACGCTTTGGGACGCAGAGCGTCCCCGGCTGCATTCCCACGCGGAGCGTGGGAACGATCAGGCGAACAAGCGAGCAGCCGGTAGCGGAAACTGGCGCTTGACCTTGCCAGCATGGCAAGGTTGATCCTGTAGGCATCTTCTACAGGGAGTACGACCGATGTCCGATTCCATCACGTTCGATCTGCCCATCAGCGGCATGACCTGCGCCAGTTGCGCCGGTCGTGTCGAGCGGGCGTTGAGCAAAGTCAGCGGCGCCAGCGCCGTCAGCGTCAACCTCGCCACCGAACAGGCCCGGGTGCAGGCCCCCGGCGACAGCCTGCCGGCGCTGATGGAGGCGGTCGAACGCGCCGGTTACAGCGTGCCGCAGCAAACCGTGGAATTGAACATCGACGGCATGACCTGCGCGTCCTGCGTCGGTCGTGTCGAACGTGCCCTGAATAAAGTGCCGGGGGTGAAAAGCGTCAGCGTCAACCTCGCCAATGAACGTGCTCATCTCGAATTGCTCGGCGCGGTCGATCCGCAAACCCTGATCGCCGCCGTGAGCAAAGCCGGCTATTCGGCCAGTCTCTTCGAACTCGAACATCCACAATCCGACAATCGCCAGCAACGCCTGAACCATGAACGCTGGGCGCTGATCTGCGCCATCGCCCTCGCCTTGCCGCTGGTGCTGCCGATGCTGCTGCAACCGTTCGGCATTCACTGGATGCTGCCGGCCTGGGCGCAGTTCGCCCTCGCGACCCCGGTGCAATTCATCTTCGGTGCACGTTTCTACGTCGCCGCGTGGAAAGCCGTGCGCGCCGGGGCCGGCAACATGGACTTGCTGGTCGCGCTGGGCACCAGCGCCGGTTATGGCCTGAGTCTCTATGAATGGGCGACTGCTGACGGACGCATGCCGCACCTGTATTTCGAAGCCTCGGCGGTGGTCATCGCTCTGGTGCTGCTCGGCAAATACCTGGAAAGCCGCGCCAAACGCCAGACCGCCAGCGCCATCCGCGCACTGGAAGCGTTGCGCCCGGAGCGGGCGATTCAAGTCATCGATGGCCGCGAACAGGACGTCGCCATCAGCGCCCTGCGCCTCGGTGACCTCGTATTGGTCAAACCCGGTGAACGCTTCCCGGTGGACGGCGAAGTGCTGGAAGGCCAGAGCCACGCTGACGAAGCGTTGATCAGTGGCGAAAGCCTGCCGGTACCCAAACAACCGGGCGACAAGGTTACCGGCGGGGCAATCAATGGCGAAGGTCGCTTGCTGGTGAGCACCACGGCGCTCGGCGCGGAAAGCGTGCTGGCGCGGATCATCCGCCTGGTGGAGGACGCCCAGGCCGCGAAAGCACCGATCCAGAAACTGGTGGATAAAGTCAGTCAGGTGTTCGTGCCGACCGTGTTGCTGCTGGCCCTGGCCACGCTGATCGGCTGGTGGCTGTACGGCGCGCCGCTGGAAACCGCGTTGATCAATGCCGTCGCAGTGCTGGTGATCGCCTGCCCCTGCGCCCTCGGCCTGGCGACACCGACCGCGATCATGGCTGGCACCGGCGTGGCCGCGCGGCACGGGATTCTGATCAAGGATGCCGAAGCACTGGAACGTGCCCATGAAGTCAGCGCCGTGGTGTTCGACAAGACCGGCACCCTGACCTCCGGCACGCCGCGCATTGCGCATTTCAGTGCGATCGACGGTGACGAAAACGCCCTGCTGACAGCGGCCGGCGCGCTGCAACGCGGCAGCGAGCATCCGCTGGCCAAAGCGGTGCTGGATGCCTGTGCCGAACGTAGCCTGAACGTACCGGATGTCAGCGACAGCCAGTCCCTGACCGGGCGCGGCATCGCCGGCAGCCTCGACGGCCGGCGCCTGGCGCTGGGCAACCGGCGCTTGCTGGAAGAAAGCGGTCTGAACGCCGGAAACCTGAGCGAATCTGCCAAGGCCTGGGAAACCGAGGGTCGCACGCTGTCGTGGCTGATCGAGCAAAGTCCGACGCCCCGCGTACTCGGCCTGTTCGCCTTCGGCGACACCCTCAAGCCCGGCGCGCTGCACGCGGTGCAACAACTGGCCGCCCAGCACATCCACAGCCACCTGCTGACCGGCGACAACCGCGGCAGCGCCCGGGTGGTCGCCGATGCGCTGGGCATCGAAAACGTCCACGCCGAAGTGCTGCCGGCGGAGAAAGCCGCCACTGTCGCCGAGCTGAAGAAAACCGGGGTCGTGGCCATGGTCGGCGACGGCATCAACGACGCACCGGCGCTGGCCGCCGCAGACATCGGCATCGCCATGGGCGGCGGCACCGACGTGGCCATGCACGCCGCCGGCATCACCCTGATGCGCGGCGATCCTCGGCTGGTGCCGGCGGCGCTGGAGATCAGCCGCAAGACCTACGCGAAGATCCGCCAGAACCTGTTCTGGGCCTTCGTCTATAACCTGATCGGCATTCCGCTGGCGGCGTTCGGCTTCCTCAATCCGGTGCTGGCCGGCGCGGCGATGGCCCTGTCGAGCGTCAGCGTGGTGAGCAATGCGCTACTGTTGAAAACCTGGAAACCCGAGGATCTGGAGGACAACCGATGAACATCGGCCAAGCGGCCCGCCACAGTGGCCTGAGCGCAAAGATGATCCGTTACTACGAGTCGATCGGTCTGCTCAAGGCTGCCCATCGCACCGACAGCGGCTATCGCGTCTACGGTGACGATGACCTGCACACGCTGGCATTCATCAAGCGTTCGCGGGACCTGGGCTTTTCGCTGGAGGAAGTCGGCAAGCTGCTGACGCTCTGGCAGGATCGCCAGCGCGCCAGCGCCGATGTGAAGGCCCTGGCCCGCCAGCACATCGACGAGCTGAATCAGAAGATCCGCGAACTCGGCGAACTGCGCGACACCCTGCAGGATCTGGTCGAGCACTGCCACGGCGACCATCGCCCGGACTGCCCGATCCTCAAGGAACTGGCGTCGGGCTGCTGCGCGCAACCCGCTCGCGCCTGAGCAGCAGGACTTTCATCGACAGCACAGTGGCGAGGGGAATGCCGTGGAACAACAGCACCACGGCACCCGGCGCCCACCACTCATAGAACGGTGCAGCGATCAGCATGCCGACGCCGAATCCGGTCATCTGCAACAGCGTCAGGAAGCTGAAGATCGGCAGGCGCAGGGGCTCCGGTTCCCGTTGCAGCCGTGACATCAGGCCGACTTCCGAGAAACCGTCACCCAGTCCGGCCGGCAGCGAAAACAGCAACAGACCAACGACGCTGTGCTGCTGGAACATCAGGATGAAGCCGCAGGACATCAGCAACACGCCGCCGAAATAGCGGCGCTCCAGATGGATGTTTTCCGAGCCGTTGAGGCGACTGGCGATCCGCGCGCCAAGCAGCTTGCCGGCGGCCCAGACCGCGAGCATCAGGCCCAGCGTGGTGCTGGCTGAGTCCGGCGTGAGCAGTCTGGAAATGATCGGGAAACCGACGTTGTGAGCAGCGCTGCCAAGGGTGTCAGCCATGGTCACCGCCAGCATCGCGGCCACCACCGGAGCGCTGCGCAGGCCTTGCAGCAAAGCCGACCATTCACCCTGTTTAGCGCTGGATTCGGCCACCGGCTCCGGTGCGCTGAACCGCAGCGGCGCAATCAACACTGCCGCCAACAGATAGGTCAGCGCATTCAGCGCAAACACCGTTTCAAAACCAAATCCCGCGACCAGCAGCCCGGACACCAGACTGCCGCCGACCATCGCCATGGACGAGGCGGACGTGATCCAGGCATTGGTCTTGAGCAACTGCGCCGGCTCGATCAAGCGCGGCAACTGGCTGTTGAGGCCGATGGCGAACATCGAATTACCAAAGCCCAGACCGAACGCGATCAGCGGCAGCAACAACGCCTGCTGACTGACCGGCACGATGAGCAACAGCCCAAGCACAGCGGCGCGCAACAGATCGAAGGCAATCAACGGCAGACGGCTACTGCATCGACGATAAAACGCCGTGCCGATCAAGCTGGCAAAAATCCCGCCGCCCACCCGACTGGCCAGGAAGATCCCGACGCTCATCGCGCTGTTACTCAGCAGATAGACATAAGTGGCCAGCGCAACCATGTTCAGGAAAGCGCCGAAATCGGAAATCAGCCGCGCCGTGATGATCAGCCGGGCATTGTGAGAGGTGGTGGTCACAATCAATCCTTGAATGTGTAAAACCCGGCCGAAGCCGGGTTTTCTTTTTCAGATGCTCACTGCATCCACGGTGGCGGAGGCGGTTCGTCGGACTTGCCCTTGGGCTCGTCGTCCGCCGCGCGGATGGCTTGCTTGCGCTCCTCATCCAGACGCGCCGCTTCGATCTCGCGCAGCACCCCGCCGACATCGGCCAGGTCCTCGGGATCGTCGAACTCGCCGGTCAGCACGCTGGCCGGGTGCAACGTACCCGCTTCGTACAACGCCCACATTTCCTTGGCGTACTTGGTCTTCTTCAACTCCGGGGCAAAGCGACCGAAGTACGAAGCCATGTTGCCGACGTCACGCTCGAGCATGCTGAACGCGTGGTTGTTGCCGGCGGCGTCCACCGCTTGCGGCAGGTCGATGATGACCGGCCCTGTCGGCGTCAGCAGCACGTTGAACTCCGAGAGGTCACCGTGCACCAGACCGGTACACAACATCAGCACGATCTGCGAAATCAGGAACGCGTGATACTCGCGGGCCTGATCCGGCTCCAGCACCACATCGTTCAGACGCGGCGCGGCATCGCCGTATTCATCGGCCACCAGCTCCATCAGCAGCACGCCTTCGAGGAAGTCGTACGGCTTGGGCACACGCACACCGGCGTTGGCCAGGCGGAACAGCGCCGCGACTTCGGCGTTCTGCCAGGCGTCTTCGGCTTCCTTGCGCCCGAACTTGGAACCCTTGGCCATCGCCCGGGCCTGTCGGCTGTTGCGAACCTTGCGGCCTTCCTGATACTCGGCCGCCTGGCGGAAACTGCGTTTGTTCGCCTCCTTGTAGACCTTTGCGCAACGTAACTGATTGCCGCAGCGCACCACATAAACAGCTGCTTCTTTGCCACTCATGAGTGGACGCAGCACTTCGTCGACCAGACCGTCCTCGATCAGGGGTTCAATGCGTTTTGGAGTCTTCATCAGCTTTTATTGTGGGTCCTTTATTACCAAACACGCGAATGTCATTCGTTATACGGCAATCCTCGCATCACGGGGAGGGGTTGCCGACCTGTGAACCTGTGGATGCACACACTGTGCCGGATAAACCGGGCCGATCCGCCTCTTTATCGACCGCTGCGAATCATAGCCGAGGCTGCCGAAGTTGTTGGCGACAGCACTTGAGGGCATTTGCGACAGAATC
The DNA here is from genome assembly GCF_059423925.1 of Pseudomonas sp. GW458-11-26-14-LB4. NCBI lineage: Bacteria > Pseudomonadati > Pseudomonadota > Gammaproteobacteria > Pseudomonadales > Pseudomonadaceae > Pseudomonas > Pseudomonas sp. GW458-11-26-14-LB4. Next base: position 30,238 of record NZ_JBWKYU010000031.1, read on the forward strand.
TGACATCCCGCTGCACGCAGCTCGTAAGAATTTTCTCTTCCGGCCTCAATTTCCCCCTCCGGCAGCCGAATTCCTCAGAGACAGAGGAATTTGTCCGACAATCGTTCCAAAAAAAACTTCGATGTCGCACTCAAGGAAACGGGTGGAAAACAACGTTTTTCGGCTGCCAATAACCGCGAGTCATCTGCACTGCGTGGGCCTACAAGAAAATCTGGAGCGCGGATGAACATCAAACAGAAGTTGACCTGGGCGTTTGCAATCATCGCCTGCTTGCCCGTGGTGCTGGTCGCCACGCTGGTGGTACTGAACCTGCGCAGCGATGCACGGGACGATTTTGTCGACAGCAGCGGGCGCGAGATCCGTCAGGTCAGCAACGCCATGCAGCTTTTCTTTGACGGCATCAGCCAGAACGTCGACTACCTGGCGACGCAACCGCTGATCAAGAACACCGACGACAGCCTCAAGACCTACATGAGCGCCAACGCCGAAAGCATTCCGCAGGGCGAGATGGACAAGAAGGTCTTCGCCTTTTTGCAGGATCTGGGCAACAGTCACCCGGCCTACGCCTACGCAATCGTCGGCACCGCTGCCGGCGGCTACGTTTCCTGGCCCGACGATCCCAAGCTGAGCAACTACGACCCGCGTCAGCGCCCGTGGTACAAGGCCGCGCAGGCCAAGCCCGGCAAGCCGTTTCGCACCGCCGCCTATTACTGGGCGCAGGACGATGCGACCTATGTCAGCACCGTGCGCACCATCGACAACAAGCTCGGCAGCAACGGCGGCGTGGTCAGTATCGACGTGACGCTCAAGCAGCTCACCGAGATCGTCAAACAGATCAAACTCGGCGAAAGCGGTTACTTGATGCTGCTGGAGAACAGCGGCACGGTGCTGGTCGATCCCAAGCAGCCGGAGCACAACTTCAAGCCGCTCGACAGCCTCGGCGAGGGCTACGCGCAACTGGCCAAGGCCGGCAAAGGGCTGGTGGAAGTCGAGCTCAACGGCGAACGTTACATGGCCAACGTCTGGCCTTCGGAACAACTGGGCTGGACCTTCATCGGCCTGATCAAACAGAACGACGTGATGAGCTCGGCCACTAAACTCACCTGGCTGATCGCAATCATCGCTGCCGTGCTGGCGGTGATCTTCGCGGTGGTCGGCGCCAGTTTCGCCAGCCTGATCGTGCGGCCGATCCGCAGCGTGGCCAGCGGTCTGGAAGGCATCGCCCAGGGCGAAGGCGACCTGACCAAGAACCTCGACATCCGTGGCAGCGACGAAACTGCGCAACTGGCCAACTGGTTCAACCAGTTCCTCACCGCGATCCGCAGCCTGATCCAGCACATCGGCGGCGCGGCCGGGAAAATCCTCGCCACCTCGCAGAGTTCGACCCGGGTTTCCGGCGACATGGCCGAAGCCGCCGGGCGCCAGCGCGAAGCGGTGGACATGGTTTCGACCGCGTTCCACGAAATGGTCGCCACCGCCAACGAAGTCGCCCGCTCGTGCAGCCAGGCAGCGGAGTCGGCCGACAGCGGCCAGCGTCAGGCCCGCGAAGGTCAGCAACAGATCGATGCGGCGGTGCACAGCGTCGATCAACTGAGCCAGGAACTGGAGCAATCGGCGCAGTCGATGCAACAACTGGAACGCGACAGCAACGACATCCAGTCGATCCTCGGCACCATCCGTTCCATCGCCGAACAGACCAACCTGCTGGCGCTCAACGCGGCCATCGAAGCGGCGCGGGCCGGTGAGCAGGGGCGTGGTTTTGCGGTGGTGGCCGATGAGGTTCGCGCACTGGCCAAACGCACGGCTGACTCGACGGCGGAAATCGACGGGCTGCTGGGCAACCTCGCCAAACGCACCAGCGCGGTGACCCAGCAGATGCGTGCCAGTCTTGATGTGTCGCAGCAATCGGTAGCGCGGATTGGCGAGGCGCGGGAGAGCTTTGGGCAGATCCGTGAGTCGGTGGATGTGATTCGTGACATGAACACGCAGATTGCGACGGCGGCGGAAGAGCAGCATCAGGTGGCTGAGGACATCAATCGGCACATCAGCCAGATTCATGGTGATGCGCAGTTGGTGGCGGAGCTGGCGAATTCGGCGCGGCTGGATTCGCAGAGTCTGGCGGGGTTGTCGAATGAGCTGGATGGGTTGGTGCGCAGGTTCCGGACTTGAGATTGGGGGCAACCTTAAAAGCCCCCTCACCCTAGCCCTCTCCCGGAGGGAGAGGGGACTGATTGGGGGATGCTTCAAAGATGCATCGACTTGATCCTGCTTTACCGAATCCATAATCGACTCGTTTTTTTCAGGTCGATGTATAACGCCAGACACCTCGGTCGGCTCCCTCTCCCTCCGGGAGAGGGCTGGGGTGAGGGAAAGCTTTTGCTCTTCTAACGCTCGATAATGGCGGTGACACCTTGTCCGCCAGCTGCACAAATCGAAATCAACCCCCGCCCCTGCCCCGCCGCATCCAGCAACTTCGCCAGGTTCGCCACGATCCGCCCGCCCGTCGCGGCAAACGGATGCCCCGCCGCCAGCGAGCTGCCCTTGACGTTCAAGCGGCTGCGATCAATCGAGCCCAGCGGCGCGTCCAGCCCGAGCCGTGTCTTGCAGTACTCCGGATCTTCCCAGGCCTTCAACGTGCACAACACTTGCGCGGCAAATGCTTCGTGAATTTCGTAGTAGTCGAAGTTCTGCAAGGTCAGGCCATTGCGCGCCAGCAAGCGTGGCACCGCGTACACCGGAGCCATCAAAAGCCCTTCGGCGCCGTTGACGAAATCCACCGCCGCCGCTTCGCCGTCCCGCAGGTACGCAAGGATCGGCAGACCACGTTCCTTCGCCCACTCCTCACTGCCCAACAGCACCACCGAGGCGCCATCAGTCAGTGGTGTGGAGTTGCCGGCGGTCAGCGTGCCCTTGGCACTTTTTTCGAAGGCCGGTTTCAGGGTGGCGAGTTTTTCCAGGGTCAGGTCCGGGCGCAGGTTGTTGTCGCGGGTCAGGCCGAGGAACGGGGTCATCAGGTCGTTGTGCCAGCCTTCGCTGTAGGACGCCGCCAGTTTGTGGTGGCTTTCGAAGGCCAGTTGATCCTGTTCTTCGCGGGGGATGTTCCAGGTCTGCGCCATCAATTCACAGTGCTCGCCCATCGACAGGCCGGTGCGTGGTTCGCCGTTGCGCGGGAATTCGGGGATCAGGTGTTTCGGACGCAATTGCAGGAAGGTCTTGAGCTTGTCGCCGGTGGTCTTGGCGCGGTTGGCTTGCAGGAGGATCTTGCGCAGGCCTTCGCTGACGCTGATCGGCGCATCCGACGTGGTGTCGACGCCGCCGGCAATGCCGCAATCGATCTGGCCGAGGGCGATCTTGTTCGCCACCAGCAACGCCGCTTCCAGGCCGGTTCCGCAGGCCTGCTGAATGTCGTAGGCCGGCGTCGCCGGCGACAGGCGCGAGCCGAGCACGCATTCGCGAGTCAGATTCATATCCCGTGACAATTTCAGCACCGCCCCTGCGACCACTTCGCCGATGCGCTGGCCGTGCAGGTTGTAGCGTTCGATCAGGCCTTCGAGGGCGGCGGTGAGCATCACCTGATTGCTCGCGGTGGCATACGGCCCGTTGGAACGGGCGAACGGAATGCGGTTGCCACCAATGATCGCGACGCGGCGCAGCTGACTCATGAAATGCTCCTTGTGAAATATCCGGTCTGAAAATCGAGCGCTGAAAACCCGGTCGGGCCACAAAAGCGCCGAGGGCAAACTACTCTGCTGTTCTAGCGTAGGCCTTATTGCGTGGATCGAACGATTGATTGCCCTTCGCAGTCCACACTTTGAACCCCATCTTCTGGAGAGCGTTCCATGTCTGACCGCTATATCGACTTCGCCAACTCGTCCATCGGCCACCGTCTGGTCGGGGCCCTGGGCCTGCCGTCGCCGGTGCGGCTGGAACGCTGGCAGGCCGGGCGCCTGCGGCCGGTGGAAGGTGCGCTGCTGATCGGCGGCGGGCCGCTGGCCGAGCGGGTCAGCACCTTCGCCAATCGCCTGACCGACGCGATCTACCGCTACGGCGACCAGCCGGCGACCGCCACCCAATGGATTCCCGGCCACGGCCCGAAACTCAAGGCCGTGGTGTTCGACGCCAGCGATTTGCAGCACACCGACCAGCTCAAGCAACTGCGTGAATTTTTCCAGCCGTTGATGAAGAACCTCGACAGCAGCGCACATCTGGTGATCCTCGGCCGCGCCCCGGAAACCCTGCGCGAACCGTTTGCTGCCAGTGCACAGCGAGCGCTCGAAGGCTTCTCCCGTTCACTGGCCAAGGAGCTGCGCAGCGGCGGCACGCTGCAACTGATCTACGTCGGCGAAGGTGCCGAGGATCAACTGGAAGGACCGCTGCGGTTTTTCCTCTCGCCGAAAAGTGCGTTCGTCTCCGGGCAAGTGATTCGCCTGAACCCTTGCGCCACGCCTGTGACCGACTGGACGCGCCCACTGGCCGGGCGCAAGGCGCTGGTCACCGGCGCGGCGCGCGGTATCGGCGCATCGATTGCAGAAACCCTGGCCCGTGACGGTGCCGAGGTGATCCTGCTCGACGTGCCGCCCGCGAAAACCGATCTCGACGCCCTGGCCGCTCGCCTCGGCGGGCGCGCCATCACCCTCGACATCTGCGCCGAAGACGCCGCCACGCAACTGATCGAACAGCTGCCGGACGGCCTCGACATTCTGGTGCACAACGCCGGCATCACCCGCGACAAGACCCTGGCCAACATGACGCCCGAGTTCTGGGACGCGGTGCTCGCGGTCAATCTCAACGCACCGCAAGTGTTGACCAAGGCCCTGCTCGACAGCGGCACCTTGCGCGATAACGCCCGGGTGATTCTGCTCGCCTCGATCAGCGGCATCGCCGGCAATCGCGGGCAGACCAATTACGCGGCGAGCAAGGCCGGGCTGATAGGACTGGCCCAGGCCTGGGCGCCGACGCTGCTGGAACGCGGCATCAGCATCAACGCCGTGGCGCCGGGTTTCATCGAGACCCAGATGACCGCGCACATTCCGTTCGGCCTGCGTGAAGCCGGGCGCCGCATGAGTTCGTTGGGTCAGGGTGGCCTGCCGCAAGACGTCGCCGAGGCCGTGGCCTGGCTGGCCCAGCCGGGCACCGGCGCGTTCACCGGGCAAGCGTTGCGGGTGTGCGGTCAAAGCGTGCTGGGGGCCTGAACATGACCATCGAATGGCAAACCCTGCACCACGAGCCGAGCCTGCCGGGGCTGTATGCCCGGGCGGCGACCCGACGCAAAATCACCGGCACCACCCTGCCCGACAGCGGCTTGCGCTGCGCCGTCGAGGTGGATGGCAAACGTCTGGCGGCGTATCGCAAGGTCTGCGGTTTCGCTGATGACGGCCTGCTGCCGCCGACCTATCCGCATATCCTGGCGTTCGCCCTGCAGATGCAATTGCTGACGGCCAAGGAGTTTCCGTTCCCGCTGCTGGGGCTGATTCATCTGAGCAACCGCATCCGCGTATTGCGGCCAATGGGCGGGATCAGTCGCGCACAAGTCAGCGTCCGGGTGCATAACCTGCAACCGCATCCGAAGGGCGCGACCTTCGATCTGCTGACCACCCTCGACGATCAACTCGGCCCGTTGTGGGAAGCCGAAAGCCGGATGCTCTGTCGTGGCGTGAAGCTCGAAGGCGAAGCGGTCGAGCAGACCTGGGAGCCGACGCTGCCCCTCGCGCAAGTGGCGCAATGGAAGGCGCCGGCGGACATCGGCCGGCAGTACGCGAAAGTCTCCGGCGACTACAACCCGATCCACTTGAGTGCCGCCAGCGCCAAGCTGTTCGGTTTCCCAACCGCCATCGCTCATGGTCTGTGGAACAAGGCCCGGACGCTGGCGGCACTGGCGGATCATCTGCCCAAGGCCAACCTTGAGGTCACCGTGCACTTTCGCAAACCGGTGCGCCTGCCGAGCGAGGTGAGCCTGTTCGCCAGCGCGGCCGGTTCCAGCGGTGAGTTACGCCTGATCGGCGCCGGGGATCTGGAGCACATGGTGGGCAACTGGCAGCCGGTAGCCTGACATCGAGGCCGGGAAAACCTGATCAATTGTGTATATATCACTTAAGTTTTCCCGCGCCGCGAACAACTTCTTCGCCAACAGCCAGCCTTGATTTTCAAGGCTTTTTTTTGCTCGCCTATATCCTCGGTATTAGTCGTTAGGGGGCACTCGCCGCCCCCTGCATAAAGGCGTTAATACCAACTTGAGAATGGCGTGGATCCAGCCTTGCGACTGATATGAGCACAACGGACGAAGGCATTGCCGGCAACAGAACCGGCGAGCCGTCGAAGTCAACGAACGTTGTCACAGGTGCAAGGAACAACCCTCATGAAAACCCACATGAAAGCTCAGGCGTGGTGCAAGTCGGCAACAGCACTGGCCCTTATTCTCTCTCTCGGTCTGGCCGGTTGCAGCAGTGGCGGCGGCGGTCATCACAGCAGCTCCGACAGTTCTTCCCCCGACAGTTCGACTGCGGGTACTGGCGGCACCGGTGGTACGGGTGGTACCGGAGATACCGCAGGCACTGGCGGTACTGGTGGCACTGGTGGCACTGGAGGGACGACAGATCCGACCAATCCGACCAATCCAACTAATCCGACCAACCCGACGGATCCGACCAACCCAACCAATCCGAGCACTCCGACCCCTCTGGTTACCACCACACTGGTGCAGGACGTCGGGAATACCGTCAGCGGCGTCGGCGATGGTGTCGGCCAGGTCGGCGACTCCCTGAGCGGCGTGCCGATTGTCGGTGGCGTGGTGCAAAGTGCCGCCAAAACCGCCGGCAACGTGGTGACCACCCTGGGCGACGGCGTGGCCAACGGCATCGGCAAACTGGCGACCACCGACAATGGCCTGGGCGTCACCGCTTCGGCGGTCGGCGGCGTGGTGCAGGATGTGGGCAACGGCGTGTCCGACCTGAGCGGCAAACTGGCGACCGCCACGGGCAGCGTTCCGGTAGTCGGCGGCGTGGTCACCCGTGTAGCACCGGTGCTCAATGGCGTCGGTGAACGGGTCACCATGCTCGGCGACACGCTCAGCACCGCTACCACCACCGGCCCGCTCGGCTCGGTCACCAAAGAAGTGGGCAGCAAACTGGTGCCGGTGATTGCCATGGTCGAAAGCACCACGGACAAACTTGGCAGTGCCACGGGCCTGGGCGCTCCGGTGAACGGCCTGCTGCAGAAAGTCGGCAGCACCGTCGATGGAGTAGGCGACAAAGTCACCGACGCCGGCAATGGCAACGCCCTGACCAACACCGTCGGCGGAGCCCTGAGCAATGTCGGCACCGCTGTCGGCAAGGCCGGCGGGCTGGTGGACAACGGGACCGGTTCGGGAACGGGCGTCGGTGGCGGTCTGGGCAGCAATGGCCTGCTGCAAACCGTCGGCGGCGCCGTGGTCAACGTCGGCGCAGGCTTGAGCAGCGGCAATGGCAGTCTCGCCGCACCGGGTGGTGTGCTGGCTGCGGCGGGTAATACCGTGGCTTCACTCAACACCGTGCTCGGCGGCTCGGGATCGCCGATCACCAGCCCGACCACTCCCCTGGCAACCCTGGGCAACAACGTGGGCGCCGGACTTGCGCCGGTTACCACTGCGGTCACCAGCCTGACCCAGAATGTCGGTGCCGCCACCGGGCTCGGCTCTCCGGTCGCGGGTCTCACCAGTCAGGTCGGCGGTGCCGTCGGCAATCTGGGCAACACCATCGCCGGCACCAACAGCAACCCGGTCGTGGCGGCGGTCGGTAACACTGTCACCACGGTGGGCAACACGGTCACTGCGGTCGGCGGGCTGGTCAACGGTGGCACTGCCACCGGGACTGGCGGCGGACTGGGTGGAGTTCTCGGTGGCCTGACCGGCGCCCTGGGAGGCAACAATCGCTGATTTGCACCTGGCCGATTCGACGGCCTTACCTACAGCGCCTACGCTTGGTTGAGGGCGGAAGATTCCCACGAGTCTTCCGCTTTTTTCTTAGGAGAAACCCAGCCCCGTGCTGCGGGTTTGAACATGGAGTGTCCTATGCGCGTCATGGCATCCCTGCTGTTGCTCAGTCTCAGTTCCACCGCCCTCGCCGACACCCTGCCCAGCTTTCTCAACAGCAACGAAACCATTCGCAACCTGCCGGTGCCGAACCTGCCCGCCGACGCTTACCGGCCGAACGCCGCGCCGCTGCAAGTGCCGGAGCCCGGTGCCACGGCCACGCAGCCGTTGCTGATGGGCACGAAGATCAACCTCAGAACCGTGCAGATCGAAGGCGGCACGCTCTATCCGCTGAACGAACTGGCCGAAATCTACAAACCGCTGATCGGCCGCGAGAGCAGCCTCGCCGATCTGATCGAAGCCACCCGCACGATCACCCGTCGCTATCAGCAGGACGGTTATCTGCTGTCCTACGCCTTTCTGCCACAGCAGACCTTCGATGACGACGTGGCGCGCGTCGTGCTGGTGGAAGGTTACGTGCGCGACGTGCAGATCGCCGGCGACGTCGGACGGGTCAAAGCCCTGCTCGACCGACTGGCCGCCAAGCTCCAGGCCGAACGCCCGCTGACGCGCAAGACGTTCGAGCGCTACACCACGCTGATGACCCGCATTCCCGGCGTGACGATCCAGGCCCAGGTGCCGCCGCCCGGCACCACCGACGGTGCAACGACGCTGGTGGCCCAGGCCAGTCGCAAGCCGTTCACCAGCACCCTGAGCACCACCGAAGACAACCGCAATGGCACCCAGGCGTTGCTCGGCGTCAGCAGCAATTCACAAACGTCGATGGGCGAACAGTTGAGCCTCAGCGGCCTTTTTCCACCGGGGGATGATCACGAGCATTACTACCGGCTGGACTACAACCAGTTCATCAACGACGAAGGTGCGCAGCTGAGTCTGTCGGCCTCACGCTACCGCGCCGATCCCGGCACCAACGTGCAGTTGAGCAACGGACTGGAACTCAAGCCGCACCGCGAAAACGACCGTTATTCGCTCGGTTTCACTCTGCCGCTGATTGCCGCCTCGGATGAACTGCTGACCGCCGGATCGCGCCTGTACGCGGTCAACGACAAGACCCGCTACAACGTGATCGGCTACCCGCTGAGCGTCGAAGAACGCACCGACATCCGCGCCCTCGCCTTCGAAAGCGACTGGCGCAAGGTCGATGCCCGACAACTGCGCATCCTCAGTGGCGGCGTGTATCAAGGGTTCGACAGCCTGGGTGCGCATACCAACAACAGCGCCATCGACCTCGACTTCTTTCGGGTACGACTTTCCGGGGTGCAGAGCGACAAGTTCCTCGACAACTGGCAAGGGGTGCTGTCGGCTGCGTTGTACTGGAGCCGTGACACCCTGCCGGACAGTGAGCGCGCTGTGTTCGGCGGGCAGAATTTCGGCCGCGGTTATCCCGACGATCAGGCGTCCGGCGACAAGGGTTGGGGCGTGGCTTACGAGATCAATTACAGCTTCAACCGCGACGGCAACTGGGTGCGCATCCTGCAACCGTACTTCGTGCTCGACCGCTCGCGAAGCTGGTTCAATGAGTTGCCGGTGCAGGCCAACAACCTGTCATCGGCGGCAGTCGGCCTGAGATTTGGCGATGCGAAGTACTACAACATCGCCCTGGAAGCGGCCAAGGCGATGTCGGATGAAGCGCTGGACACCTTCAATCGCCGGCCGCGCTACAGCATCAGTTTCAGCTATCAGCTGTAGCACGATCGACCGCTGAATCAGAAGGCGTAGCGTACTTTTGCCGTGAAACCGTCAGCGTCAAAACCGCTGGCGGTCACGTAGTTGTACGACCCGCCGACACTCCACGCGCCCATCCGGTAGTTGGCGCCCAGACCCAGTTCATAACTGTCACGCACCGGAGTGGTGCCACGGCTGGTGAACGAATCGCCACCCAACACGAACGACGACGTGGTGCCGGTCTTGTCGCCAATGACGTCTTGCCAGGCCATCAGCTTCGCTTCGGGCTCAAGGCTGCCGGTGCCCACATCGAACGCAGCGGCCAGACGTGCACCGACACCCATTTCGCCCACTTCATAACGCTGACTGCCGACATTCAGCGAGGCCGAACTGCCCTTCTCGCGATAGCTGTCCATGCCCACGTTGGCGTAACGCGCCCCGACCTGCGGCTCAAGCACCACATCCGGCATCAGGTGCACGCTGTAACCGGCCAGCGCACTCACGCCGAACACATTGCTCTCGTAATCACCCTTGGCGCGGGTGCCGGCGATGTAACGGCGCGACTCGTTGTCGTTCCAGCCGTACATCAGCGACGAATCGACGAACCAGTTGTCGTGGGTCCAGTTGCCGTACAGGGTCAGCGCATGGCCGGTGACCTGGGTCTTGTTGCCGCGATCGGATTTCACATCGGAGTCGAGGTAGCTGTACGCCAGACCGACCGCCAGATCGGCATTCAACTGACCATCGGCACCCACGGCGATGCCATGGCTGTCGGCATCGTAACCACTGACACCACGACGCTCATCCTGGTTGGCATCACTGCTCAAGGCTTGCAGCCAGACACCTTTGTCTGTCGGCACGCCGGCGTTACGGGCGCGACTGGAACGCTCATTGATGACACCCGACACCAGCGTCTGACTGTTGGTAGCCGCGTGAAGCACCCCACGGCTGACATCCGGGCTGAGGGTTTCGGACAACCGCGCCAGTTGCGCATCGGTGCTGGCGTTGGCGAACGCCTGGAACACCGGATCCTGCTCATCGAGCCGCGACAACAGACTCGACACGCGGCCCACTGCCGTTGCCGCATTGCGACTGCCACCCGCCACAAGGGTGTTTTGCGCCAGCACCTCTTCGGACTTGTTGGTCACCACCGACGTGATGTCATTGCCCACGACCCCGAAACTCTTCACATCCAGCAAAGCAGAGGAAGACGTCACGGTGAGGTTATTGCCGCCGACAAGACTGCCCGAGCTGATCAGGGTGTACTTCGTACCACCCGGCGTCACCCGGAAATCACTGGAACGCGCCAACAGACGCAACGTCGCACCCGGCGCGATATCGGTAGTGCCCGTGACCTTCAACACCGGCAGCGCCGGATTGGTGTCATTGCCCAGGTACATTTCCAGCACCGAGTCGGACTCTTCCATGTCGAAGTCACCGATGATCGTGGTGTGCGGCTTCACCAGCGTCAGCGTGCCGTCCTCGATAGTCACGTAACCGGACTTGATGGTCGAACCGTCGAAAACCGCATCGCCGTCGATGATCACGCCGGACAGACCGATCAGATCCCCTTTGACCGTACCGCCGAAAAAGTCGAAATAGCTTTCGCCGTCATCGACCTGGATTGCCGCCGTGCCACCCTCGATCGAACCGAACAGTTGATAAATGGTGAAAGGACTCGCACCCACTGCCTGACCGCTGACGTGCACGCCAATGGACTCGCCGGAAATCGTGCCGTAGTTGGACAGGTTCAAGATCGCTGTACTGGCAGAGGTATTGAAGTTCACGCCTTCAAACGTCACCGCCTCAGCGTTCGCCCCGGTGGCGCGAATAGTCCCGAAGTTATTGACGCTCCCCTTGAGCGTGGCACCGTCAAGAAACAACCCCAGCGCGTCCGACCCGCTGGCGCTGATCGTGCCGTTGTTGCCGATGCCATTCAGTTTGGTTTGCACCAGCATCACACCGCTGGAACTCGCCCCGCTGGCCTCGATCAGCCCATCGTTGCTGAGCGAGCCGTTCAGCTCACTGCCCATATCCGAAATCCCGGTGGAGGTGCCCGATCCAGCCAGTCCATTGACCGAGATCGAACCCTTGTTGATCAGGTTCCCGGCTATTTTGCTGGGCGTCACACCGGAAGCCCCCAGCGCAATGCCCACGCCAAACTTGGCCCCGTCAATGCGGATACTGTCGTTGTTACGCAACTGGTCTGCCGTCAGCCCCAAAAACTGAGCGCCATAGGTCAGCGTCGAAGGCGCGCCGGGAGCAATCGTCCCGTTGCCACGCAGGTCGATCAGACCATAGTTCTGCAGGTTGCTGTTCAATGGCCCGCCGCTCAGGTCGTAGCTCAAATTGGCGCCGGCAGCGGCAACAACGCCCGCGTGCAGCGAAGTTGCAGCAACAGACAGCGCCAGTAACGAGCGGCACAAGCGATCAGTGTTCAATCGAGATTCCCTTCCAAAACATGAAAAACAGTTTCAGCAGGGGGTATCAATTTCACTCAGGCATCCCTACCGAACCCACCAGGTCGTCCGGTTTGGGCGCGGGGAATGTACACGAGCCATCATTTCGACACCATCAAAATGTCAAAGGGATGGCGTCAATTTCAAGATCGGCGTATTCGAAGTAGAAGCTGCGTGAGCACTCAGGAGATATTGATCTTTGGCTTGGGAAACAGATTGTCCAGGGTCTCCAGCAGCCGCACGTGATAGATCGGCTTGCGGAACAGGTCCAGCACCTGCAACCGCAGCATGTCGCTGACATCCTCCATGTCCGCATGCCCCGACGTTACGATCACCGGCAGATGCTGGCGCGAGGTGTGTTCGCGCAGGCGCTTGATCAGCGACATGCCGCTTTCCTCCGGCATGCGAAGATCGGTGATCACCAGGGCGATATCAGGATGGCGGGTCAGGTGATGCAGGGCGAGTTTGACCGACGTCGCGGTGTGACAGATAAAGTCCTCGCCCTCCAGCAACTCCGCCAGCTCCAGCAACGCGTCCTCTTCGTCGTCAACAAGAAGCAACTGTTGGCGGGGCTGTGAAGAAGCAGTCATTGGACAATCCCTGAGAAACTGATGATGGAACCGAGTGTAGTGCGAGATTGGCGAGCCATCGAGTCAGGGTGTCTGTACCGGTGCAGTCTGGGCCGTACCGCCCAGCGCTACTAGAATGTTGTTGAAGATGGCCAGTACCTTGGCGCCGACCGGCGTCACGAACACCACGACCACCACTGCTACCATCGCCACCACAATTGCATATTCGATGGCTGACGCCCCTTCGCTGCTGTGCAGAAACCGGCGGGCGCGCAACAGCAAGTATTCAAATAGCATGGAGGTTCTCCTTCGTGCCGGGGCACTCAGACTGCCGCATCCAGAGTCGCCTGCGATTCTCCGGTCCGGGACGCGGAACGGAAAACCTGCAGGCAGGATTCGAAGGTCAACGGGATGAACGCGATCAAGGTACGGGGCGAGTGACCGCAGTACCACCGAGTGAAACCAGAACGGAGTTGAAGATGTTCAGAACCTTGGCGCCGATCGGGGTCACGAACACTACGACCACCACCGCCACCATCGCCACCACAATCGCGTACTCGATCGCCGAAGCACCTTCTTCACTGTTGAGGAACAGCCGCACTTTGGCCGCCAGATAGTCGAGACTCATACGAAACATACGTCAACTCCTTCGCGCCTTTGGCGCCGATGTCACGCTACAGCGGCAAGGTTCCACCGTGCCATTTGAGCATTGTCAACAAACCCCCTCCCAACAACTGTAAGAACGGATTAATCACAAAGGATTAATCGCTTCGTCATCCCCTGCTTTTCGACTGCTAATTGGCCAACACCCATACTTTCGTGGGTTATTTGCCTGTCAGAAATGGCGTTTTGGCTTGTTTCAGCTAGCGTGGAAATAGCGAAATAGTTGGATGTTCATAGCTGCCTGATTGCGATGTTCCCTTGGTAGGAAGTGCGGGCTGGTAGTGCAGCAGGAAAGGGAGAGCCGTCATGAACAGTCGTGTGACCATGGGCCTTGCAGCGTTGCTTTTACTGGGCGCCATCGTTGTCGGATATTGGGGCCTGGTGCTCAGCCGCCAACCCGCTCCGGTGGCCGAGGCTCCCGCGCCGACGGTGGTCACCGTCGAAACAACCGTCGCTGCCGCCGAAGACCAGACCCGTCAACCTGTCGTGGTGCTGGTGCGTGACGTTCCGCCATTCACCCCTCTTGCTGCCGCCGACCTGGCCGTTGAAAAACTGCTCAGCGCCCCCGCCGGCAGCCTCGGCACAATCGAACAGGCCGTGGGCCGCACTCCGTGGCGCCACCTGAGCGCCGGCACCTGGCTCAACGAAGAAAGCTTCGAGGCCGGCGGCACACTGGCGCGCATGATCCATAAAGACGAGCGCGCGCTGGCCGTGTCGGTCGATGAAGTGATCGGCGCAGCCGGGCAGTTGATCCCCGGGGATTACGTCGACGTGTTGTTGTTCCTGCGCCAGGACGCCGCCAATCCGCAGCAGTCGGCGCAGATCGTTGTGCCAGCCATGCGCGTGCTCGGTGTCGGCGAGCAATACGGCCTGACCAATGACGGCCAACCGTCCGCCCCTGCGTTGAGTGCCGACGACAAGATCAAACAGGACCAGCGCCGGCTTACCGCGCGCACCGTGGTGCTGGCGGTGCCTGAACAATTGTTGAGTCGAATGATGCTCGCCACCCAGGTCGGGACATTGCGCCTGGCCGTACGCAGCAGTGAGGAACAGCGCCTGGCCAAGTATTGGGCCGGCGAAAGTCAGGCACCGGAAAAACTGGTCGCCGCCAACAGTCAACTCTTCCAGTTCACGCAACTGGCGCTGGGGACAGCGCCGAAAGCGTCGTCGAGCGGCGACCAAGCTGTGGCGGCACGACCCGCAGTGGAAGTGATTCGCGGCAATCAGACCAACCAACAAAACCCATGACTGAGCAAGGATCCAAGTGCATGCAGAGTCGTTCCTGGCCGACCTTCAATCCCGTGCTCCGGGCCTTGCTGCTGATGGGACTGTCAATCAATGCTGCGCACGCGGCCACCGGCAACTGCGCGGCCCTCGGACGCTTGCCGCCGGTGATCGAAATCAACGAAGGCTGGCAACAGGACATGCAGTCACCGGTGGCGATCACACGCCTGGCCATCGGCGATCCGAAAATCGCCGACGTGCATGCCAATGGCAATTCCTCGTTCCTTCTGACCGCCGTGGCGCCGGGCGCGACCAGTCTCATGGTCTGGACCGGCTGCTCCAGCGAGCCGCGCCAGAGCATGGTGTTCGTCAAGGGCGCCGCCACCTCGGCCCTCACCAACACCAGTGCGCTGCCGTCGGATGATGCGCTGTTGCCCTCGCAGGTGCAGACCGACATTCGTTTCGTCGAAGTCAGCCGCACCAAGCTCAAGCAGGCCTCGGCTTCGCTGATCGGCACCCGCGGTAATTTCCTGTTCGGTTCCCCCGGCACCCTGCCGCCCATCGACGGCGTTCCGCAACCGCGATTGCCGGTGGACAACTCGCTGTTCAACTTCTCGTGGATCGGCGGCAAGACCATGGCGATCATCAATGCCCTGGAAGGCAGTGGCTTCGCCTACACCCTGGCGCGGCCAAGCCTGGTGGCTCTCAATGGGCAAAGCGCAAGCTTCCTCGCAGGCGGGCAGATTCCGATACCGGTGCCCAGTTCCGGCAGTGACAACGTATCGATCGAATACAAGGAATTCGGCATCCGCCTGACCCTGACGCCCACCATCATCAGCCACGATCGCATCGCCCTGAAAGTGGCGCCGGAAGTCAGCGAACTGGATTTCAGCAACGCGGTGAACATCGCCGGCACCACGGTGCCCGCCCTGACCATTCGCCGCACCGACACCAGCATTTCCCTCGCCGATGGTGAGAGTTTTGTCATCAGCGGTTTGATCAGTACCAGTAACAGTTCCCAGGTCGACAAGTTTCCCGGGCTGGGCGATATCCCGGTGCTCGGGGCCTTTTTCAAAAGCTCGCAGATCAAGCGCGAAGAGCGCGAGCTGCTGATGATCGTCACCCCGCATCTGGTGCGCCCGCTCTCGGCGGAGGCGCAACTGCCGTCGTTGCCGGGTGAAAAACTGCGCAACTACGACCCGAATTTCTACCGCATGTTCTTCCTGGAAAACGGTAACTTCGACAAGCGCAGCGGGTTGTCCCAATGAGCCAGAGCCTGAGTCAGACCTTCCTCGCCATCACCCGCAACAGCACCGATCTGGAATGGCTGCAAAGCGCGCTTGCACCGCTGGGCCAGGTGGTCAGTGCCGGTGGCGGCAGTCTCGACGAATTGCTCGCTCTGGTGGACGTCACCTTCGCCAGTCTGGTGTTCGTCGGCCTCGACCGCGAACACGTGGTGGCCCAGAGCGCGCTGATCGAGGGCGCGCTGGAGGCCAAGCCGATGCTGGCGATCGTTGCCCTCGGCGACGGCATGGACAACCAGTTGGTACTCAATGCGATGCGCGCCGGGGCACGGGATTTCGTCGCCTATGGTTCGCGCTCCAGCGAAGTGGCCGGGCTGGTGCGCCGCTTGAGCAAGCGTCTGCCGCCAGCGCCCCACAACACGCAACTGGGTGGCCTGACGGTTCTGTACGGGGTGCAGAGCAGTTCCGACGGCGCGTTACTGGCTAACCATATGGCGCTGGTGGTGCAAAAGAGCGGGCAGCAGACGCTGCTGCTGGATCTCGGTCTTCCCCGTGGCGACAGCCTGGCGTTGCTGGGGCTGGAGAGTTCGTTCCACTTCGGCGATGCCTTGCGCCACCTGCGCAGGCTCGACGCCACACTGATCGACAGTGCATTCACCAGCACCGAAGCGGGGCTGCGGATTCTGGCGTACGCCGACAATGACGAACCGCTGGAGAGCACCAGTGCCGCCGAGCTGTTCATGTTGCTCAGCGCGTTGCGCCAGCACTTCCAGCACATTGTCGTGAACCTCACCGGCCAGCCCGACAGCGAAGCCCTGCGCACCTTTGTCAGCCATTGCGACAAGCTGATCTGGTACACCGACCAGAATGTTCTCGATTGCCGGCGCAACCTGGCGGTGTTCAATCTGTGGCGGGAAAAAGGCATGAAGCTCGACCACGGGCGGCTGCTGGTCGATCGCTATCTGAGCAACGTCGCGCCGGATGCGGACACCCTCGGCAAGACCTTCAACCTGGAAGTGATCGCGGTGCTGGCCTTGAGTCCGGAGCTGCGCATGAATGCCAAGAACCAGGGCGTCAGCCTGTTTGAACTGGCGCCCCGGGAGAAACTCACCCAGAGCCTGCGGGTGCTCGGCGAACGGCTGGCCAAACGCTCCGAAGGCCTGGCCAAACCCAAGGTCACCTGGTTCGACCGGTTGCGAGGCACCTCATGAGCCCGGAAAAACTCTTCGGTGCACCGGCGCGGGGCCAGTCGGGCAACACCGATCACGAAGGCCTGAAACTGGTCCTGCATCGCTACATCATCGATGCCATCGAGGAGTCCGGAAAAAACCTGCTGGAAGGTTCGCGGCAGTTGCTGGCGCAATTCGTCACCGACAAGGTCGCCGAATACATCGCCCGTCTGCATCTGGCGATTTCGCGCTACGAGATGGAGCGGCTGGCGGAAGAAATCGTCGATGAACTGACCGGATTCGGCCCGCTGGAAGTGCTGCTGCGCGACACCGCCGTAACCGAAATTCTGGTCAATGGCCCGCACCGGGTGTTCGTCGAGCGCGACGGCGTACTGCATCAGAGTGACCTGCGCTTCATCGATGCGCACCACGTAGAACGGGTCATGCAGCGCATTCTCGCGCCACTTGGTCGGCGGCTGGACGAGTCTTCGCCGATGGTCGATGCACGTCTGCCGGACGGCAGCCGGGTCAACGCGATCATCCCCCCGATCGCCCTCGACGGCCCGTGCCTGTCGATTCGGAAATTCCGCAAGGACATGCTCAAGAGCAGCGACCTGATCGCGATGCAGACCATCGACCTGCCGATTTTCGAGTGCTTCCAGGAGGCCGTGGGCAAGCGCTGCAACATCCTGATCAGCGGCGGCACGGGCACCGGCAAGACCACGCTGCTGAATATCCTCAGCCAATTGATCAACCCCCACGAACGATTGGTGACCATCGAAGACGTCGCCGAGCTGCAACTCGGCCATCCCCACGTGGTGCGTCTGGAAACCCGCCCGCCCAATGCCGAGGGCCATGGCGAGGTCAAGGCCAGCGACCTGATCCGCAACGCCCTGCGGATGCGTCCGGACCGGATCATTCTCGGCGAGATCCGTGGCGTCGAAGTGCTCGACGTACTCACGGCGATGAACACCGGTCACGACGGCTCGATGAGCACGGTCCACGCCAACAACGCCCAGGATGCGTTGCTGCGCCTGGAAACCCTGGTCGGCCTGACCGGGCGCTCCGTGGCCGAACGCACCCTGCGGCAGATGATCTGCGCGGCACTCGACGTAATCATTCAGTTGACCCGCATGCCCGATGGCAGGCGCTGTGTCAGTGAAGTGGTGGAAGTGGTCGGCGTGCGTGAAGACGTCTACGTCACCAATACCTTGTTCCGTCTGGATCGACGCACCGGTTTCGGCTTCCTGCGCGAAGCGGTCAACCCGGCCGGCGACAAGTTGCGGCACGAGTCGAGTCTGGGCTGAGCGCATGGAGCCTTCGTCATGATCGGACCGGTGATCCTGATCGTCCTCTGCCTGCTGTTGCTGGGGCTGTCGATTCGCCTGTTCCTGCAGGGCGTACGCAAGACTGCCAACGAGCGGGTGCTCTCTCGCCTCGCCGCCGGGCAGCCGCAAGCAGCCGCCGAAAAATCCTCGTGGACCGGGCTGGAGCGGATGTTCCTGCGCGCCGGCCTCGGCCGGCCGAACGAGCACTTTGGGCTTTGGCTGTCGTTGTGGGTCGTGGCCATGATGCTGGGTTACCTGCTGGCCGACTGGATCGGTCTGCTGGTGCTGATACTGGCGCCGCCGCTGATTTTGCGGTTGTACATCGCGTGGCGATATCGTCGCCGGCTCAATCGGATGATCGAACAGTTGCCGCAGTTGCTCGACCACACCGTGCGCAGTCTCAAGTCCGGCCGGACCCTGACCGATGCAGTGATGGGCGGCATCGAAACCAGTGAGGATCCGTTGAAAACCGCAATGGGCCGGGTGCGGCGCAACGTGCAGTTGGGGGTGAACCTGCCGGATGCGGTCAGTGATTTTGCCGAGCTCTACGAGCAGGACGAACTGCGCATGTTCGCCCTGGGCCTGAAGGTCAACCATCGCTACGGCGGCAACGCCAGCGAGTTGCTGGAGAACCTGATCAAACTGATTCGCGAGCGCGACCAAGGTGCCCGCCAACTGCGCGCCCTGACCGGCGAAACCCGGATGACCGCGTGGGTACTCGGATCGCTGCCGGTGATTCTGGTCAGCTACTTCATGCTGACCAATCCCGGCTACATGCTCGGCATGTGGAACGACTCGGGCGGTCGGACCATGTTGATCGTTGCGGTGGTGTTGCAGGTCTCCGGTTGCCTGGCGCTGTGGCGCATGTTGAGGAGTGTCTGACATGGTGATGCTGGCCAGTCTCATGTTGTTGCTCGGGGCACTGTTGCTGGTCGGCAATCACCTGCTGACCGAGCGGCGTCGGGTGCGTCAGGTCAACCAGCGTCTGCAGGGGCACCTGGTGCGCGAGAACCGTTTCGGCAACTGGTTACGGGCGCTCGGCAGCAGCCGGTTCGGCCAGCGCTCGGTGAGCATCGACAGCGAAACCCAGACCCTGCTCAGCCGTCTCGGCTGGCGCCGCGCCAGTGAGCGCTCGTTGTTTGCCGCCTGCCAGATCGGCACGCCGCTGCTGACACTGGGGCTGGGGCTGTTTCTGAAGGAAGTATTTTTCCCCCTCGCACCCAACGGCTGGCTGGTGCCGATGATCGCCACCGGCGTCGGCTATCTGCTGCCCAAACGTCTGTTGGCGTATGCCGCTGCCCGTCGGCAGAAAATCATTTCGGTGGAAGTGTCGACGTTCATTCCGCTGCTGCGGATCCTGTTCGAGTCCGGCATGGCCGTCGAGCAGGCCCTGCGCGTGCTCAGCACCGAAGGGCAAAAACTGCTGCCGGAGCTGACCAGCGAACTGCGCCTGATTCTGGCCCGTGTCGACTCGGGCCTGGAACTCGGGCAAGAGCTGAACAAAGCGGCCGTGATGCTGGCGGTGGATGAGTTCACCGACACCTGCGTGATCCTGCAACAACTGATTCAACAGGGCGGCGGTGCGATGAAATCGCTGCTGGCGCTCAAGCAACTGCTGGATGACCGACGCCTGACACGCTTGCAGGAATACATCTCGAAGATGTCGGCAAAGATGTCGGTGGTCATGATGCTGCTGCTGTTTCCGGCCTTGCTGATCGTTCTGGCGGGCCCCGGTTTTACCGCAATCACCCGGGCGTTTGCGTCCTGAGAATGACAATGGCGATGGAGAGCGATGGATGAAAGCACTGATGGTCGTGGCAAGTCTGTTGCTGCTCGGCGGCTGCGCAACGGACGGTCAGGCGCCGTGGACGACGATGCTGGCGCCGGCCAGTTGCAGCAAGTTGAGTTCCGAACAGGAGCTGTCGCTGAACCTGGCCGATGACCTGGTCAACGACGGCAAGCTGCACGCCAGCCTGGCCAACCTGCAGGGCCTGCCCGACAACCTCGTCGAAGTGCGACTGCGCAAGGCCAAGGTCTATCGCCTGCTGGGGCGCAGCGAAGCCGAGCCGCTGTATCGCAGCCTGCTCGGCACGTGCCTGAACGCCGACGCCGAACATGGCCTGGGCCAGCTGTATGCCGCCCGTGGCGACA
Organism: Pseudomonas sp. GW458-11-26-14-LB4; assembly: GCF_059423925.1. Classification (NCBI taxonomy): domain Bacteria; kingdom Pseudomonadati; phylum Pseudomonadota; class Gammaproteobacteria; order Pseudomonadales; family Pseudomonadaceae; genus Pseudomonas; species Pseudomonas sp. GW458-11-26-14-LB4. The sequence goes on from NZ_JBWKYU010000031.1 coordinate 50,736, forward strand.
ACGGACAGGCACAGGCCCACCTGCAACGGGCGGCGCGGCTGGCGCCGACCAATGAAAACATCCGCAACGATCTGGGCGTGGTGTACCTCAATCAGCTGCGGCTCGAAGACGCTCGTTTCGAGTTTCTGACGGCCATCGAGTTGAAGCAGAACAATCAATTGGCGACGCTGAATCTGGTCACCCTGTTGCTCTATCAGAACAACTGGCAGCAGGCCGCGGAAGTGGTCAGCCGCGCGCACCTGACCCCGGAGCAGTTCACCGATGCCCAGGAACGCGCGGAGAAACTCAAGTCGCCGGTCAAGGCCAGACCCGTCGCTGGCAATCAGGTCGCGGTGGCGGCTGACGCGCAACCGGCGACGATCAAGTGAGCCTCAAGGAGGTGCCATGAACACGTTAAAAACGCTGTGCTGCCTGAGCCTGCTGAGTCTGCCGCTCGGCGCGCTGGCCATCGACGCCGGCCCGGCCTCGGCCCAGCAGCAGGAAACCGAAGGCTGGCTGTTGCTGCAAAGCCGCAACAAGGCCGCGTCCCCCGATCCGCAGGCGGCCACGGCCACCGAGCGTGAGCTGGCGATGCAGCGCTGGCTGAAGAAGTACCAGTACGAAATCCCCGACTTCTATGACCCGGATGCCGGGGGCAAAATCGAGACAAAAAACTGATTCGAGGAAGACGCCTTGGCGACTGCCCCGGTCGACCCAAGGGCCGCCGGGGACATCAATCAGTGCGCCGTAACTCGCTGCCGCAGAGCCGCCGCACTCGGCGACAAGGCCAACGCCAGTTGCGTGCGGTTGTGCATGTGAGTCAGACGCAACACTTGCGAAACGTAGAGCTTCACAGTGTTTTCGGTAATGCCCAGCTCACAGGCAATCTGATAATTGGTTTGACCCTTGCCCACCAGGCGCGCCACGTCCAGTTGCCGTGGCGACAGCTGATTGAAGATCTCGGGAATCTCCAGTTCACCGGCCCCACGGGTGGCTTCGTCACTGACAGGAGCCGGGCCGCGACGCACCTTGTCCAGATCCTGATAGAGATCATCGATGGACGACGACAGGTCCTGAAGCTTTTGATTCAGATGGCCAAGTTGCAGGGTTTTCTGCCGTTCCTGCAACACCGCTTCCTGGCGTTGCAGGCCTTCGAGCAGTTCATCCAGATTGACCGGTTTCTGGTAATAGTCGGCAATCCCGGCGCGCAGGGCCTTGATCACGTCCTGCTTGTCCGCCCGACCGGTGAGCATGATGGCTTCGAACGCCCGGTGTTTGCCGGCCAGCCGTTGCAGTTCCTGCACCAGTTGAATGCCATCCATGTCCGGCATGTGCAGATCGCACAGCACCAGTCCGATCGCGGTGTCAGCCGTAAAACGCTCGATCGCCTCCTTGCTGGACTCGCACGGAACACAACGGTAGCCGCTGCTCTCGAGAAATTCACAGAGTTCTTCGACGATCAGAGGCTGATCATCGACAACGATGACTTTTACCGCAGATGTAAGCTTGTTCACGTGCTGCTCCATGCCCGGGCCAAAGCTGACCATTCCTGTACTGTCAGCCACTGGCTGTATAACTCGTTACTTTGAAGGTAGACCCACTTTCCGACTATGTACATAAGACTAGTGGCGCTTGGCGACTAATGGATCCAAGGTAGTGCAAGCACAAATCCGATCAGCACGAACGGCGCAAATGGCAGCTTTTTTGACATGGATGGCGCCATACATCGAAGTTGATGCCTAAGCCCTTGACTCATATGCAGCCAGACTCTTGGCGCAAGCAGAATCCAGATCAGGCTCGCCGCACCCGCACCGATAAAAATCCCGAGCAGCGAGACGCCGTCCGTCGCAAGACCAAGAGCTGTCATTAGTTTCACATCACCGGCGCCCATTCGGCCCAGAAAATACCCGGGCAACGTGAATGCCAGGGCCACGACACAAGCCCAGCCTCCCTGCCCGGCTTCGGCGCCCATCCAGGTGGTACCGAAAGACAGCAGATAGACCAGCGCAAGGGTCCCGACACCCAGCGTCAGGACGTTGGCAATCCTTCGTTGCCGGGCGTCCTGGGCCGCGCAAGCCGTCAACCAGATCAGAAGGACAAGGCTCTGCATGCGGTAAAAACCGTCCGTTTTTGCTGAATGATTCTATGCTGATACTACGCAGTGACTGTCAGGGTAGACGCACGGATGAAAACCGGCTCTCGGAAGGCGCAAAAAGGTGCGGTGGCGATCGAGTTCGCCCTGGTGTTCGTGATCTTTTTCGCGGTGTTTTACGGTCTGGTCAGCTATGCCCTGCCGTTCGTGCTGATGCAGACGTTCAACCAGGCCACAGCCGAAGCCATACGCCGCGCCGTGGCGGTTGACCCGACAATTCCCAACTATTCAACCGTGGTGGTCAGCACCGCCAATGCCGCGCTGAGCCAACAATTGTCGTCAACGCTGCCTTCTCTGAATGTGGTGGTCGGCACTGATACGTCAACGGTCTATGACCCGACGGCGGGCACGCTCACCGTCAGCGTCAATTACCCGGTGAGCAAACTCAATCAGGTCATTCCGTTTCTGGTGTTGCCGGGCATCGGCGCGGTCCCCAGCCTGCCCACCAACCTGACCGCCATTTCGAGCCTGAAATTTTGACCCCGGGTGACAACCTGCTCGGCCGCCTGCTCAAGCGGGGCATGGTCGCCAGCGACTTGCCAGACGCACTCGGCACCCCGCTGACGGGCCTGCACATCCACCTCGACAGCGAAGGCGGCGTATTGCAAATGGCTGGCCCGTTACGCCTGCTGCTGACGCAACAGACGCCCCGTGACAAACCATTGCCGTTGCGCGACTACCTGCTGGCGCACAGCACGCTGGCCATCGAGGGTCGGCCGCAGGACTGGCAAGGCCACCTGCTGGATCTGGACTTCCACGGCCTCGGCGAGCAGACCTTGCAACTGCGCGGCTGGGTCCAGCCGCTGGGCAATGGCTGGCTGCTGCAACTGATCGACATCGCCGACCTGTTGTCCGAACGCCAGCAAGCGCATCAGCGCGAGGCTTGCCACATGATCGCCGAGCAGATCAGCAAGCAGTTGCGAAGCTGCAGCCTGGGACGATTGCCGATGCTCGTCAGCGAACAATTGCAGGTGATCGCCCAGCGCTGGCAGATCCCGTGCCTGGCACTTGCCCTGCTCGATGAACAGGAACAGGGCTGGCAGATCCATCAGCAATTCCACGCCCATGACGCCCCGGCGCTGTGGCATGACGGCCAGCGTCTGGGCACGCCGCTCGACAGCCTCAATGGCACCGGCCCGCAACGCCTGGGTGAACATTACGGCCAGTACGAACACTCGCGGGTCCAGGGCCTGTTCGGCAATGCCGAAGGCTTCGCCGTACCTTACAGCGATGATCGAGGCGTGATGGCGTGGCTGCTCTGCGGTTTTTACGCGGTGGACAAGACCGCGCCGTACCTGACCGACCGCGACTGGCTGATGCTGGCGGGCGCACTGGCCGGCCCCCTGCTCGGTCGCTTGCGCGAACAACAGCATCAACTGCAGCTGGAACGGCTGGAGTCATTGCAGTCGCTGCTCGGCACCGGATGGTGGGAAATCAGCACGAGCGAGCAGATTCAACTGGCCCCGACGCTGGCCGCCACTCTGCAACAGGACAGCTCGACGCTGACGCTCGACACCTGGCTGACACTGATCCATCCCGCCGATCGCGAAGAGGTCCGCAGCCGCCTGCAAGCATTGCAAATGCACGGGGAAATCCTCGACCTGTGCGTGCGCCTGCATGCTCGCGACACGAGCCAGACGCCGGCGTGGTATCGCCTTCAGGGGCAAGTCACCGGCACCGGCGAGCATCGGCGTCTGGTGGGTTTCATGCTCGACATCAGCGACATCAAGAACCAGCAGCAACTGGCCGCCGCCGCCCATGCGCGGCTGGACAACCTGATCGCCAGTTCACCAGCGGTGATTTACGTCCAGCACTACGTCGAAGGCGCCCTGCTGCCGGCGTTTTTCAGCGCCAGCCTGCAACCGCTGCTGGGCTGGAGCCTGGAAGACTGCGATGCCAGTGCGCTGGCAGAGCGGATTCACCCGGATGACCGCACCCTGTATTTCGAACGCACCCGGCAACTGCTGCGCGAAGGCTCGGTGCGCGCCCGCTATCGGATGCGCGACAGTCGCGGCGACTATCACTGGCTGCTTGACGAAGCCCGGCTGTTGCGCAATGACCTCGGGCTGCCGGTGGAGGCTGTCGGCTTGTGGCTGGATGTCACCGAAGCGACGCTGGCCGCCGAGCAGGTCAAGCAGAGTGAAGAACGCTACCGGATTCTGGTCGAGGACTCGCCGGCGATGATCTGCCGCTATCGCCCGGACCTGATCCTGACGTTCGGCAACCGGCCGCTGGCGACCTATCTGGAATGCGCTCCCGAAGACCTGGCCGGGGTCGACCTGGGCAGCTGGATGTCCGAGGTTCAGCGCGCGGCCTTCGTTGAGCGCCTGGCGCAGTTGACTCCGCAATCTCCCGTCAGCACCGCCGAAATCAATCTGCAATTGCCGGGGCGCGAACATGCGTGGTGGGTGTGGTCGGATCGCGGCGTGTTCGATGAGCACGGCAAACTGATCGAAGTCCAAGCCGTTGGCCGCGACAACACCGAAGTGCGCCGCTCCCAGCAGCAACTCACGCAAAGCGCAAAAATGGCCACCCTTGGCGAAATGGCCACCGGTCTGGCCCACGAAATCAATCAGCCGCTGAACGTCATGCGCATGGCCATCGTCAACGTGCAGAAGCGCCTGAGCAACGGCGATGTGCAGATCGATTACCTGACCGACAAACTCAATCGCATCGACGCTCAGGTGCAGCGCGCCGCCAAAGTGGTGGATCACATGCGGGTGTTCGGTCGCCGCTCCGAGATCGAGCAGCAGCTGTTCAACCCGGCCAGCGCCATCGAAGGCACGTTGTCACTGCTGGCCGAAGGCATGCGCGGCAAAGGCGTGGATTTGCGCATCAGCGAGACCGCGTTCGAGGTTCAGGTACGCGGGTACGTCGATCAGCTTGAACAGGTGCTGATCAACCTGATGGTCAACGCCCGGGATGCGCTGCTGGGCAAACGCGAGTGCGACCCAACGTTCAAGCCGTGGATTGCGATCTACGCCGAGCGCGACGAGCAGAAGGTGCGACTGTGGGTCGAGGACAACGGCGGCGGTATCGACCCGCGTCTGCTGGAGCGGATTTTCGAACCGTTCTTCACCACCAAACCGATAGGCGTCGGTACCGGCCTTGGGTTGTCGGTGAGTTACGGGATCATCGAGAACATGGGCGGCCACTTGAGCGTGCGCAACTCGGCGGACGGTGCACGGTTCTGCATCGAACTGCCGATCGCCCCCGACGACTAGATCACCAGATACGCCTTGCCGGTCTGGCCGCAGGTCATGTTGGCGCCGACGTCGACATCCATCAGATTGATCCCCAGCCCCTTGAGCAAATTGTTCAGCAACGGATCCAGCAACGGACTCACCAGGTCGGTGATCACCGGTTGCAGGATCGTCGTAACATCGCTGATCAGGCTGGCGACGCCTGTGACAATCGCCCCCAGCGGGTTGCTGCCCTGGGGTTTGTAGACGATCAGATTGATCCCGGCGAGGGTGCTTGCCAGGCTGTTGACGATGTTGCTTGAGGGCGCGGCGGCAATCACGCTCGGCGGCAGTTTCAGGTTGGGCGGTGTGGCGAATGGTGTGGTGCTGGAAAACACCAGGTTCTGGGTGTTCTGCGCCACGCTGGTGTTGACCATGATCGCGATGCCGCCGGCGCCGTATGGCACGTGAGTGCTCGGGTCACAGCTGCCGATCCCCAGAATCTTGTGGCAGGTCACCGTGCCCAGATCCACCAGCGGCAACGGTGTGACGGTGGGTTGGGCGGCAGATGAAAAGGCGTTGGTCGGATCGATCTTGCCCACCTTGAGATCGGCAACCGAGGTGATGGTGCGGGCCGTCAGGCTTTTGGTGCCGGTGTTGTCAGTCGGGCAACTGTAATCGGTGACATAACTGATGGCGCCGCCGGCATCCAGGCTGATGTCGATCTGCGGCGAGGGCAGCAGCTTCGGGTCCAGTTGTTCACAACCGGCGCCGAGCAGGCAGCCGACCGAATTCAGTGTAGCGACCAGATTGAGGCTCAACAGCGCATTGAGCGTCGGTGTCAGCGTGCCAACCAGTCCGAGTACCGCATTGGCCAACCCGGTTACCCCGGACAGTACCGGCAGATTTACCGAAAGCAGCGTGCGAATCTGCGCAGTGCGCACATAAATCCGGTTCGGCCCGGTGGGGTTGGCCCTGGCCAGCGCCGGATCGCCGATCGCCGAGAATTGCGGCGGCTCGATGACCTTGACCCGCACCGTGACATTCGCCAGCCCCAGCACGCTGATCGGCAGCGTCGCGGCCACCGCACTCTTGCTGTTGGCCAGTTGAATCACGCCCTGGACCAGTTGCAGCAACTGCAGATTGGCATCCAGCCCGGCGGCCGTGGTGCCGGTCTGCAATTGCAGGATGTCGCCGAGTTTTACCGGTGCGGCATTGATCGCCGCCACTTGCAGCTGGCCCAGCGCGGTAATCACTTCAGCGGTGGCGCCATTGAGCTGCACCGCCGTAATCGCGGCCTGGATCAGTTGGGTCACCGTGGCCTGGGTATTGAGCAACTGGGTGTAATTGCCGGCGGCGACGTTGAGGTTGATCGCCAGTTGGTTCAGATAACTGAGCAGGTTGATATCGGTGTTGAGCAAGCCATTCCACCCCACGGCCGTCAGGTTGACGTTACCGCCAAGCAGCCCGGAAAACAGCGGGTTGAGGATGTTCGATTGCGCGGTGTTGATGCTTGCCAGGTTACTGCGGATGTTCAACTGAGCGACGGTCGGCTTGGGTTTTGCCGCCACCGCCGAAGCATAAAGCACGGTGTTGAGACTGACCGGTGTGCCACTGAACAACGCCTGCACGCCGCCGGCAAAACTGGTGGTGACGGTACGGTTGGCCGCAACCTTGACCGCCTCCGATTGTGTCGCGTCCACCGTAAATGTGCGCAGGCCGGTAGCGGCTGTCGCCAACTTTCCGCAATCGATCACAAGGACGTTGGTGGCATCGGCGACAAACCCGTTGCGCGTCGCGCTTTGCCCCACGTAACTGGCAGCGGTGAGGCCTGGCAGGCAATTGCCGCCACGGCTGACGGCTTCCAGGGCGGCGGTGTCCACCAAGCGCTGCAGTTTGCGTTGTTCCATATACAAACGGCCGGTATCCACCACCAGCAGCATCAACACCAGCGCCAGGCTGAGGGTGGCGGCCGCCATCAGGCCGATCGCCCCCCGCTGCCGGGCTGGCCCGCCGCATTGCGGATGACGCGACATGGCGCACTCCTTTGCCGGCGCACTGCCGGGCGCAACCTCCATTGGTGGATTTGAGTGTAGACGCGCTGCACCGACACTGCTGGCAACGCGCCAGTTTCACCCGCCCATAAAAAACGGGAGCCATGGACTCCCGTTTTTTTTGCGCAGGCTCAGCGCGGAGGATAATTCGACAGGATCCGCGCCACCGTCTCGCGGATGGCATTGCTGCGATCCGCCGGGTTCGGCGTGCGACTGAGCATTTGCTCGTCGCTGCCGCGCCACACCAGTTTGCCGTCCTTGCCGTCGAGCAGATCGACCTGGATGGTCGCCACCTTGTAGGTGATGTTGCGGGTTTCGTTGTACATCGGTGCGCCCCAATAACCGTTCCACGGGCCACCCCAACCGCCGCCGTAGTTGGTGGTCACCTGTTGCTGCCGGTCCTCGACGATCAGGTAAGTCTGCACAAACAGATCGCCTCGGGCGCCCGAGGCGGCCGGGCGCAGACCACGCTGATCCAGTTGATCGGCGACGGCTTGCCGAATGCGTTGTTCGGTCAGGTCGCTCTTGATCCGTGGATCGTCTGGGCGGTATTGCAGGGCGGGGTCTTTCCAGCTCCAGCTGCGGTACGCGGCAAAGTCGCGGCTGGCGTCGAAGTCATGATTGACCTGGTTGGCGGCGCAGGCACTGAGCAGTGCGGCCACGGCCAGTAAAGCGAGACGGCGGAACATGGTTTTTCTCCGGTGGAAGACATGAACCTGAGGGAGCTTCTCAATTGCAGGAAGCTAACTGGGAGGATACGCCGACATGGCCTTTTCGACAGCCTCGCGAATCGCGTCGGTGCGATCACTTTGCTTGCCTTGAGTGCCGGTTTCGGCGCTGGCGCTCCAGACCGGCTGACCACTGCCGGCGTCGAACAGATCGACCCGCACCACCACGACCTGTTCCTGATAGGTACGAACGATCGGCACCGTGTTGTACATCCCGTAACCGCGGCCGTAACGGTCATAACCACCGTATCCGCCGCCGTAGTAACCGTAATCGTCCTGCACCTGACGCAGGCGGGTTTCCAGGCTCAGGTTGGCACTGACCAGCAGGTCGGCCGGGCGATTGTCATGCAACGGGCGCAGACCGCGCTGATCCAGCGCACTGCTGACGGCCTCGGCCACTTGCGCCGAGTCCGCCCAGGCTGTGCCCGGCGGCAGCTGACCGTTGAGCCACGCCCAGCTGCGATAGCGCCCGTAATCACGAGGGGGCGCGGGATAAGCGCTGCGGTCGAAGGTGGTTGCCGCTTGTGGTGGCGCCGGCGGCAACGGCCGCGACTGCGCCACGTAAGGGTTGCTGCCCTGGCAGGCGGCCAACCCCAGACAGATCAGCAGTAACCCTGAATGACCTTTCATATCTCGCTCCGATCAGATCGGCCGGCAGATCCAGTGCAAGTAGCGCCCAAGCCCGGCGAAGCTTGGGTGACGACGGTGGGCGAGTTCCATCTCGAGCAAATCAATCAACTCGGCGCGGGCCTGGAATTCCACCGGCATGTAATCGTGGAAAACCCGCACCCCGCTCTGGGTTTCGACCTGCCACAACCCGCCGAGTTGCGTTGCCAGTTCCCGTGGATCGAGCGGCTGCTGCGGGGTCAGGCTCTGCTTTTCACCGGCCATGTCGTTCTTGCGCATTTTCTTGAAATGGCCTTTGAGCAGGTTCCGGTAAATCAGCGCATCGCGGTTGTAGAACGCCAGCGACAACCAGCCGCCGGGCTTGGTCAACTGATGCAGCACCGGCAGGATCGCGTGCGGTTCGGCCAGCCATTCCAGCACCGCATGGCACAGCACCAGATCGTAGGGCTCGGTGAGCTGGCCGAGCAGTTCCTGCCAGGGCGCCTGAATGAACGTCGCGGTTTGCCCGGCGTCGGCAAAGCGCTGGCGTGCGCCTTCAAGCATCGGCTCGGCCGGCTCGGTGAAGGTCACCTGGTGCCCGCGCTCGGCCAGCCACAGCGACATGTGGCCCAGGCCGCCACCGATGTCCAGCACCCGCAACGGACGATCCGGCAGGGTTTCGGCGAGGTCGGCTTGCAGCACCGCCAGGCGGATCGCGCCTTTGGCACCGCCGTAGATTTTTTCGGCGAAACGGGTCGCCAACTGATCGAAATGACGGTCGCTCATCAGCTGAACCGCCGTTCGCTGTCGGCGAGTTTGCTGCGCACCACTTCATTCATGTCCAGCCCCAGTTCGCTGCACAGCAGCAACAGATAGAGAACGATGTCGCCGACTTCCTGCCCGGCGTGGGCGAGTTTGTCCGCCGGCAGTTCGCGGGACTGGTCTTCGGTCAGCCACTGGAAGATTTCCACCAGTTCGGACATTTCCACGCTGGCGGCCATGGCCAGGTTTTTCGGGCTGTGAAATTGCCGCCAGTCATTGCGGTCGCGAATGGCGTGCAGGCGTTCGGTCAGTTCAACAAGGTTCATCGGGCTCTCCTGAAGGCGTATAGCTTCGGGGGGAAGCTGGGCGAAGGCAAGCGCCAGTCGCCCGTTAAAACCCTCTATGCTTGCAGGGAACTCGACCGCACCCGCTGCGGCCCAAGGCTCAGCTCTTTCATCAGGAAACAGACATGCAGGTAGAAAGCTTTTTCGAATGGCTGGGCCAGGCGCTCGGCTCGATCATCCGCTTCATCGTCGATGGCCTCAGCGGCCTGTTCAATCTGCTGGGCAACGCCGGCGGCAACTTTGTCGACGGGCTGTCGAAGGCGCTGGGCATGGACACGTCGATCATCAGCATCATCGCGCTGATCGTCGGCCTGATGCTGCTGTGGTCGGCGATCCGCGCGTTCATGAATGCCTCAATCATTGCCGGGATTATCTGGTTGCTGCTGGGATTGTGGCTGCTGAGCTGGATCATTCACTGACACCTCCCGCTACAATGCCGCTCCCCAAGGAGCCCGCATGTCCAACCTGATCGCCGACTGGCGCGACCGCCCGACCCATCGCCGGGTCTGGGCCCTCGCCGCCCCCATGATCCTCTCCAACATTTCCGTGCCGCTGGTGGCGTTGGTCGACAGCACCGTCATCGGGCATCTGCCCCACGCCCATCAACTGGGCGCGGTGGCGGTAGGTGCCAGCCTGTACACCTTTCTGGCCTGGGCCATGGGTTTTCTGCGCATGGGCACCACCGGCTTCGCCGCCCAGGCCGCCGGGCGCAGCGACGGTGCGGCCTTGCGGCAGATTCTGCTTCAGGGCCTGTTGCTGGCGATGGGGCTGGCGCTGCTGCTCGGAACCCTGGGCGTACCGCTGAGCGGGGTTGCGCTGCACTTCATGCAACCGTCGGCGGAGCTGGATCAACTGACCCGCGACTTCTTCCACACCCGGCTGTTCGGGCTGCCGGCGGCGCTGGCCAGTTATGCGCTGGTCGGCTGGTTCCTCGGCACCCAGAACGCCCGGGCGCCGCTGGCCATTCTGTTGAGCACCAACCTGATCAACATCGTGCTCAACCTGTGGTTCGTGATCGGCCTGGACTGGGGCGTGGTCGGTTCGGCCCGGGCCTCGGTGATCGCCGAATGGAGCGGCGCCCTGCTCGGCCTGTGGATGACCCGCAAGGCACTGCGCGCCTATCCCGGGCACATCGCCTGGGCCGCACTGAAAGTCTGGCAGAGCTGGCGCCCGCTGCTGGCCGTCAACCGCGACATTTTCATCCGCAGCCTGGCCCTGCAATCGGTGTTTTTCCTGATCACCGTGCAGGGCGCGCGACTCGGCGATGCCACGGTCGCGGCCAACGCGCTGCTGCTCAACGGCCTGCTGCTGACCGCCCACGCACTGGACGGTCTGGCCCACGCCGTCGAAGCCCTGTGCGGCCACGCCATCGGCGCCCGTGATCGTCTGGCCCTGCGCCGGTCGCTGGTGGTTGCCGGTGGCTGGTCGTTGCTGGCCAGCCTGGGCTTTGCAGCACTGTTTCTGTTGGCCGGCCACTTATTCATCGAAATGCAGACCGACATCCAGAGCGTGCGCGACACCGCCTTCATCTACCTGCCCTACCTGGCCGTCCTGCCGTTGATCGCGGTCTGGAGCTACTTGCTCGACGGCCTGTTCATCGGTGCCACCCGCGCCCGGGAAATGCGCAACGGCATGCTGGCGACCGTGATCCTGCTGCTGCCGGTCGCCTGGGCGCTGCAAGGTCTGGGCAATCACGGCCTGTGGATTTCATTCCTGTTGTTCATGGTGCTGCGCAGCCTGACGCTCGGAGGGCTGGCGTGGTGGCTGCGGCGCACCGATGGCTGGTTCAACGGGGCCGCTCACTGAAGCGGCGCTTCACGACGGGTCGTTGAGCCAACGCCGACGCAACAGTTCGAGCCGTTCCCGTGGGGGCAATCCTTGCGGCAGCGGCGTCAGTTCGGCACGTGGATGCTGCAAACGCAGCCACAACCAGTCGTCCAGCAACGCCTGCTCGCTGAACCCCAGTTCCAGGCCTTGCTCCTGAAAGGAAGACATCAGCCGATAGTCGTTCCCTGTCGCCTGACTCCAGCGCCAGACATGCTGATCCAGCAGGCAACGGTGCAGGCGTTCACGCTGCTGGCGGGTCAGGCTTTGCTCGATACGCAGCGGCTCCACGGCCAGCCCCGGATTGCGCAGTTGCTGCCAGCCCTGACTGCCGCCGGCCAGATCGGCCCAGGTCCCGCCGAACCAGCGCAGCCATGCGATCGGCCCAAGCCAGCAGCTCAATTGCCGGGCATTGCAGGCATCGAAAAAGTAGCTGGCGGTCTGGCGATTGTAGAAATTGAGCAGTGCCCGGTGATTCAGACCGACGGACACGGTCAGCATCCGCTGCAAGTGTTCGCGCAACAACGACGCCGAGGCCTCGCTGCCAAGCAGCAGCCCTTGCCAGGTCAGCGGATCGGCGTGGCAGAGCGCCGACAGCGCCGGGCTGTCACGCAGGTCGATCAGCCACGGGCCCTGGTCACTGACCGGTTGAAACTCCGTCCCGTCGAACAGCTTCAGGCTGTGCACACCGGCGAAACCCTGGCGCAGCGTCTGCACTGCCTGCGGCGCCTGTGCGATGTCCAGCAACAACCACTGCGCACGCTGTCCGGGGGTCGAAACACTCATCTTGCGTCGCTCGTCTTGAGCCCGCCGACCAATCGACAGCTGCACAATGACGCCGCGCAATGGCGATAACTGCCGCCACCCGGTATCAGGCACAACAACAATAACGGCTCGGCCGCTTTCAGCCATTGAGGCAGGCCCGCGCTCGCCAGACGCTCGGGCAGTGGCGGCGATGCGTCATCCTCGATGGCTTTGGTGAGTGCCGGGATCTGCAAGACACCGCTGATCACCGGCTGTTCAGGGTTGCCTTCCAGAAAGCTCACCACCACCTCTGCTCCGTCCTGCAATGATGCCATCGGCGTATCGGCCAACGCCGGAGCCAGCGGCAGCCAGCAGTGGCTGGGGCGGGCCCCTTCCCCCTGATAGAGCCAGTCGAACTGAACGGCCACCGGCCGCACCGCATCCGGTTGCGCCTCCTCGACCGATACCCCCCAGGCACGTTGCGGGCTGCGCATGCGCGCCCCCAGGTGTTCAATGGGTGATCGGAACACCGGCAACCGGTCAGCGGCAAAAATCCGGTTGCTGTAAGGCGGTTCGAGCAACTGATCGGCTCGATGCTCGATTCGGCTCACCAGCCAGTGCCCATTGGCTTCTGCAAGGGGCTGGCCGGTAATCGTCAACCAGTGACCACTGCGCAGGGTTGGCGAATCGGAATGCCCCCGCGCCGTACGTGTCCGCCGCGAGCCTTCTGCGTACAGGCCGGCATGCTCGCCCAGTTGCCAGCGGCGCACTGTTGGCGACGGTTCCCCATCCCCGCAATCGAATCGCAGGTTCGCGGCGTGTGGCAGCCTGGCGGGATCGTCCCCGAACACCAGGCAATGTCCACGGTTCCCATGTTCGAAGTGATAGTGAATGCGTGCCTGCCCGCACAACCGCTGTACCAGTTGCAGATCCGACTCGCCGTACTGGGTGCAGAACGTCCGGGGCGGATACGCGCCTTGCAGGTCAAATCGGCGCCGGGTGCCACTGATACCGTGCTCCCTGAGCACCTGATCCAGAATCTGCGGCACGGAGCGGTCGCTGAAAATGCGCTGGCTGTAGCGCAGGCCCAGACAACTCAACCGAGGCCCCAGCCGCGCCCGGCACAACCGGGCGTCGCGCCCCTGTTCATGCTGGACAAGACTGTGCAACTGCCCGTGAACACCATTGCCGCAAGGCCCGAAACACAGGCGCGCCGAACGATACATCAGCCCGGCAAGGTCCAGATGCGGATCATCGACCAGCAAGTCGATCTCAAACGCAAAAGGCTCGCTGATGGCTTCGCAACCCGTGAATGCCAGGACTTCAAGCGAGTCGGACAGGCCCGCTACATCGAGACGAAACAACGGCTCGTCGGCTGGATCGAACATGGGGAATTCTCTACAGGGGGGGCGG
>NZ_JBWKYU010000032.1:0-56715 GCF_059423925.1 Pseudomonas sp. GW458-11-26-14-LB4
ACCCCGAAACCGACCCAACCTCCCCATACACCTCCGTCAACTCGAAAAAACTCCACGAAGCCGCCGAACGCGCCCTCGATCATTACCTCTGCCCCGGCGCCCACATCATGGGCAGCGTCAACGAACCCGCCCCGATGTACCTCGCCAACCCGGCCTACAACACCGAATCCCTGCTCGCCAACGCCAGCGAATCCCTGGGCTCGGCCAGCGAAATGCTCAACAACTTCGCCGCCACCCTCGACCCCGCCCACCGCAAGACCGCCCTGGGTATCGCCCAGATCCTCATGCTGGGTGAACTGGCCGTAAATCAGGCCTTGGATCACGTCGAGCTGAAGGGCTGATCCAGCACATGCCCAATAAAAAAACGCGGCCCAGCAACGGGTCGCGTTTTTCACATTCAAACTGGAGTCACCATGGATCCCCTGATCTCCACCATCGTTTCAGACTTCGAAAGCGAAGAGCAGGCCGCCAGCTACGACCGGTGGTTCCGTGCCGAAGTCCAAGCGTCAATCGACGACCCGCGTCCAAGTATTCCGCATGAGCAAGTGATGGCTGAAATACAGGTATTGATGGAAGAGGTTCAATGCAGGTACCAGACACTTGAGGCGTCGAACAAGGACTGCACCGCAGCACCAAATTGATCGTTCCCACGCTCTGCGCGGGAATGCAGCCCCTGACGCTCCGCGTCAAATTCGCGAGTTGGAACGCGGAGCGTCCCTTGAGGCATTCCCACGCAGACGGTTCGACGCCTCGACGTGGGAACGATCAATACCCAATCATCAGCGCAAAAAAAACCGCGACCTCAAGATCGCGGTTTTCCAACACCCAACACTTACTGCTGCAAAACCGTCGCCTGGTTAGCCGACCCGAACTGCTGAATCGTCGCGGTCTGCGTCATCCCGCTCTGATCCACATTGGCAATGTTCCCGGTGCCGCCCTGGGTTACATACGCCACGTTCATGGTGTCAGCCTGTTTCACGGTGATCATGTTGTCGCTGCCATACAGCTGCGCGGTGTAGGCCTGGTTGCCGGTGCCGGATTGATCGAATTCGGCGCTGTTGCCCGAGCCGTTCGACGAGCCTTGAACCAGGTTGGTGGTGCCGCGTTGGTCGGCGATGAGGATGTTGTCGCTGCCGTTCTGGTCGAAGTACAGCTCGTTGTAGGAATCAGCCTGGCTGACCGTGGTTTTGTTGCCAGTGCCGGTCTGGTTAGTGGTCATGATCTGGCCGATGCCGTCCTGGGTGAAGCTGGCGATGTTGCCGTTGCCGGTCTGATTGACCGTGGCGCGCTGGTTGCTGCCGAACTGGCCGCCATGTTGCGGGCCTTTCCAGTTGCTGGCGTAGACCTTGTTGTCGTTGCCCACCGAGGTGGCGTTGAGGGTGTGGCTGTCGCCGTTCTGGTAGGTGAAATGCACGTTGCCGTTGCCGACTTGATACAGCGCCAGGGTCGAGTTAACCGATTCGAACTGGTCGGCATAGATGGCGTTGGTGTTGCCGACCTGGGTGACGGCGGCGGTGTTGTTTTCGCCGAAGCTCTGGTCGACCACGGTTTCGTTGCTGTCGCCGTACTGGTTGACGGTGGCCTGGCTGGCCAGTTGCGAGTCTTGCCAGATTTCGGTGCCGTTGAGGTTGCCGAACTGGTTGATGGTGATGTTGCCGCCGGTGCCGTTGCGCTGGTCGCCGTAGGCGTAGTTGTTTTCGCCGGCCTGGTTGATGCCGATCTGGCCACCGTTGTGCAGTACCTGTTCGGCGGTGCCGTAGTTGGCGGTGCCGTACTGGGTGATTACCGAGCTGTTGCCGGTGCCTTCGTACAGTTGCTCGATGTTGGCTTCGTTGCTGTCGCCGAACTGGAAGGTCTTGCCTTCGCTGCCGTTTTGCGAGTCCTGATAGACGAACGAGAAGTTGCCGGTGCCTTGCTGTTGTTGCAGCGCCTGGTTGCCGGCGCCGAAACCCAGGGACTGGCTGGCGTGGGTGGTGTTGAAGGCGCCGACCTGTTGTTGGGTGATGGTGCTGTTGTCTTCGAACAGCTGCTCGGCGTAACCGGCATTGTAGTCACCGACCGCGTCCTGGGTGATGACGCTGGTGGCGGTGTCCTGCACGGCGGCGGCGTTGTTGCCCTGGCCCAGTTGGGTCTGGGTCGCGGTGCTGAACGGCGCCTGGGTCTGCTTCACATCAGCGATGTTGGCCGTACCGAACTGGCTCTGGGTGGAAAGGCTGTCGTCGGCCATGGCCTGGGCACTGATCATGACCAGGATGGCGGCGGTGAGGGGCGTCAGTTTGAACATGATGAACTCTCCGATGATTGCAGTGCTTAGCGATATTGCTTGACCGAAACGCTCATGCCGTTGCCCGACTGGGTCACGGCGCTTTGCAGCCCCGTGCCGGCCTGCTCGATGCTGGCGTCGTTGTTGTTGCCGTTTTGCGAAATCTGCGCACGGTTGTGGCTGCCGGTTTGCGTGATGGACGCGGCGTTGCCGGAGCCGTTTTGCGTGATCAGGGCCATCAGGTCGCTGCCTTGTTGCAGGATGTACGCCTCCTGATTGCTGCCCGACTGCACGATCCTGCCCAGCAGCGACTGACCGTTCTGCGACAGCAGCGCCAGGTTGACCTGGCCGTTCTGGTCGATCAGGGCTTGCTGGCCCACGGGGGGCGGCAGTTCGCCGAGATCGGCGCTGTTGGGCGCCAGGTCGTCGTTTTCCATCAGGTCGTCGGCGCGCACGCCCGCACTGACGCACAGGGCGAGCAGGCAAAGCAGGGCGGCGGTCGGCGTGTTCATGGCAAATATCCTGTGGGGCGTTAACCGTTGAGCGTTGCCCCGCCGGCCCGAAAGCAGGCGGGGCGTTGGCTCACAGCGTGTTGACCGAGATGGTGCGAACGGTGCCCTGGGACGAGCGGATGGTGGCGGTCGGGTTGGCTGATGGCACGACCAGCGTGTTGTTCAGCGTCAGCCGCCAGCGTCCGGTCACCGGTACCGTGGTGGTGCCCAGCGTTACCAGCCCGGTCGGGGTGGTGACCTGCACGGTGATGGTGTTGCCGGTGGTCACCGACGAGGTGCCGGCGAAGTCCCAGTTGAAGCGGCCGCCGGAACGGGCCTGCACGGTCGAGGTGGTGATCGTGAAGGTTTCCGCCGCTGGCCGTGGCGACACTTGCACCGTGACGGTCGCCGGCGTCGACTGGGCGTTGAAGCTGTCCCGGGCGATGTAGGTGAAGGTCGTGGTGAAAGCCGTGGTCACGGTGGCCGGTGGGGTGTAGGTGATCACCGTGCCGTCGGTGCTGACCGTGCCGCGTCCTGCCGGTGGTTGGGTCAGGCTGGCGACGCCCAGCGGTGTGTTGCCTTCCGGATCGGTGTCGTTGGCCAGGACGTTGATCGGGATTGCGACACCCAATGTGGCGACGCTGTCGGCGACGGCGGTCGGTGGCCGGTTAGGCGCGACCGTCACCGTCACGGTCGCCGGGTTGGCCGAGGCCAGGCCTTTGTTGTCCTGGGCCTTGTAGGTGAAGGTAGTGGTCAGCGGAGTATTGACCACGGCTGGCGGGGTGTAGACCACCGACGTGGTGCCGTTCAGGGCCACGGTGCCTTGGCCGGCTGCCGGTTGAGTGAGGGCAGTGATGCTCAGCGGCACATTGCCGTCGGGGTCACTGTCGTTGGTCAACAGGCTGAGGGTGATCGGCACGCCGAAGCTGGTGCTGCCGGTGTCGGCGTTGGCCAGTGGCGCCTGGTTCTCACCGGTGTCCGGTGCTGCACCGACCACTACGACTGGCTCGGTATCGCTGCCGCCGGCGGCGGATTTGACCGTGACGGTCGCCGGAGGCTGGGTCAGGTCGGCCACGGTGATTTTTTGCAGCGTGCCGGTTTTCGACAGACGTCCGTAGCCCTGCGCAACCATGTCCGGCACCGCGACTTCATCGGTCGAGGTGGCTTCGATCAGCAGGCTGTGGTTGGCCCAGCTGTAGCGGGCGGTCTGGATTTTCACCACGTCGGTGAGCTTGGCCGAAACGGCGGTCGGACGGGTAGTGCCGGCCGGGTTGGTCGCGGTCACGACCACCACCGACGGCAGGGTGCCGGTGCCCAGGCGCTGGCCGAAGAACAACCCGTTGTTGTCACCCAGCAGACTGGTCTGGCACGGCGTCGGCGGTGGGCCGGGCAGCAACGCCACGGTTTCGCGGAAGCACAGGGTCGAGCTGCTGTCAGCCTTGGCGAACACTTCGGCGCGCACACCGGCCGAGGTCCGGCGATAGGTGGCGCGGTCGATGGCGACTTGGGTTTGCTGACGATTGTCGAGGACCTTGCCGGCGACGGTGAACAGGTTGGTCTGAATCGAGCCGGCGCCCGACGGGCCATCGATCCGCAGGAAGTTGGTGTTGAACGGGCTGCCGGTCACCGCTTCGGTGAGATTCGGGTCGCCGACGAAGGTTTCGATGCCGCCGGTGTCCGGGTTCACTTCGGTATAAGGGCCGTTGATGCTGCGCAGGAATGGGCCGATGGCGCCGTCGAGCGCACCGCTGAAGTTGCCCGGCGCGCCGATGCCGACGTCCTTGGTGATGTTGATTGCTCGTCGACCCGGTGTGGTGACGTTGACCGTTTCAACACCATACGGGTGGGTGATGGTGTAGGTGCCGGCCACCGGGACGTTCACCCGGATGCGGATCCGCGCGAAGCTTTGCTGATCGCCGTCCACCGGGTTTTCTGCAGCGAATGCCGCTTCGATCCCGGCCACGTAGGCATCCACGCCGAAACCGGCACCGTTGTTGGGGATCGCGGTTTCCGCCAGGAACCAGAACGCTTCCGGCGGCCAGTTGTCGGGGAACACCATCGGCAGGCTGTCATCGAACACGCCCGGTTCCGGCAGCAAAGTGCACATGTACGCCGGCGGGGTGCTGACCGGCACCCGCGAACTGGCGGCGCGCGACTGGCAGAGCTCCATCGACAGTTGATTGTTGTCCTGATACCACATCGGGAATTTCCCGGTGGCGAAGGTGTAGGGGCCGGGATCGACGGCGGCCAGTTGCGCGAACGCACTGCCGGTCAGCGAGATTGTCAGCCCGAGCGCGTTGAGCGCGAAGCGTGGCCACTTGTTCATGATGCCTCCTGATGCGGATCTGGGCATGTGAGCGTTCATTGCACGATGACCACTTCTTCGGTATCGCTGCCGCCGTTGGACGACGTCACCCGAACCTTGGCCGGTGGAATCGGCGTGATCCCGGTGGCCAGGGTTTTCACCGCGCCATCACCGCCCAGCGCACCGATGGTGGCGCCGGTGCCGGAGGTGGCGGTGAGCACCGGTGGCGAGGTTTCGTCACTGGTCGAGGCCACCACGGTCAATTGCCCGGAAGTGAGGCTGTACTCGGCGCGCTGGATCACCACCAGGTCGGTCAGGTTCATGGGCAGGGTGGTCGGCGAACTGGTGGCGATCGCCAGGTGGTTGTCGGCGGTCACCTGCAGCACGGAGGGCAAAGTCGGGTTGACCGCCGATTGCGCGTACCAGCTGCCGGTGCTGTCGGCTTCTGTCATGTTCACCACGGGCGTGCTGCTGGTGATGGCGGCGGTACCCGGCGCGGGCGGGGCTTTGACGAACACGTCTTGTTGGGCCACTGGTGCGCTTTCGCCGGGCTTGCGCGAGTAGGTGCTGCGCTCGGTGATCAGAGGCGTTGGCCGCACTACTGTCGACAACTTGCCGGACACGGCGAAAGTCGTGCTGCGCAGGTCGATGCCGCCCGGGCCTTCGATGCGTACGTAGTTGGTGTTGAACGGGCTGCCGGTGACCGCTTCGTTGAGGTTCGGATCGCCAACAAACTGTTCGGCCGCGCCGGTCAACGGATTGGTCTCGGTGTACGGCCCGTTGACGCTGCGCAGGAACGGACCGATGTCACCCTTGAGCGCGCCGTCGTAGGTTTGCGGGGTGCCGATGCCGATGTCGCGGGTCATGTTGATCGCGCGCCGGCCGGGGGTGTCGACGGTGAATACATCGACGCCGTAGGGGTGGGTGATGACGTAGGTGCCGGCAGTGGGCACATCGACCCGGATGCGGATTCGGGCGAAGCTGATCTGGTCGCCCTCTGCGGGGTCGCCGCCGCCGAACGCGGCTTCGATGGCGCTGACGTAAGTCAGGTCGATGCCGCGTGCTGCATCGACGACGGTGGTTTCTCCGGTGAACCAGAAGGCTTCATCGGGGAAGTTGGTGGGGAATACGAGCGGTTGCGCGTCATCGAACACGCCGGGGGTCGGCAGCAGCGAGCACATGTACGACGGGGCGCCGGGTGTGCTCGGCACGCGGGAGCTGAGCGCTTTGGACAGGCACAGATCCAGGGTGCGACCGTGGCTGTCCTGATACCAGCTGGCGAAACCGCCATTGGCCGGTGTGTAGGGACCCGGGTCGACGGCGAACAGAGCGGCCTGGGCAATGCCCTGGGCCAAAGCGCTCACGACCAGGACGGTCGCGGTTTTGGACAGTAAAGGGTGCATGAGTTAATCCCTCTATCAAGGTACCTGCCCCTTGGGGATGGGTCAGTTGCAGAGGGCTTTACAACTTCCATACCAACGACGGGCCAAACGGCGGCAAACGCCCGTGGCGCAAGGATTCGCGGCTTGTCGTGGGGGGGAAGGACGCACGTCCGGATAGGGCGACTGTCCCCAGCATTGGGGATTGTGGGGGCATGAACGCCTGGCGGTTTTCGCCTGACCGGGAAATCGGCCGAACGTGGGGCCGTTCACCCCCCGCATCCGGGCAAACACCCAACCGTGGGCTATAACCCTATAGGGACGTATCGGGAAGTCGCCGCCATGAACATGCAGTCAAAAACGCTACCGGTCGAGGAGGGCAGCCAGCGGCTGAACTCGCGCAAGCAGCCGTTCAACCTGTTGCGCTGGTTTTCATTGATCAGCATGGCGGTGATCGGCACCGTGGCGGTGGCGCTCGGGGCGGTGTCGACACGGTTCGTGATCGAAGAAAGCGTGCAGCGCGATGCCTTGCTGACCGCGCAGTTCATTCAGGCCATCGCGTCGGCGGAAGTGCGCCACGTCTCGATTCCCAATATCCGCACCATGGGGGAGTTGCTCGACCCTCGTCAGGACAACGATTTTCCCGATGTCGACCCGCAGGCCCGAGCCAGCGCCAGAGGCGAGTTTCTTGATCACATCGAGCATTTGCCGGACGTGATCCTCGCCAACATTTATGCGCCGGACCGTACCGTGATCTGGTCGACCAACCCGGCGCTGATCAACACCCGGATTCATGCCGACGAAGACCTCGACCGGGCCTTCGATGAAAAGATCCCGGTCTCGGCCAGCTATCACGACGTCGACAAGGCCCGCGAAGAACAAAAGTTCGTGGTGCCGCCGGAATACATCTTCATCGAAAACTACATCCCGCTGTTCGACGCCGAGGGCAAGAACGTCACGGCGATGGTCGAGATCTATAAAGAGCCCAAGGACCTGATCGCCCGCATGGAACGCGGGCTGACGCTGATCTGGCTGGCGACCGCGCTGGGCGGCGGGCTGATTTACCTGGGGCTGTACTGGATCGTGCGGCGGGCGGCGATTCTGCTGGCGGCCCAGCAAAAACAACTGATCGCCAACGAAACCTTTGTCGCGCTGGGCGAGATGTCTTCGGCGGTGGCCCACAGTCTGCGCAACCCGCTGGCGACCATTCGCTCGAGCGCCGAGCTGGCGCTGGAGTTCGACGCGGGGCCGGCACAGAAGAACATCAAGGACATCATCGGCCAAGTCGACCGCATGTCGAAGTGGGTGCGCGAACTGCTGCAATCGTTGCGACCGCTCAATGACGACCCGGAACCGGTGAACCTGGTGGCGGCGCTGCACGACAGCCTGATGGCGTTCGAGCAGCAGATCGCCAGGGCCGGCGTGCAGGTGGTGTTTCAACCTCAGCAGACGCCGATGGTGCTGAGCCAGCCGGTACAACTCACGCAAATCCTCAACAGCCTGCTGGCCAACGCGCTGGAAGCCATGGACAAGGGCGGCACGCTGACCATCACCCTCGAACCGAGCGACAGCCGTGGCGTGAGCGTCATGCTCAGCGACACCGGCAAAGGCATGAACGAGGAACAGCGCAGCATGGCGTTCCGGCCGTTCTTCACCACCAAGCAGGGCGGCCTTGGCGTGGGGCTGGTGCTGGTCAAACGGATCATGGAGCGCTTCGGCGGGGGCGTGAGCCTGGACAGCCGCGAAGGCGAGGGCACCACCGTTCGTCTGGCGTTTCAGCTCATCCAGTAAGTTGGGGTGAACTTCCCCCAGCAGTGGGTGTCAGGCCCCGGTCACCGGGGAGTGGGGAATGCAACAGCGCGTGCAAGTCCCTGTTACAACTGGAAATGATTTTTTGGCGAGGTAATTGCAAAACACCATCACCCCTTCCTTAGATGAGGCGGCTGATGATGGACAGAGCAATGCGTGACCCCAGAAAACTGTTTCTGTTGACGCCACTGAGCGTCTTTCTGATGTTGACCCTGGGCCAGATGTCCGCGGTCCGAGCGAGCCCGATCGACGACGAGAATCAGCCGGAAGCGTCCGACCCGTCGGCCTATTACGACGAGCCCGAAGACCGCGCTGGCGCGCTCAATGCAATCCTGACGATGCCCGAGGCGAACGTAGACTCCTTCGATCTGCCTGACGGGGTCAAAGGCACGCGCAACACGACGCGCACGGAAAACATCCTGCCGCCCACCGTCCAGACCAGTTTCAATTACCCCACCAACGGCAAGCCGAGCCCGCTGTACGGTGCCCAGCCGTTCACTCAGCAACTGGTGCTGTTCGAAGAGTTCGGCCCGGAAAAACTCGACCCGACCACACCGGCCGCGCCGTTGAGTTTTCCGCCAGCCGCCATCGGTCCGGCGCCGGCGCAAGACCCGAACAACATCGCCCGCAGCGCGCCTCCCGGCACGGCGCTGGATGCGTTTCTGCGTCAACCGGGGCTCACGCCATTTCCGAGCCAGTATGCCAACACGGTTGACCGCAACCCTTGGCAGGCGCAGATCGAACTGTTTCTCAACCGTCACATCGGTTCCTCCGCCGAAGGCCGGCCACCGGGAAAAGGCTGGGCTCATCAGCGCTGGAACGAGTTCTACCCGCAAGTCGCCTACAAGACCGTGCAGACCGGCGCGCGGCTGAACGGTGGTCTGCGTGACAGTCGGCAGATGCACGGTTATGCGGTGGGCGAATTCGGCCCCGGCGGTCTGTACCACAACGTCGCGGGCGTGCCGGCGACCGATGGCACGGCCAAGGGTGTCGACCCACGGTTCCACCCGGCGATGCCGGTGCAGGACCACAACTCGGTGTGGACCTTCGACGGCACGCTGCCGCCGAAACTGTTGATGGTGCGCTACGGCCAACCAGTGCTGATGCGTCACTACAACGGCTTGCCGATCGATCCTTCCGCCAACCGCGGTTTCGGTCTGCACACCATCACCACCCACGAGCACAACGGCCACGCGCCGGCGGAAAGCGATGGTTATGCCAACGCGTTTTTCTTCCCCGGTCAGTACTACGACTATCGCTGGCCGATCCAGCTTGCCGGCTACGACAGCATCAACACCAAGGCTGAAGACCCACGCGCGGCGTTCCCGTGCGCGCCGGGGGAAACCCTGTGGGTCAATGACCTGCAGCCTGCGAAAAAGACCTGCGACCACGGCACCATCAGGATTCGTGGCGACTGGCGCGAAACCATGAGCACCCACTGGTTCCACGACCACATGCTCGATTTCACCGCGCAGAACGTCTACAAGGGCAACGCGGCGATGATGAACTACTACAGCGCCCTGGACCGTGGCAACGAATCGGTGAACGACGGCGTCAACCTGCGTTTCCCCAGCGGCAGCGCCTTGCCGTGGGGCAACCGCGACTACGACGTCAATCTGGTGTTCGCCGACAAGGCCTGGGATCAGCAAGGTCAGCTGTGGTTCAACCCGTTCAACACCGACGGCTTCATCGGCGATCAGGTGCTGGTCAACTGGCAGTGGAAACCGACCCTCGACGTACGGGCGCGCAGTTATCGCTTCCGCCTCCTCAATGGTTCGGTGTCGCGCTACTTCAAGCTCGCCCTGGTGCGTGAAGTCAAAGGCACCGGCGGCGAATTCCAGGGGCCGAGAAACTCCGGTGTGTCGTACAGCCGGGTGCCGTTCCACATGATCGCCAACGACGGCAACATCATGGAACACAGCGTGCCGTTCGACGGCTCGATGGACCTGGATGCCGACGGCGACAAGCAGAACCACAACGCGATCCTGCCGACCCAGGGCATCGCCGAGCGGTTCGACATCATCGTCAACTTCGCGAAAAACGGCATCAAACCGGGCGACAAGCTGTTCTTCGTCAACCTGCAAGCCCAGGACGACGGCAAGGGCCCGAAAGAAGTGATCCCGCTGGCCGACGTGCTGTCGGAGAAATACCTGGCAGTCATCAAACAGACCAGCAAGGGTCCGCAATGGGATCGGGGTGACCCGGTGGTAGGCAAGGTCCTGCAACTCAACGTCAAGGCTTATACCGGCCAGGATCTGTCGATGAACCCGGCGGCCTACGAACCGGCCAAACCGGGCAAGGCGGAAGGCCTGGTGATGATTCCGCTGAAGATCCACCGTGACAACGCTGCCGACAAGGCGCTGCTGGCCAAGGCGCTGCACCGGACCTTCACCTTCGGTCGCGCCGACGGCACCGATGAAGCGCCGTGGACGATCAAGACCGATAGCGGTTTCGGCTTCCACATGGACCCACGCCGGTTGAATGCCTCGACCAAACTGGCCAGCGGCCCGACCGACGCCGGAGTCAGCGGCATCGGCACCCTGGAAGTGTGGAACATCAAGGCCGGCGGCACGGGCTGGAGTCATCCGGTGCACGTGCACTTCGAGGAGGGGATCATCCTCAGCCGTGGCGGCAAGGCCCCGCCTGAATGGGAAAAATGGGCGCGCAAGGACGTCTACCGGATCGGTTCGGAGGCCGACGGGCTGGACAACGTCGAGATGGCGATCAACTTCCGCGAGTTTGCCGGGACCTACATGGAGCACTGTCACAACACCCAGCATGAGGACAACTCGATGCTGCTGCGTTGGGACCTGGAAAAACCCGGGCAGCTGCAGTTGATGCCAACACCGCTGCCGAGCTGGGATGGCGTGCGCTACGTCAACTCCGCCGCACTGCCAACCTTCCGCACTGGCGACGGCTTCGGCCCGCAAGTGACCGTGAAACCATGAGCAGGGAGGGAGCCGACATGACCCAGCCAACGCCGCGCTCCCGCGCCCTGGGCATGCACTTGATTCTGGTGTTGGTCACCTGCCTGCTCGGCAGTCAGGTGCTCATCGCCCATCAGACGCAGCCCGAAGGCGCCAGTGAATCCGCCACCCCGTGGGGTGGCGACTATTTCCCCAACACCCTGCTGACCGACCAGGACGGTCGGCAGGTGCGCTTTTTCGATGACCTGATCAAAGACAAGGTGGTGGTGATCAACTTCATCTTCACTTCGTGCAGCGACTCCTGCCCGCTGGAGACCGCGCGCCTGCGCCAGGTGCAGAAACTGCTGGGGGACCGGGTCGGGAAAGACATCTTTTTCTACTCGATCACCATCGACCCGTTGAGCGACACCCCCGCAGTGCTCAAGGCCTATGCGCAACGCTTCAAGGTCGGCCCCGGCTGGAAATTCCTCACCGGCGAGTTCGAAGACGTCACCGAGCTGCGCAAGAAGCTCGGGCTGTTCATCGAAGGCGTCGACAACGGCCGCACCAAGGACCACAACCTGAGCCTGATCGTCGGCAACCAGAGCACCGGGCGCTGGATGAAAGCCTCGCCGTTCGAGAACCCGTGGATCCTCGCCGACCAACTGGCCAACACGCTGCAGAACTGGAAGCAGGCCAGCAGCGAAGAAAGCTATGCCGATGCCCCGCAGATTCGTCCGCCGAGCAATGGCGAAGAGCTGTTCCGCACCCGCTGTGCTTCGTGCCACAGCCTCGGCCCGCAGGACGGCGAAGGCATCGGCATGCGCAACATCGGCCCGGACCTGATCGGCGTGACCCGTCAGCGTGACGCGGTCTGGCTCAATCGCTGGATCCGCGAACCGGATCGCGTGCTGGCTGAAAAGGACCCGATCGCAGTGCAACTGTTCGAGCAATACGAGCGTATCCCGATGCCCAATCTGCGCCTGGACGAGGCCTCGGCGCAGTCGATCATCGACTTTCTGAGTGCCGAAACCGAGCGTCAGCATCCGTCCGTGCAGCCCTTGGCCGACGGGGCATTGACGCCAGTAAAACCGGCTTCTGCCAGCGAAACGGTGAGTCGAATGCAGTAGCGGCTAAATAGCATCATTGAACCGTGTGTCACGGTCATTGCCACCTACACTCATTCGAGAGAGGGCGGCTGTAACCGGCTCGATACCAGAACGCCAGGGCATCCCCATGCAACGACTGGAAGAACAGAAAACATCGGCACCGAACCTCGCGCTGGCGGCCATCAAGAGCTGGGGCGGGCAGTTCAATCTGCTGCGCTGGTTTTCGCTGGCCAGTTTTTTCATCATCGCGGCCGTGGCGCTGGGGCTGGGGTATATCTCCACGCGCTTCGTGGTCACCGAAAGCGTGGAGCGCGATGCGCTGCTCACCGCGCAATTCGTGCAGGCCATCGGCGATGCAGAAATGCGCCATGCCAACATCACGCCGCAACGGACCATGGGCGAGATGCTCGACTCGCGCCAGGACGGGAACTACCCCGACGTCGATTCGCTGTCCCATGCAATGGCCCGTGCCGAGTTTCTCGATCACGTCGAACACTTGCCGGATGTTCTGCTGGCCACGGTGTACGCCCTGGACCGCACGGTCATCTGGTCGACCAACCCCGAACTGATCAACGTCAAGTTCGAAGACGACGACGAGCTGGATGAGTCGTTCGAGATGAAAGTCCCGGTGTCTTCCAGTTATCACAAGATCGACGATGAAAAACCCGAGCAGCGGCTGTCTCGCGAACCCAAATACCTGTTCATCGAAAACTATATTCCGATGTTCAACGCCGACAAAAGCAAAGTCGTCGCCATGGTCGAGATTTACAAGGAGCCGGCGGATCTGGTGGACCGCATCGACCGTGGGTTCGCCTCAATCTGGGCCGCAACGATTCTCGGCGGCGCGGCGATTTACCTCGGCTTGTTCTGGATCGTGCGGCGCGCCTCGACCCTGCTGCAGAGCCAGCAGCAGCAACTGATCAGCAATGAAACCTTTGTCGCTCTGGGCGAGATGTCCTCGGCGGTGGCCCACAGCCTGCGCAACCCGCTGGCGACCATTCGTTCCAGTGCCGAGCTGGCCCAGGAAATCGCCAGCCCGGGGGCACAGCGCAACATCGGCGACATCATCAGCCAGGTTGACCGCATGTCGCGCTGGGTTCGCGAACTGCTGGTGTCGTTGCGCCCGATGAGTGACGACGGCGAGGCGGTGGACCTGCTGGCGGCGGTCGAGGACACCCTGGGGGCATTTGATGCGCTGATCCGGCGCAACGGCGTCGAAGTGCGATTCACGCCACAAGATTGTCCGCCGGTGGTCAGTCAACAGGTGCTGCTCACGCAAATTCTCAATAGCCTGTTTGCCAATGCCCTGGAAGCGATGCCCAGAGGCGGCGTACTCAGTGTCGAGATTGAAACAGCGCAGGCCGGTCAGGTGCGCATGACCCTGAGCGACACCGGCAAAGGCATGAGCGCGCAGCAGCAACAACTGGTGTTCAAACCGTTTTTCACCACCAAGCAGGGCGGCCTCGGGGTCGGCCTCGCGCTGGTCAAGCGAATCATGGAGCGGTTTCAGGGTTCGGTCATGCTGACCAGCCGCGAGCAGGAAGGAACCCGCGTCAGTCTCAACTTTAGAGTGGCATCGGGAGGGGAATATGGAACACAGCATTCTGCTGGTCGAGGATGACGAACTGCTGGCCGAAAATATTCAGACCTACCTGGAGCGCAAAGACTTCGAGGTGACGGTCTGCCACTCGGCCGAGGACGCGCTGGGGCAACTGGAAAGCTTCATGCCGGACATCGTCCTGACCGACAACTCGCTGCCGGGCATGAGCGGTCACGATCTGATCCAGAAGCTGCGCATCAGCGCGCCGGACCTGAAAGTGATCATGATGACCGGTTACGGCAACGTCGAAGACGCGGTGGTCGCGATGAAGGAGGGCGCCTTTCATTACGTCACCAAACCGGTCGCGCTGCCGGAACTCAAACTGCTGCTGGACAAGGCCCTGGCCACCGAACGGATGGAGCGCACGCTGTCGTTCTATCAGGAGCGCGAGGCGCAGAAATCCGGAGTGCAGGCGCTGATCGGCGAATCGGCGCCTATGCTGCACCTGAAGAACACCATCGGTCAGTTGCTCGACGCCGAGCGGCGTATGGCCAACGGCGATCTGCCGCCGGTTCTGGTGGAGGGCGAAACCGGTACCGGCAAGGAACTGGTCGCCCGCGCGCTGCATTTCGACGGCGCGCGCAGCAAAGGCCCGTTCATTGAATTCAACTGCGCGTCGATTCCGGCCAACCTGGTGGAGTCAGAGCTGTTCGGGCATGAAAAAGGCGCGTTCACCGATGCCAAGGACCGCCGGGTCGGGCTGGTGGAAGCCGCAGATGGCGGCACGCTGTTTCTCGATGAAATCGGTGAAATGGATCTGGTGCTCCAGGCCAAGCTGCTGAAATTGCTGGAGGATCGCACCATTCGCCGGGTCGGCTCGGTGAAGGAGCGCAAGGTCAACCTGCGGGTGATCAGCGCCACCAATTGCAACCTTGAGCAGATGGTCCAGCAGGGCAAGTTCCGCCGCGATCTGTTTTTCCGCCTGCGGATCATCTCGATCAAGGTCCCGCGCTTGTACGCCCGTGGCGAAGACATCCTGCTGCTGGCCCGGCACTTCCTCGCCAGCCACGGCAAGCGTTACGGCAAACCGAACCTGCATTTCAGCGATCAGGCCGAAGAGCTGCTGCTCAGTTACACCTGGCCGGGCAACGTGCGCGAACTGCGCAACATGCTCGAACAGACCGTGCTGCTGGCGCAGGGCGATACCATCGCCGCGCACCAGTTGAACGTGTGCATGAGCCTGTGCGATGACCTGCCACCGCAACATCAGCACGAGGTGCCGCACACGCACTTCGAACCGCGCCCGGCGAGCAACACCGAATCGATGAACCTGCCGGAAGTCGAACGCGACATGGTGCGCAAGATGCTCGACAAGACCGACTGGAACGTCACCAAATCGGCGCGCCTGCTGGGCCTGAGCCGCGACATGCTGCGCTACCGCATCGAAAAACTCGGCCTGGCACGCCCGGACAAGCGTCAGTGGTAGACCGCGTTGCTGCGTGGGCTGGGCGTGCCGAGGCATTCGAGCACGCACGTCGGGTCCAGCACCTCGTCGTTGACGTAAATGCCGCGCTCGGCATCGTAGGTGCGGATGAATACCCGCACCGTCGCATCGGCCACGGTCGGCAGTTGCGAGTCCTGGAAAACACGGCGATCCGGGATGACGATGAAGTCCTGTGGCGGCGTGTCATCGAACGGCCGGGGCGGCTGGGCCGACAGCGACGGTGGAGCAGGGTGGGCAAAGGGCTGGTCCGCCCCGTAGTAGTTGAAGTTGCTGTCCAGCGCCTGCGCCTGGGTGGCGGCGAGCAGACAGGCGGATAACAGCAGTCGATTGAACATTCCCATGGCAGCACCTGTGGAAGCGGATTTCCCCAAGGCTATTAACTATAGCTGTCCGTGGTGCAGGCGTTGGTGCAGGCGTTGTCGGCTTACAAGTTCGCAACAACCTGTTGCGCGAGGCTGAACTAGACTCGGGCCCGCTCAATTGTGAGCATCGCCCGGAGTGCGCCATGGAAGTGCCAAACAATAAAAATGCCGTCGAGAGCAATCGTCAGGCGTGGAATGATTCCGCCCGTCATCATCAGGACTCGCCCGATTGGCAGGCCTTGCTGACCGAAGTCACGCAGGCTGATTTTTCCTGCCTCGACGACACCCTTCGCGGCTTGCTCGAGCAGGTCGGTGTCGATGGCAAGGACGTCGTGCAGCTGTGTTGCAACAACGGCCGCGAAAGCCTGTCACTGTTCTCCCTCGGCGCACGGAATGTGGTCGGTATCGATCAGTCGAGCGCGTTTCTCGAACAGGCCCGCGAACTGAACAAGCGTTCGCCGCACAACGCCGAATTGATCGAAGCCGATATTCATCATTTGCCCGAATCGCTGCGCGCCCGTTTCGACGTTGCGCTGATCACCATCGGCGTTTTTGGCTGGATGCCCGACATCGGCGAGTTCTTTCGCCACGTCGCCTCGACCCTCAAACCGGGCGGACAACTGGTGATCTACGAAACCCACCCGTTCCTGGAAATGGTCGACCCCGAGGGCGAGGACCCGTTTCGCCTCGTCACCTCGTACTTTCGCGAAGAACCGTTCGTGCAGGAAGAACCGATCGTCTACGTCGGCAAGGTCGAACAGCCGGCGGCGAAGTCTTACTGGTTCGTGCACACCCTCGGCGCGATCTTCACCGCCGCCCTCGAGGCCGGCCTGAACATCACGCACTTCAAGGAATACCCGCACTCAAACCGGGAAGAAGCCTATGACCAGTACCAGAACCGCGAGGCGCAGATGCCGCTGTGTTTTACGTGGGTGGGGGTGAAGCGCTGAGGCAGGTACAAGAGGGGGAGGCGAGAGGTGCTGTTACTTTTTCGGTGAGTCGGATACGGGCTTGCGTCACGTATCCGATTGCTCGAAACAACTCTTCATCGTCACCTTCTGCCAGTACCTGAGAGAGGTACTCACGGATGGCATTCAAATCAACCAGCAATGCCGTCATTTCAAAATCGGATGTGTTTTGTTCCATCGGTTTGTCTCTGCGTTTCTGCATGAATGTATTCATTCACATGATTGCGAGCAGCCAGATGGAGCCGAAACTGAATGTCGCTGGTTCCTGTACGAGCGTAGGAAGATTCTGCGGCGCCGTCCCGGCCGCCGCAGGTTAAATCCGTCAAGCCTGCGCAGCCGCCGTCACCACCGGCCGTCCCGGTTTGCGCAGCGGGTCGAGGCGTGAGCCTTCGTAGCGGGTTTCGCGGAAGAACCGCCATTTGCCGAACAGGCAATAGACGTGAGTGACGCGGCCCTGTTCGTGGTAGCCCATGCGGATGTGCAGTTTCAGCGCCGGGATGTTGTGGGTTTCGCAGACGTCCACCACCTTGTTGCAACCCTGGGCGGCCATGGCTTCCCAGAGGGCGACCTGCACGTCCACCGACAGGCTGCTGCCGAAGTAGGCGCGGATCATTTCACCGCCGAACTCGAAGAACTCGCCGGGTTTGACCGGGAAGGTGCAGCCGTAATAGTGGCGGTCGTGGTAGTCGCGAATGCTGCCCCAGATAAACCCGACTGCGTGGCCGTCGGCGTCCAGGTACATGTGCCCGGTGTGGCCCTCGTTGGCCAGTTCGGCCATGGTCTGCACCCGGTCACCGAAGTGTTTGGCGAACGCGCCGGCATTCTCGGCGGTGATGTCGACTTTGCGCAGGCCGTCGTAGGGGCGCAGCTTGTGCGGCGGTACCGGGCTGACCAGGTCGCGCTCCATCCACAACAGTTCCCAATGGAAGAACACGTAGCGTTTCCACAACGTGCCGAAGGTACGGCCCAGGCCTTTTTGCTTGATACGTTCGCGCAGCTTTTCAATGACGCTCATGATGCCCTCCGAGGCCGGAGCCCGGGTGTTGTGGATGACGCTTTTGTGGGTATAGATCAAGCCGGCAAATTCATGTCAAAGCGCCAGCTTTGAAAGTATTGCAAGTTGTGTAACGGCTCAGATCGCCTCGGCACCCCGCAAAAAATCCTTGTTCAGATCGGCATAGGAAACCCGTGGAACGCCCGTCAGCCGCTGCTCTAGCAAGCGGCTCAGGGACTCTTCGGGTTGCAGATAGGCGTCGCCGAAATCCGCCCCGAGCTGGTTCGGATGGGCGACGATTTCCAGCACGCCGTCGGTCGGCGCGGGGGCGTTGCGCAGGTCGACCGGCGTGCAGACGTAATCCGCCGTCACCCCGGCCAATCCCTGCAATCGGCGGTTGAGCAACCCCTTGAACAGGCGCTTGGGCAGGCTGAGGTTTTGCCCCAGGTTGCGCGCCAGGCGCACCGGCACCCCTTGATGGGCGGCGAAGCGCGCGACAATCTCGCCGATCGGCCAGATGTTGTGCACGTGCTGATGCGAATCGAGGTGGCTGGGACGCACGCCGTGATCGACGCAGCGCTGCCACTGCGCCTGCAATTCTTCCTGCACCGCCTCGCGATCTTCCCGACTCAGCCACAGGCTGTGGCGAGGCAGGTTGAGGTCGAACACACCGTGGCTGTCGCAGAACGTGCGACGCTCGAGAATGGCCCGGCTCAGGGGCCGGCCGTAGGTCAGGTTGAAGTGCAGGCCGATCCGGCCTTCCAGCAGCGGCAGCCGGGCCATGGCGCAGGCCGCTTCGAACGCCGGCATGTTGGCCATGGCGGTGGCGGAACTGATGACCCCGGCCTGGAACGCACCGAGGATCACCGCGTTTTCGCTCGGGCTCAGGCCGAAATCGTCAGCGTTGACTATGACTTGGCGAGGCATGTTCGCCCTCCTTGGTGGGGTTGATCACAGGTGTCGCAATGACCGCCGCTTTGGCCGCCGCACGCTTCGCCCGCCATTGTTGCAACCCGGGTTTGAGCCGATGCCAGACGCGCAGCCCCAGCCCCAGCAACAGGCCGCTCGGGCGCCACGAGTAGAAGCTCCAGCGCCAGTGTTCCAGTTGCCCGGTCATGCGTTCGTGCAATTGATGGCTGGAATTTTCCAGGCTGACCCGCGAGGCATCGATCCAGCGCCAGTTGTCGTCCAGCCCCCAGCGAATCCATTCCTCCAGCAACACCCGGCCGCTGCCCAGATCGGCGTATTGCGGCAGGAAGGCGAGGTTGTAATCGTAGAGCCGGCCCTGTTCGAACAGACCGAGTCGATAGCTGATGCAACGTCCGTTGAGTTCCAGCATCACCACGCGCACCCGGCCCGAAGCGGCGAGGGCGGTGAAGGCGTTTTCCATGCAGCGGCGGCTGCGGTCGCTGGCAAAGATTCCGACGCCTTCGTCGCCTTTCCAACTGACCGCTTCGACTTCGCTGATGACCTGCAGCAACGGGCCCATGCTGGTCGCGTCGGGCGTGATCCGCCGGACTTCGGCGCCGCACGCGGCAATCCGTTTGCGCGCCCGGCGCAGTTTGTAGCGCGGGTCGCCCGAGACTTCCTGGCGGTCAGCCTCGCTGATCAGGTGCACCGGCACCCGGCAGCTCAAGCGAAGTTCGCCGGTGGAGCTGTGGACCATCCATTCGGTGAGCACGCTTTCGGCACCGACCGGCTCGGTGATTTCATTGAGTTGCAGCAGGGCGTGGGGCACTCGCTGGCGAATCAGCCGCAGGGCTTGGCGCATGTCGTCGGCGTTCAGCTGTGATAACAACGCCAGGCGATCGGCCAGCGGATAACCCAGGTGATGCACCACCCGAAACGGCAAACCGAAAAACCGTTCACGGCTCGCCACCAGTGGCAGGCACAGGCGCAATTCGTCTGCTTCCCAACCCAGCAATACATGCAGCCGCTCGTGCGCATCGAGCGCCTGCTCTGCCGCACACAGCCAGTCGAGGCTGTTGAACGGCGTGTGATCCGTCACCCGCAGGCGCAGCGCTTCATAGGCCGCCGCCGGGAAGTCAGGTGCGCACAACGAGGTGCGCCATTCGAATCGCGCCATAGGCTCAGGTCGCCGTTGCTGTGACAGGTGGACGGGAAGGTTTGCGCAGCGCCTCCAGGCGCGATCCGCTGTAGCGGGTTTCGCGGTAGAAGCGCCAGCGACCGAACAGTTTGTAGATGTTCATGATCCGGCCCTGTTCGGTATAGCCCATGCGCAAGTGCAGCTTGAGCGCCGGGATGTTGTGGAACTCGCAGACGTCCACGACCTTGTCACAGCCCTGGGCGGCCATGGCTTTCCACAGTTCCAGTTGCAGATCCACCGACAGTTCGGTGCCCCAGTACGAGCGGGTCAGTTCGCCGCCGAACTCGAAGAACTCGCCGGGTTTCACCGGGAACATGCAGCCGTAGTAGTGACGGTCGAAGTAGTCCCGGGCGCTGCCCCAGATGAACGCCACCGCATGGCCCTGATCGTCCAGGTGCATGTGCCCGGTGTGATTCTCCCGGGACAGCTCGGCCATGGTGCCGACCCGGTCACCGAAGTGGCGGGCGAAGGCGCTGACGTTGTCCGGGGTGATCTTTACCACCCGCAGTGGCGGGTAGGGTTTGAGGCTGTGGGGCGGCACCGGGCTGACCAGGTCGCGCTCCATCCACAGCAGTTCCTGATGAGAAAAGACGTAGTGTTTCCAGACCTTTTTCACGGTGGCAGTGAGTCCTTTCTGCCGTAGGTTATTAATCAGTTTGCCCAGCATGTTCATGGCGTTCACTCCTGATGACGAGTCATCGCGCGGCCAGGGGCCAGCGCGGCCGGACATCAACGGGGCGGTCATGAGGCGCTCCAGCGCAGGGCAAACAGGGTCTGTCCCGGCAGTTCGAAGCGCACGCGGCCGTCCTGACAGCGAAAAGGCGCGTCGCGGCTGCGGTTGTCGGCGCCGAAGTAGCGCAGCGCGCCGTTGTTCAATGGACATTTCGCGCCCGCGAGGTCGACATGCTGCAAACGCGTGCCTTTGTTCACGCCGAGCAGCCCGCGCTGATCGTCGCCGGCCATCGCCAGCACATCGACTTCGAACGCGTCGTTCTCCAGCCACAGCACGTTGTGCAGCCAGTGTTGCTGGATGAACTGCTGGGCCATGCCCACCGGTTTCAACTCGAAGCGGTCATCGCCCAGCACCCGCAACATGCCTTTGGGGTACTGCGGCTCATCGGCGGCCTGAAACCAGTTGAGCATGGTCAGCAACCCGTCCTGGGAGGCGTTGATTACCACCGAGGCCCACCACAGCGAGGTGAAATGGGTTTCCTGATCGTAGGGGCTCAGGCTCGAGCCGCTGGACAGGTTGGTCTGATCCAGCAGCAACGCTTTGCGCGGCTGGCCCTTGGCATCGAGGCCGACCAGATCGGCAGCGCGGCGCACGCTGTCGCGGTACACGCGAGTGGCGAGCAGGTCGCGAATCATCCATTCGTGCCAGGCCAGCGCATCGACCTGATCGGCGGATTCACTCAGCAGTCGCCGGGCCCAGTCGATGCCACGCTTATTTGCTGCGTTGTCCGCGAACGGCCCGTTGACCAATCGCGAACTGGCCGGCATCGCGATGCGCACACCGGCCCTGGCATTGGCCGGATCGCTGCGCACTTGGCGGGCCATGCTGGTGAAGATCGAACGGTATTGCTCGTAGCTTGAATAATTCAGGTTGGGCTCGTCGGCGAACCCGATGTAGTGCGTGCCTTTGCCGCCCAGCGCACGGGTGCCAGCCAGCCAGGCGTCGAGTCCGCTGTTGCTTTGCACGTCGGCGCGCAGATCGGCTTGGCGCTGACTGCCGGCGAGCAAGGTTATGTCCTGGCGAATGCCGAAGCGATCCTGATAGACCTGGCGAAACGCATCTTCGAAGTGCGGTTGTCTCGCCGTCACGTCGACAAAGCTGTAGTAACTGGCGGCCGTCGGTTTCAGCGCATCGAGCAGCGGATGACTGGCGGGCGGCGGCATCACGTAGGGCAGAGCGATGCCCAGATCCGGGGTGCGGCCGAGGACTTTGTCGTGCAGGGTCAGGCGCGTGTGGCCGTCGTCTTCACGCAGTGGTTTGAGCTGTTGCGGATTCTGTGCGAACAGATTGGCCGTACCATCGAGCCAGAACGCCGCTTTGCCGCTGCCTTGCAGACGCAGGCGCCAGACCTGCTCGCGTTCGCTGACCGGCAACGCCAGCTGATCGAATTGCCAATAGGCGCGATAGGGTTTCAGCGCCAGTGTCATGGGCTGCCCGTCACCGACCCGCTGCGCTTGCAGGGCGCTGACCCCGCCGTGAAACTTGCCCGCCAATATCGCGTGCTCACCCGCGGCGACCTTGAAATACAGTTCATCGCCGTTACGGGTTTCCGCACTGAAATGCACCTTGGCCGGGGCAAACAGCGCCACGGTGTTTTCGTCGTGCTCGACCCGGTAACTGCGGAAGCTGTAGCCGGGGATTTCCAGCTGATAACTCGCGGCCCCCGGCGCCAATGGCCAGCTCTGACTGCCACGGGTTTCACTGGCCTTGATGAAGCGCTCGCCCTGCAATTGGCCCCGGCCGTCGAGCAGGTAAATGTGCTCTTCGTTGGCCTCCGCCTGCCACGCCGGTGCCCAGCGCACGGTCACCGTGTCGGGGCGATCGGCTTGCAGGTACAGGCTGCCGTCACGAATGTCGCCCCAGCGCATCGACGCCGCGAAGGCGTCCAGCGACAGGCCAAGTCCGAACAGCAGGGCCAGGCCTTTCATGCTGCCTTCCGACGCTGCAACATCAGCCACATCGGCGTGAGGTCGCTGGGCAGAATGATCAGGGTTTGCCAGAACGCCACGCCGCTCAACCGGCAGTACAACACCAGCATCGCCACGGTCACCGCCAGATAGGCAATCGACGACGCTGCCGCTGCACCGACGATGCCGTAGGCCGGAATCAGCAGCAGGTTCAGCGCAAGATTGAGCAGCGCGCCGATCCCCATCAGCAGCGACACCGTGCCGGGGCGATTCTTGCCGATCAGGTCCAGGCGCAGGATGCTGGCGTAGCACAGGCCCAGCAGCCCCGGCAGTAACGCCAGCAGCGCCGGATACGCTGGCTGGTAGGCGACGCCGAACAGAGTGACGATCAGCCATTCGCCGATCACGGCCATGGTCAGGCAGGCGCCGAGCATCACCGTAGCGGTCAGGCGCAGTGCCAGCGGGGTGACTTTGTCCATGCCTTCGTCCTGTTGCAGCAGGCGTTTCATCAGCGGCGTGGTCACCGCTTCCGGGACGATCAGCAGCAATTCGGCGGCGGCGCTGGCCATCGCGTAATGCCCGAGGGCGGTGCTGCCGAGCAGGGCGCCGATGAACAGGTAATCGGAACGCAGGATCACTTGCTGGAACAGCAGATCCGGGTGGCTGCGCGCACTGAAACGCAGCAGTTCGTTCTGGCTGGCGCGATCCCATTGCAGTTGCAACGGCTGCGCGCGTTTGAGCAACAGCCAGCCGACCAGCACCACCAGACTGATGCCGGCCAGCCAACTGATCAGCGCGGCTTCGAGGGCCGCTTCTTTCCACATCCAGAACAACGCGAGAAACAGCAACAGCGGCGCCAGGGATTCCACCAGCCGCAAGGCATTGAACGCGACCACGCCGCCGGACGCATTGTGCAAGGTCAGCAGACCGCTTTTGAGCACGGTCAACGGCACCGCCAGCAGCAACAGCCACGCCAGCAGACCGAGTTGCATCGTTACGTCCAGTTCACTGCCGAACTCGCGCACCAGCGCCACCACCAGCAAGGTCAACAAACCCGCCAGCAGACAGCCGAACACCAGCACTTGCGCGAGCAACAAGCCCATCGGTCGTTGCTTGGCCGCTTGATAACCAACAGCGGAGTTCAAACCGCCGCTGGTGGCCGCGCTGATCAGATCCGGCAGGGTGCTGAGCAGGGCGAACAGGCCCCGCTCACTGGGCCCGAGAATTCGCGCCAGCAGCACATTCCTCAGCAGGCGCAGGGCGATCATCGCCAGTTTGGTGCCCATGCTCAGCGCCAGATGCTTGAGGTAGCTGCTTCGACTCATGGCCGCGCCCCGCGATAGATCCGCCACGACAGCAGCTCCGGATTGCGCGCGGTACGCTGGCTGACGCCGAAGCGTGGCAGATTCAGCGGATCACCGGTACCGCGATAGATGCCGCTGCCGGTGCCCAGCGCAAACGGGTAATCGTGATTGGCGATCTGCTCGCGCACCCGCTCATCGTTGTCGCCGTTGGGGTAGCAATACACCGGCAGCGGCCGGTTGCAGCCGTTGAGCATGGCATCGCGGCTGCGGCTGATTTCTTCGCTCAGGCGCACATCGTCAAGGCCGGTGAGGATGGCGTGACTGGCGCCGTGGGGGCCGAAACGCACCAGCCCCGACGCTTCCATCGCCCGCACCTGATGCCAGTCCAGCGCTTGTGGCAACGACTCCTGCGGACACTCGTCGGTCAGGCGTTCGAGTATCTTCGGATCGAGCGCCTTGAGGCTTTGCAGATAATGCAACAGGGTCAGACTGCGGCGATCCACATCGATGTCGTCCAGCAGCACTGGCAACGGCTGGCCGGCGGCACGCAGGCATTCGATCAGGTGCGTGCGGGCTTTTTCACCATGACTGCCCCACAGGGTTTCGCCGAGGCTCTCCCACCAGAAACGCTGACGGCTGCCGATGAAATCGGTGGAGAGAAAAATGCTCGCCGGCACCTGATGTTTCTGCAGCAACGGAAAGGCATTGGCGGCGTTGTCGCGCCAGCCGTCGTCGAAGGTCAGCGCCACTCGCGGGCGCTCGGTGCGCAAGGCGTTGGGCTGGAGGATTTCCATCAGCGGTACGCAATCGAAATGCTTGCGCAGCCACACCAGCAAGTGTTCGAAGGCCTTGGGCCCGACGCACAGTTCGTTGCGGTGCGGCAGGTCGGCGGCGCGGTCGTTGGACAGCACCCGGTGGAGCATCAGTATCACGCCGGCGCCGTGCAGCTGGTTTCGCCCCACGGACGAGTTGAGATAGAGCCAGCCGCTGGTGCGTTTAATCAGTTGCTTGATCGCCATGGCTCGATCCCTCTCAACGGTTTTGGTCAGGGTTCCATTGGGCATAACGCTGGCCGCGCAGGAACTGCCACAAGCCGATGCTCATGCCCGCCAGTGTCACCAGCAGGAATGCCGCAAGGCGGAACGGCTTGGGCAAGCGGTGTTGTGAATCCAGCAGGCCGGCAATCGCGATGGCGTAGCCGATCAATTGCGCGATCAGGCTCAGGCGATAGAAATCGTGCTCTTCCCACAGCCAGAAATTGCTCAGCAGCAGCGGCAGCAACAGGATCGGCGCCAGGCGACGGATCAACTTGTGGCTGATCAACGCAATCGAATACAGCCCATGCTTCAACGGATTGAGCAGTGCACTGCGTTGCGCCAGACTTTGCAGGCCGCCGACGGTGACCCGCTGGCGCCGGCGGAATTGCTTGTCGGCTTCGTCGACGCCGTGGTCGATCACCTGCGCTTCGGGCACGTAGACGATCCGTTTGAATTTCACCGGGGCGCAGGTGCTGATGAAGAAGTCGTCGTTGACCTCGGCCGGCACGTTCTCGAACAGTTCGCGGCGCAGGGCCAGCAGGGCGCCGTCGGCGGAGACCATGCAACCGGTACGGTTCTCGACCCGACGCAACCAGCCCTCGTAGTGCCGATAAAGGCTGTCGCCGATGCTCAAGCCACCGCCGGTGACTGGAATCACCATGTGTCCGGCACAGGCGCCGACCTGTGGGTCGCTCAGGGGCGCCAGCAGGTAGCCGAGGGTTTCCCGCGACCATTGGTTGTCAGCGTCGGTGAACACCAGAATGTCGCCCGTGGCCAGCGCCGCGCCGGCATTCAGGGTGGCGGCCTTGCCCTGGCGAGGCAGGTCGAGCACGGTGATTCGCGGGTCGACGACCTTGTGTGCGCAGGCCACGGTGGCGTCGGTGGAACCGTCGCTGGCCAGAATGATTTGCAGGGTCGCCGGCTGATAATCCTGGGACAGCAGCGAGCGCAGCTTGTGTTCGATGTGCCGCGCCTCGTTGTGGGCGGCAATGACGATGCTGACGTTCAGCGGCGGGGCCGGGCTGTGGCGCCATGCCGGGAATAGCGGCGCCAGCAGCGTCAGCAGCAGCGGGTAGCCGACATAGGCGTAGGCCGGCAGCAGCAGGCACATCCAGAAAATGAATTCAGCCACGGGCAGGCCTCCTGGCGTTCCAATGACACAGACTGAGAATGAACGCGGCGCCCGCCAGGTGCAGGCGCAGCCAGTGCAGGCCCCACAGTTGCAGGGTCAGGCAGACGTTGTGGTGCTTGGCGCTCTGGCGCACGCTGAGCACCAGCCCCGGCACCAGCGTCAGCATCACCATGATCGCGGCGTGATGGGGAAAGCCGTCGAGCAGCGCGGATATCGCCAGGAAATCGAGAATCCAGACGAAGATCGACAGCATCGGAAACCGCAACAGGCGCAGGCTGAAACCGTGGCTGCGCAGCAATTGCAGATGACTGCCCTGACGCCACAGTTCCTTGCCCATCCACTCGCGCCAGTTCATTTCGTAGCCCCAGTGCAGAGCCACGCTTTCATTGATCGAGAGCAGTCGCGCGCCGTGTTCTCTCAGGCGCAAGGTGAACTCCTTGTCTTCGCCGGTGCGCAGGGTTTCGTTGAAACCGCCGACCTTGTCGAACCAGCGCCGACGCATCAGCAGGTTGGCACTGGGCAGCCAGTCGACGACGTGGCTGGTGTGGGTGGTCGGGCGCAAGGTCCGGCGCTGCCAGGCGGTGGCGTACCACGGCGCGGCGGCGGGGGTGTGCAGGTCGAGACCGAAGACATCGGCCTGGCCACTGGCTTCGATGTCGAACAATGGGTGCAACCAGTCTTCCGGCATTTCGATGTCGGCATCGATGAACGCCAGCCATTCCCCGGTGGCGATGGCGGTCCCACGATTGCGCAACGCGCCGATCAGCAGGCCTGGCATCACCAGTACGTGGGCGCCGAACTGCCGGGCGATCTGCGGGCCTTCGTCGCTCGATCCGTTGTCGACCACGATCAGTTCACACTCGACATCCGCCGCGTGCGCCGCTTTTTGCGCAGCCAGCAGGGTGCGGCCAATGTGCCGGGCCTCGTTGAACATCGGGATGACGATGCTGATCCGGCTCATGCTTTGGCCTCCGTCATCGGTGCCTGCTCGGCTTTGAGGCGCAAGACGCTGGTCATGGCGAGCATGATCCACAGGTATTTCTGGTTCGGTGCGCTGAGGAACATCAGGAACAGCGTCAGCGACAGAAAACTCACCCCCAGGTGGGTCATCAGATCCGCCTGTTGCCAGTCACGTCGCAGCATCCACGCCTTGCGCGCCTGCATCAGGTTGTACAGACCCAGCGCGAGCATGCCGACGAACATCAATCCGGCGGGCACCCCCAGTTCGCTGAAGATTTCCAGGTAGGTGTTATGCGCCCGGCGATACAGGTCGCCGATCTTACGGTTGGCGGAAAACGCCTTCGCATAGCCGGTGGTGGCGTAGTGCAGCGGGAAGGTGCCGGGGCCGGAGCCGAGCAACGGGTTCTCGCGGATCATCTGGCTGCCGACCACGATGTACGAGGCGCGGCGGCCAAGGGATTCATCGTTGTGCCCTTTGGCGCCTGCGCTCAACACGCTGAGGGACTGGATGCGCGCGATGTAGCCGGCAGGCATCGCATAGATCGCCAGCGGAATCACGATCGCCGCACCGAGCATGGCAAAACCGAGGTGACGTGGACGAATCCGCGCCAGTTGCGCACGGTAGTGCCAGCAACCGATCACCAGACTCAAGGCCAGCACCACCAGCCCGGAACGCGATTCGGTCTTGGTCATGCCGCCGAGCAACAGCAGGCAGCAACCGCCCCAGAACAGCCGATGCAACAGGTTCGGGCTGCGGATCACCAGCAGCAGGCCCAGCGGAATGGCGAAGGCGATCAGCAGGGCGAAAGCGTTGGGGTCTTCGAGCAGGCCGGCGGCGCGGCCCTGATCCTGGAATTTGGTGGAGAACATGGCCATGGCGCAGGTCGTGCTGACCGCCAGGGTCACCAGCCGCGCGAACAGGTCGAGGTTCAGCTCGCGGCCGATCAGCAGGGTGATGACAAACAGAATCAGGCCGACGCTGATTTCCCGCAGGTGGCCGAGCGACATGCCCATGTCGTCAGTGTTGAGCAGGCTCAGAAAGTACAGGGTCATGAAGGCGATCAGAAAGCGCCAGATATTGCTGCGCAGGCGATCCGAGGGAATCTGGTGCATCGCCAGTTGCAGCATC
Organism: Pseudomonas sp. GW458-11-26-14-LB4; assembly: GCF_059423925.1. Lineage (NCBI taxonomy): Bacteria > Pseudomonadati > Pseudomonadota > Gammaproteobacteria > Pseudomonadales > Pseudomonadaceae > Pseudomonas > Pseudomonas sp. GW458-11-26-14-LB4. The sequence goes on from NZ_JBWKYU010000032.1 coordinate 27,940, forward strand.
AGGATCACCGCCAGCGAGGCGCCGATCAGTTTGCTTCCGGACAGTGAACTGTCCTTGAAGAAACCCTCGAACGGCACCAGGGCGACGATGCCGAGCAGGCCCCAGGTCGGTTTGCGGTACAACACCGCGAACCCCACCAGACCGAGCACTGCGCCTGGCGCGAGGTAGGGCCAGGGGCTGGCCAGCAGAGCAATGCAGGCCAGCCCCAACAGACTGACGATCGAGAGCGGGAAAATCATGCGCGTGCCTCCCGTGCCGTGCGGATGTACAGCTGCGACCAGCGTTCGGCCAGGGCCTTGAGGTCGTAGCGATCCTGTTGCGTGCGTTTTGCGTTGTCGCGCAGTTGCCGTGCCAGGCCAGGCTCGGACAGCAAGGTGTCGAGCTGGCGGGCGAGGGCGGCGCTGTCGGTGGGGGCCGCAAGCAAACCGTTGTGGCGATGCTCCAGTACGTCGGGAATCCCGCCGACGGCGAACGCTACCACCGGCACCCCGGCCTGCATCGCTTCCAGCAGAATCATTGGCGTACCTTCGGTGCGCGAGCTGATCACCAGCGCATCGAGTTGCTGCCACCAGTGACGCATGTCGGTCTGGTAACCCGGCAAGCGGATGCGCTGTTGCAAACCGGCGGCGTCGATTCGCGCCTGCAAGTCTTCGCGTTCCGGGCCGTCGCCGAGCATCACCGCGTCGAGTTGCGGGTGCTGGTGACACAGCGGGATCAGCGCGTCGAGAAACAGATCCGGGCCTTTCTCACTGCTCAAACGCCCGATGTAACCGGCGAGCCAGCGTTGTCTTGGCGCATCGGAAAGCAGCGCGGCGGCTGCCGGTAATCCGTTGGGAATCACCTGCAATTTCTCCGCAGGCACGCTGGCCTGACGGTGCAACACCGCGATGCTTTCGGCGACACACACCACCCGATCCACCGACGCCGTGCGGCACAGTTGCAGGCTCAGCCAGGTGTAGAACTTCTGCTTGCGGCTGCGCGGGGTGAAGCCGTGTTGAGTGATCACCAGCGGCAGGCGCAACAGCGTGGCGCCGACCCAGCCGAACAACAGGCCTTTGAAATTGTGGGTATTGATCAACGGACGTTCACCGCGCCGCTGACCCAAGTGCCGCAGCAGGGCACCGAGCCCTGCGCAGCCTTGTGCATCGACGCCGGCCTCGCGAAAGCGCGCGATCAATTCCGGCGGCGCATCGAGGAACAGCACCTGGTGCTGCCCCGGCGTCGCCAGGCAATGATCGAGCAACATCCGCTCGGCCCCATAGAAGCCACCGCTGCTGAGCAAATGCATGATCGGCAGGGCGGCGTTCGGGGTGGCGGACGTGTTCAATTGCGCACCCAGTGCACGAAGCTCGGCACGGTCCAGTTCTTGTGCGGGTTGCTCGGTTGCGCGTTCTGGTCGTTGATCACCAGCAGCACCGGCAGGCCCAGCTCGTGGCTGATTTGCGCCGGATGTTTGAAGCGGTGATCGAAGAACTCACGCACGTAGACCAGTGCAATCGCCAGCAACAAACCGGTGAACAGCCCGAACGGAATGATCAGCATCGGCTTGGGAAACGCCGGTTCGGTCGGTTCGAACGGTGGGCTCAAGACCCGGGCGTTGGACAGGTCGTCGCTCAGCGAACGGGTGGTGCTACTTTCGGCAAAACGCTGGGCGTAGGTCGAGAACGCGGCGTGCAGCGCGTCGATCTCGGTGTCCATCTGCCGCAGTTTGCTCTGGGTTTGCTGCAACTCGTGGATGCGGTTCTTGAACTCGGCAATGCGCGCGGTTTTCTGATCGATCACCTGCTGGACCACCGCCAGATCGTTGGTGCGTTCCTGAATACGATTGCTCACCACCTTGAGGAACTGCTGGCGAGTGCGGGCAATCTGCTCGCGGGTCAGCAACATCGGTTCACTGCCCGGCTGGAACACCGCCAGATCATTCATGTAACGGCTGACCTGGGTGGTCAGTTGCTCGCCCATCTGTTTGATTTCCCGATCCTCGAACGCCACGTTGTCGACCGTGGTGGTGAAGGTGTAGGGGAAGGTGTAGTCGTTGAGTTTGCTGTTACTGGCGGCAGCCAGCGCGGTCTTCAGGTACTCGAGCCAGCGCTGGCTTTGCAGCAGGCGGTCGCGATACAGGTTCAGCGCCTGCTCTTCGGTATTGATCGCGTTGAGGCGGAAGGTGATTTCCTCCTTCGGATCCGACGCGCCAACACTTTCCAGCAACGCCTGGCGATTGCCTTCCAGTCCATCAAGGCGCACCTGATACAGGTGTTTCTTGGTTTCGTAGAACGATTGCGGCAAATCGATCGATTGCAGCGCCTGACGGCTCACCAGGTAGTTTTGCAGCAGGGCAGAGACGAAGGTCGTGCCTTGATGCGGGTCGGGGAAGCTGTAGATGATCGAGATCACGTTGGAGCCAGGCAGGGTCTCGATTTTCAGGCTGTCTATCGCATCCTGGGTCAGCGCGTCGAGCGCGGTGTCGCGCACCGGATCGGTTTCAAGCCCCAGGGTGTTGCGCACGGGGTTGATCACGTACTGGCGCAGCGGCGAACTGATGTAGCGCTTGAACGGTTCGCCCACCAGTTTGCTGAACATGCCGGGCGAAGGGGTGTATTCGCCCTTGTCGCGCAGCTCGCTGATGGTCTGACGGATCAGCGCCGGCGAACGCAGGATGTTGCTCTCGGTTTCCATGTCCGCCAGCGACGGCGGGATGAAGGTGGCGTTGTCCACGGTGAGCGATGTGGTGGCGTCGCCCTGTGAAAGTTTTTTCGACTGCACGATTACCTGAGCGGTGATATCGAAGCTCTGTTTGAGCAACAGCGGCAGCACCAGCGCGATCACTGCAAAGACCAGGAAGACCCGTTTCACCAATTGCTTGTTGGCGAAGAAGATCCTGAAGAACTCATGCAGGTAGTTTTCCTTTGGATTCATGGTCGGTCACCTGAGAGTCAGTTGTTGTTGCTGTCTTTGTTGTCGACGCGGTAGCCGAAGCTGAAGCCCACGCCCTGGAACAGCACCACGTCGGCCAGTTGCCGGGCGAGTTCGCCGGCGCTGGCCAGTTTGGTTTTCGGCACGTACAGCATGTCGTCCGGTTGCAGGTAGGCGATTTGCGGCGCCTCGCCCGACAACGCTTTCTCGACGTCGTAACGCACGGCCTGCACCTGATTGCCGTTGCGCCGCATGATCACCACCGAATCGAGCCGCGCCTTGACGTTGGTGCCGCGCGCCAGGGTCAGCGCCTCAAGCACCGACACCGGCCGGCGGATCGGGTAGGAACCCGGCTGGCCGACTTCACCCAGCACATAGATTTCGTTGCCGGCGGTGGACTTGAGCAACACGTCCACGGTCATGCGGCCCGGCAGTTGTGCGTACTTTTTGTTGAGGAAGGCTTCGAGCTGGTTGACGGTCATGCCTTGCAGCGGCACCGCGCCGATTTCCGGGAAGCTCGCGTAGCCGTCGGTGCCGACGGTGATCTCGCGGCTCATGCCGGTGGCCGGGTGGTTGAGCGCGCTTTTCAGGTTCTGCTCGTTGGTCAGCGGGCTGATGATCTGCACCGTCAACTGATTGCGGTTGGGCTGGAACAGCTGTTTGCGTTGATAGGCGCGCTGGATTTCCTGGCGCGCTTCTTCGCTGGTCAGCCCGGCGATTTTCACCGAGGTGTTGGCGCCCGGCAGTTCGATGGTGCCGTCCGGCAGCACCAACTGGTTGCCATTGAGCTGGCTGGCAGCAGTGAAGTTAAGTCCGATCTGGTCCCCCGACTGCACGCGATAAGCGTCCGAGCCGCTGGTGCTGATGTGGAAGATCACGTCCAGCACATCCTGCGGGCGCAGGGTCTGCTCGATCTTCGGCATGTCGGTGGCCTGGGAGTTGGCCGGGGTGGCGGTGAGAATGTTCACCGGCATGTTCTGGGTTTCGGAGGTGCTCGAGCAGCCTGCAAGCGGCAGCATCAGCAGCACAAGAATCCTGGCGTTCATGGCGTCATCCTTTGCGGTTGCTTACAGGTTTTTGTAGAGCCATTTAGGCATGTAGTACTTGCGCCGGTTGAACACGCTGCCGACCACTTTGGCCCCGGCCTGGGTCAAGCGCTGCACTGCCGCCTGGGCGACTTCCCAGCGGGTGTCTTCGGCGCGTACCACGAACACCACGCCGTCGACCTGGGTGCTGATGACCAGCGTGTCGGCGGCCGAATACACCGCGTCGCCGTCGATCACCACAAAGCGGTACTGGCTGCCCAGTTGATCGAGCAGCGGGCTCAGGCGCTCGGCGGTCAGGTGTTCCATGGTGCGGATCGGCCGGCCGTTGGGCAGCACGTGAAACGGCAGGCTCGACACCTGCACCACGCAGTCCTGCAACAGCGGCGGGTTGTCCGGGTTGAACAGCAGGTCGCGCAGGCCGCGCTCCTTGCTCAGGTTCAGTTGCTGGGTGAGGTTGCTCGCCGACTGGCTGGCGTCGACGTACAGCACCTGGCCGCTGCTCATCTGCGCCAGTTGACTGGCCAGCGCCAGGGCGCTGGTGGTGGTGCCGGCGCCGGGGTTGGCGGCGGTCAGAAACAGGATCCGCAGATCCAGGTCCAGCACGGTCGAGGTCAGGTTCGACTCGCTGGGGCTGGCAATGCTCAGGCTTTTGTTGGTTGAACCGTCCATTAGCTTGCTCCGTGGCCGCTGAATACTTTGAAGGGGGTTTTCAACAGAATCTTCAGATCAAGCAGAAGGCTCTGCTCGGCGATATAGCTGAGGTCCAACTCAACGCGCTGGTCGAAGTCGATGTTGCTGCGTCCTGAGATCTGCCACAGGCCGGTCATGCCGGGGTAGATCGCCAGACGGGCGAGGTGACTGTCCTTGTAGCGATAGGCGTTGAACGAGGTCGGGCGAGGGCCGACCAGGCGCATGTCGCCGGTCACTACGTTGATCAGGTTGGGCAGTTCGTCGAGGCTGGTGCGCCGCAGGAAGCCACCGATCCCGGTAATGCGCGGGTCTTGGTCGATTTTGAAGTCGATGGCATCGGCACCGTGCTTGTTCAGGTGGCGCAACGACTCCTTGAGCTCTTCGGCGTTGGCGACCATGGTCCGGAACTTGTACATACCGAACTTGCGCCCGCGATAACCGGTGCGTTTCTGCACGAACATCACCGGGCCCTTGCTGGTGAATTTGATGGCCAGCGCCAGACCGATCAGCAGCGGCGAAATCATCAGCAGAATCGTCAGCGCACCGAGGCAGGCGACCACCCGATTGGTGCGCGACAGTTGCCACGGCCGACCGCCCTCGCGACCGGTCATCCAGCCCTGGCCCTGGCGGTGGATTGCCGCGTCCAGGCGCATTCGCTGTTCCGGATCCATGCGTTTGTCACGCACCAGTTGTTGGATCGGTACACCTTTCTCAAGTCCAGTCATGGAGTCCTCCGCTGATGTTCAGCCGCGAACGGCGCGTGGGCGATAGGCAGTGGGGTAGTAATCGCGGAACCAGGCGATGAACCGCCCCAGTCCCTCATCCAGCTCTATCCGGGGCTGAAACCCGGTGGCCTGGGCCAGGTCGCTGGCCTCGGCGCAGGTATTGAGTACGTCGCCCGGCTGCAGCGGCAGCAGCTCGACCACGGCTTTCTGACCGAGGTGTTTTTCCAGCAGGGCGAGGTAGGTTTTCAGCGCCACCGGGTGCTGGCCGCCGATGTTGAACAAGCGCCACGGCGCCATGCTGCTGGCCGGGTCGGGTTGTTCGCGGTTCCACTCGGGATTGGCCCGGGGCGCCCGCTCGATCAGGCGCGCGATGCTTTCGATGATGTCGTCGATGTAGGTGAAATCGCGCTGATGCTCGCCGTAGTTGAACAGCTTCAGTGGCGAGCCTTCGCTGATCGCCTTGGCGAACTGGATCGGCGACATGTCCGGCCGGCCCCACGGTCCGTAGACCGTGAAAAAGCGCAGCCCGGTGCAAGGGATGCCGAACAGGTGGCTGTAGCTGTGGGCCATCAATTCATTGGCTTTCTTGGTCGCGGCGTACAGTGACAGCGGGTGATTGACGCCGTCCTGCACCGAGTAGGGCGTGCGCTGGTTGGCGCCGTACACCGAACTGGACGAGGCGTAAATCAGGTGCTCGACCGGGTGCCGGCGGCAGCACTCCAGAATGTTCAGGAAACCGTCGAGGTTGCTGTCCAGATAGGCCCGTGGATTCTCCAGCGAATAGCGCACCCCGGCCTGCGCGGCGAGATGGACCACGACTTGCGGCCGCTCGCTCGCGAACAATGCTTCCAGCGCCGCAGCATCTGCCAGATCAACCGTGGCGAGCTGGACATCGCCAATTTGCCCGCGCACCCAGTCCACCCGATCGTGCTTGAGCTGCGGGTCGTAGTAGCTGTTGAAGTTATCCAGGCCGATCACCTGATGCCCGTCGCGCACCAGCCGCAGCACGCCATGAGCACCAATGAACCCGGCCGCACCGGTGACGAGGATTTTCATGGCCGCAACCCGTCAGGCGCGATGTGGCGCAGACCGATGCCGCTGTAGTGCAGGCCGGCGGCTGCCACTTGTTCCGGGTTGTAGAGATTGCGTCCGTCGATGATGACTTTCGAGCGCAGCTTGCTGGCCAGCAGCTCGAAATCCACCACGCGGAAATTCTTCCACTCGGTGCAGATCACCAGTGCGTCGGCGTCTTCCAGGGTGTCGTCGCGGGTGGCGCACAGGTGCAGGTCATTGCGGTATCCGTAAATGCGCCGGCATTCGGACATCGCTTCCGGATCGTAGGCCTGCACGCTGGCGCCTTCGGCCCACAGCGCCTCCATCAGGTAACGACTCGGGGCTTCACGCATGTCATCGGTGTTCGGCTTGAACGCCAAACCCCAGATCGCGATCGACTTGCCGGCCAGGCCTTGAGGAAATTGCGCCCTGAGTTTGCTGAACAGAATGTGCCGTTGCGCGTCATTGACGTCGGTGACGCTGCGCAGCAGTTTCAATGGCATGCCGTTGTGTTCGGCGGTGTGCAGCAGGGCGCGCAGGTCCTTGGGAAAGCACGAGCCACCGAAGCCGCAGCCCGGGTAGATGAAGTGATAGCCGATGCGCGGGTCGGAGCCGATGCCCTTGCGCACCGCTTCGATGTCGGCGCCGAGCAGTTCGGTGAGGTTGGCCAGCTCGTTCATGAAGCTGATGCGGGTGGCGAGCATGGCGTTGGCTGCGTACTTGGTCAGCTCGGCGCTGCGGTTGTCCATGAACATCAGTTTTTCGTGGTTGCGGCAGAACGGCGCGTACAGCTCGCTCATCTGCTCGCGGGCCAGGTCATCGTGGGTGCCGACGATGATCCGGTCCGGCCGCATGCAGTCGGCGAGGGCGCTGCCTTCCTTGAGAAATTCGGGGTTGGACACCACCCGCACTGCCAGAGCGCTTTTGCCACGCCGTTGCAGTTCTTCTTCAGCGGTGTGCAGCACCTGATCCGCCGTGCCGACCGGCACCGTGGATTTGATGATCAACGTGCGATCGTCTTCCATGAAGCTGGCGATCTGCCGCGCCACGTTGAGCACATGGCTGAGGTCGGCGGAGCCGTCTTCGTCGGCCGGCGTGCCCACGGCGATGAAGATCAGTGCGGCATGTTCCACCGCATCGCTGGCCTGGGTGCTGAATAATAAACGCCCGGCCTTGATGTTTTCTTCCAAAGTTGCCGAAAGACCCGGTTCGCTAATAGGCGGTACCGCCTGTTGCAGTTGTTTAATCTTGTTCGGGTCAATATCGACGCACAATACGCGATGTCCGACATCGGCAAGTGCGGCTGCTTGTATCAGGCCAACATAGCCCGTACCAAATACGCTCACGTCCATATTGGCGTGCCTCGTAAGACGGTGATGGAAGATCGAAAATGGAACTGTCAAAAGGGGTATAGCGCAGCGTGGGAAAAGCGTGTCAGCAAAATGACATGTTGCAAGGGTATAACACCCCCATTTTTGGGGGCGAAAGGCCATCAAGTGCTTGCTGTAGATGGATTTGTCCCGTTCTTGACGTGTTCGAAGAAATCGATAAACGGTCGTAGGCCACGAATTTCAAGGGTTTTAACGACTTGGGTGTGTCAGATTTGAGTCAACGTTTTTTTGACGCTTTTTGATTATGTCCGACATTTCTTGCGCTTTAATGGCCCGGTGCTAGTGTCAGATTTTGACCGACAAACCCTTGACAACCTCTCGTCGGACGCGCCCCGGAATCGCCATGTTTCGATATTTGAAAGAACTGCTTTTAATTATTTATCTGTTGCTTTATTTCGAATATTACCTTGACCGATTAAATGCGATGGGTATTGGTCTGGCAGTACTTCTTTTTGGCGCGATGTTTTTGACGCTGACTTTCGCATTATTACTAACAGCCTATATACGTCAGACTTTCATTCGGCATTTGTTCGCATTAACCCTGTTTATTTCGGCGGTGTTTTTCGATGTTTATACGAGGGTGACCGCCGATTACCTGACCTACAGCAGTTTCGTCTCGCTGGTGTATTCCGGCGGCTTCATTCAGGAAGCGGCGTATCAGTACCGGGGGGCGATCATCCACGGACTGCTCAACGGCTTGCTGCTGTTGTTCGGAATCGGCCTCAAGCCTCGGCACGCGATGCCCGTACCCAATGCCTTGCGGATTGCTGCGCCGCTCTGCGGTGTGTTGCTGCTCAGCGCCGTGTTGTTCGTGCGCGCCGGCGAGGGTGCACGCGGGTTGCCGATCATGTACACGCCGCTGGCCTATCTGAATTTGTTCGGCTACGAAGCGCTGCACAACACCGTCGGCCCGCGTGAGCCGGTGACCCTGGCGCGCAATGGCCCGGCGGTTGGTCACGACATCGTGCTGATCATCGACGAGAGCATTTCCGGCAATTACCTGGACATCAACGCGCCATTCGGTGTGCACAGCAACCTCAAGCAGGTCCGTCCGGGCGTGCAGATCTTCAATTACGGCTACGCGGCGTCCATCGCCAATTGCAGCGCCGACACCAACATCACCCTGCGCTACGGCGGCACCCGCGCCGACTACATGCGGATCAACAGCACGCTGCCGTCGATCTGGCAGTACGCGAAAAAGGCTGGCCTGCGCACGGTCTACATCGACGCTCAGCGCACCGGCGGCAACCTGCAGAACCTGATGAACGATGCCGAGAAAAAGGACATCGACGAATTCGTGCAATTCGACCAGACCAGCGTGCGCGACCGCGACATGGCCGCCGCCGCCAAGCTGATCGAACTGCTCAACGACGACAAACCGGAGCTGGTGCTGGTCAACAAGGTTGGCGCGCATTTCCCGGTGCACGACAAATACCCCGACGCTTTCATGGCCTACCGCCCGACCCTGCCGCGCGGGCAGTTCACGGAAGTCGCCGACACCGGCGAGCGCACCGGCTTCAACGGCCAGCCGGATGACTGGGTGCTGTATCGCAACGCCTACAAGAACACCGTGCTGTGGAATGTCGGCGAGTTCTTCTCGCGGGTGTTTGCCCAGGCCAATCTGAATAACGCGCTGCTGATCTACACCTCGGATCACGGCCAGGATCTGCACGAACGCGGCAATCCGGGACTGAACACCCACTGCGGCGGCGACCCGGTGGAGGAAGAAGGGCTGGTGCCGCTGGTAGTGATTCAGGGCGATCAGTTGCAGACACTCGACTGGTCGGCGCAACTGGCGGCGAACAAGGATCGCTCCAGTCACTACAACATCTTCCCGACCCTGTTGCAGTTGATGGGCTACGACCTGCCGGGAATCGAAGCGGTGTACGGCAAACCGCTGAGCGTGGCGACGGCGGACGAATTCACCTTCAACTACCGTTTCAACGCGCGGCTGGGCGCCAAACCCGAGTGGAAACACATCGACCTGAACAGCATCGTCACGCCGGGTGAGGCGCCGACGAGTGTGGCGGTGGGTCAGTAACGCGTCGGTATCCGCTATCCTTGCCCGACACGGATCGATCGGATGGCGGCATGCTCCAGGTTCAAAACGTCTTCAAAAGCTACCTCACCCCGCAAGGCCCGTTGCCGGTGCTGCAAGGCATCGACCTGACGCTCAAGCCCGGCAGCAGTCTGGCGCTGATGGGCGAGTCAGGCAGCGGCAAGAGCACGCTGCTGCACCTGATCGCCGGGCTCGACAAGGTCGACAGCGGCATCATCCGCAGCGGCGAACATCGGCTGGATCGCATGAACGAGGCGCAACTAGCCAACTGGCGGCGCACGGAAATCGGCCTGGTGTTCCAGCAGTACAACCTGATCGGCAGCCTGCGCATCGAAGACAACCTGGCGTTTCAGGCGCGGCTGGCCGGGCGGCATGATCCGCGCTGGCAGCATCATCTGGTGCAGCGCCTGGGGCTGGGCGAGTTACTCAAGCGCTATCCCGAACAACTCTCCGGCGGCCAGCAACAGCGGGTCGCGCTCGGCCGGGCGCTGGCCGCGCAACCGAAGCTGCTGCTGGCCGACGAGCCCACCGGCAGCCTCGACGAAGCCACCAGCGACGAAGTACTGCGGCTGTTGCTGGAATTGCTCGACGACACCCCGACCACTTTGCTGATGGTCACCCACAGTCAGCGCGTGGCGGCGCGGCTGGCGGAGCGCGTGGTGCTGTCCAGCGGTCGGTTGACGTGAAGGTTTTCCGCCACGCGTTGATGGCGCTGCTCAGTCACTGGCGGCGCCATCCGGTGCAGTTTTTCAGCGTGCTGACCGGTTTGTGGCTGGCCACCAGTCTGTTGACCGGGGTCGAAGCGCTCAACAGTCAGGCGCGGGACAGTTACGCCCGGGCCAGCCAGTTGATTGGCGGCGAACCCCAGGCCAGCCTCAGTACGCCGAACGGCGCGACGTTCCCGCAACAATGGTTCGTTGATCTGCGGCGTCTGGGCTGGCCGGTGTCGCCGGTGCTGCAAGGGCGCCTGATTCTTAAAGGCCACGAAAATCAGCGCCTGCAATTGATGGGCATCGAACCGGTGTCGTTGCCCGGCGACAGCGCGGTGGCCGGACAGGCGATGCCGATCGAGCGCATCGTCGAGTTCTTCAGCCCGCCGGGCAGCACCTGGATTTCTCCCGAAACCTTGCGGGCGCTGAACCTCGCCGAGGGCGCGACCCCGGCCACCGAAACCGGTCAGACGCTGCCGCCGCTGCGGGCGCAAACCGACATGGCCCCCGGCGTGCTGCTGGTGGACATTGGCGTCGCTCAGCGCGTGCTCGAACAGCCCGATCAACTGTCACGCCTGCTGCTGCCAAAGGATTTTCACGCTGACATCCCGGCCGCGTTCAAAGGTCAGTTGCAGCTCAAGAGCAGTGGCGAGGAAAACAACCTTGCGCGACTGACCGAAAGCTTCCACCTCAACCTCGATGCGCTCGGATTTCTCTCGTTCATTGTCGGTTTGTTTATCGTCCACGCGGCTATCGGTCTGGCGCTGGAGCAACGTCGGGGATTGCTGCGCACCTTGAGGGCCTGCGGGGTCAGCGCGCGGATGCTGATCGCTTGCCTGATCGTAGAACTCGGCGCGTTGGCGTTGATCGGCGGGTTGTTCGGTGTGGTCAGCGGTTACTGGCTGGCGAGCGTGCTGTTGCCGGACGTCGCGGCCAGCCTGCGCGGTCTGTACGGCGCGGAAGTGGCGGGGCAGTTGCGCCTGAGTCCGTGGTGGTGGTTCAGCGGCATCGGCTTGAGTCTGCTCGGCGCGTTGCTGGCCGGGGCCAACAGCCTGCTGCGGGCGGCGCGTCTGCCGTTGCTGGCGGTGGCGGATCCGCAGGCCTGGCATCAGCAACATGCGCGCTGGTTGCGGCGTCAGGGTTGGGTCGCGGGTATCTGTGCAGTGATTGCGCTGGCTGCGTTGGTGTGGGGCAACAGCCTGGCCAGCGGTTTTGTGTTGATGGCGGGGCTGTTGCTCGGCGCCGCGCTGGCGCTTCCGGTGTTGCTCAGTGCGTTGCTCAACGGTTTGCTCGGTCGCAGCCGATCGGTGCTCGGGCAATGGTTTCTCGCCGACTGCCGCCAACAATTGCCGGCGTTGAGCCTGGCGTTGATGGCGCTGCTGTTGGCGATGGCGGCGAACATCGGTGCCGGCAGCATGACCGCTGGTTTCCGCCAGACCTTCAACGACTGGCTCGAACAACGGCTCACCGCCGAGCTTTATCTGAACCCGAGCAACCCGGCGCAGGCGCGGGAGCTGTACACCTGGCTCAAACAGCAAGCGAATGTCACCGCGATCATGCCCAACTGGCAGGTCTCTGTGACGCTGCAAGGCTGGCCGGCGGACGTGTTCGGGATCATCGATCATCCGCACTATCGCCAGCACTGGCCGTTGCTCGAATCTCGAGGAGACGACCCGTGGGCGGCGCTGGCCAAGGACGATGCGGTGATGCTCAGCGAACAACTGGCGCGGCGCTTGAAAGTGACGCCGGGCGATCACCTGTCGATTCCCACGCCGGGCGGGTCGTGGTCGCCGCGCATCGTCGGCATCTACGCCGACTACGGCAATCCCAAGGGCCATGTGCTGGTCAACAGCAATCACCTGTTGCGCGGCTGGCCACAGCTGACGCCAAACCGCTTCAACCTGCGCATCGACCCGCCGAACATCCCGGCGTTGCTCACGGCCTTGCAGGCACGCTTCCAGCTTGATGACAGCCGGATCGTCGATCAGGCGCGGCTCAAGGGCTGGTCGGTGCAAGTCTTCGAACGCACCTTCGCCGCGACCGCCGCGCTGAATAGCCTGACGCTTGCCGTCGCCGGCGTGGCGCTGTTCATCAGCCTGCTGACCCAGAGTCAGAGCCGTCTCGGCCAGCTCGCACCGTTGTGGGCCCTAGGCGTGACGCGACGGCAATTGATGCTGCTCAACCTCGGGCAAACGTGGCTGTTGGCGCTGCTGACGCTGGTGCTGGCCTTGCCGTTGGGCATCGGCCTGGCGTGGTGTCTGGACGCGGTGATCAACGTTCAGGCCTTCGGCTGGCGTCTGCCGCTGCGGGTGTTTCCATTGCAGTTGCTGCAACTGATGGGGCTGGCGCTGCTGGCGACGTTGCTGGCCTCGGCGTGGCCGCTGTATTCGCTGTACCGCACGCAACCGGCGAACCTGCTGAGGACGTTTGCTCATGAAGACTAGGTTTGCGCTGGTGTTTTTGGCGTTGTTGCTCAGTGGTTGCGATAACTCCGCACCGGAGCAGAAGGGCTTTGCCGGGATGGGCGCTCAGGCGCAGGCGTTTACGCCGGTGGTGCCGGGTCGGGTGTTCAGCTTCCCGGCGGATCACGGCGCCCATGACGGTTTTCGTATCGAATGGTGGTACGTGACGGCCAATCTCAAGGATGCGCAGGGCAACGATTTCGGCGTGCAGTGGACGTTGTTTCGCAGCGCTCTGAACGCCTCGCCGCCGCAGCCGGGCTGGGCCAACCAGACGATCTGGCTCGGGCATGCGGCGGTGACATCCGCCAGCGTCCACCATGCCGCCGAGCGTTACGCCCGTGGCGGCGTGGGGCAGGCCGGCGTGCGTGCAGCGCCGTTCGAGGCGTGGATCGACGACTGGCGTTTCGTCAGTCAGGCGAGCGATCCGCTGGCCGACCTGCAACTCAGTGCCCGGGATAAAAACTTCAGCTACCAATTGCGCCTGACCTCCAGCCGCCCGCTGGTGCTGCAAGGCGACAAGGGTTTCAGTCAGAAATCCGAACAGGGCCAGGCGTCGTATTACTACAGTCAGCCGTTTTTCCAGGCCAGCGGCACCCTGCAGATCGACGGCCAGACCTACACCGTCAACGGCCCGGCCTGGCTTGATCGTGAGTGGAGCAGCCAGCCGCTGACCGCCAACCAGACGGGCTGGGACTGGTTCTCCCTGCATCTGGACGGCGGCGAACACGTCATGCTGTACCGCATGCGCCAGAAGGAAGGGGCGCCGTACCTGACCGGCACGTGGATTGCCGCCGATGGCCAGACCGAAACCCTGCACGCCGAACAGATCAAGCTGACCCCGAAGGACACTGCGAAGGTCGCCGGCCGTTCGATGCCGGTGCGCTGGTCGATCGACATTCCGCAAAAAAATCTGCAGATCACCCTCGATGCAATCAACCCCGACGCCTGGATGAACCTGCGCATTCCGTATTGGGAAGGGCCGGTGCGCCTGAGCGGCAATCGGAGCGGGCAGGGTTATCTGGAGATGACCGGGTATTGATTCCGCGCGCCGTGCCGCGAAGGAATCGATTGGAACTCTGTCCGGGATGCCCCCTCTACCGAGGAACATGGCCGAGGATCCGATCCATGAGCGAGGAACTGAAATCTCCAGACCTGACGACCTGGCAGCAGATGTTTGACGATCAGACGTACTGGCAACAATCCCCGGATGCCCATTACTTCGATCTGCAGCGCATTGCTGACGATTTGCTTGGTCAAGGTGCCATCGATCTTGAGCAGTGGCAGATCCTCAGAGCCAAGGCCGATGACCTGCACAAGGACTCACCCGCCGTAAACGTTGCGCGGGAACTCGATGACCCGGAAGCCTGAGGAGGTACGACATGAAGACTGTTCCTGATAGCGAGCACCCCGACGAACCTCGTCCGCCGGGTGAAACCGAGCGCGACAACGACGCACTGCGTCCCACCGATCCCAAACAGCGGCAGAACTCCGGTAAAGGCACCCCCAGTGGCGAGTCAACCGCGCAGGACACCGCGCAACGATCGCGGAGCAAACCCTGAAGGGCGTCTATGCTCACTGGCACATCCGTCGCTGACCACGTTGGCGACGGGTGCTGCCATCCATCACAGGGAATGTATCGCTTATGAAGCTCCAAGCACTGACGCACGCCATTGCACTTGCCACTGTCCTTTCTACTGCCAGCTTTTCGGCGGTGGCCGCCGATATACCGCTTTCGGCCGCTGTCGAGGCCGACCGGGTCACCACCAAAGTGCTGGCGGTTGACCCGGCCAATCATCAAGTGGTCCTGGAAGGCGCGGAAGGTCGCCAGGTGCACATTCAGCTCAGCGACAAGGCGAAAAACCTCGGTAATTTGAAAGTGGGCGATCTGGTTCAGATCGAAGTGACCCGCTCTGTGGCCGCTTATCTGGACACCGACGTGGATAAAGGTCTGCCAGGCTCTACCGAGCGCACCGGTGAACTGCGCAACGCCGTGGGCAGCAGCAACCCCGGTGGCGAGGCCTTCCGCCAGGTTCAGGTGCAACTGAAAATCACCAAAATTGATTTGGCGACAAACCAGGTCACCCTGGAAAACCCTTCGGGCCAGTCGAAAACCCTCAACGTCGAAAAGCCTGAGATTCAGGCCAAACTGAAAGATTTGAAAGTCGGGCAAAGCGTCGTGGTCACTTACACCGATGTATTAAAAGTGACCAGTCAGCATGAAAGTTGAGTATTGACTCTACAGAATGGCTGTTCTTGTACAAGTAATTGTATGAGAACAGTCATATGAAGTATTCGAGGTGGTGATGTCAGAAAGTTTGTCGGGAAAAATCGGTAAGCAATGTCCTTTAACTTTTCAGTACATAAATTTCATCTTCAATTAGCACGACATATCCGCCAACTTCCATTAAAATCCCTCCCGTTCGCCCAGTGTCAGGGCTCTTTACCGGTGCATGGATTGCCAGGCCATTACACTGGGCGAACACCTCCTCGGAGTGGAAGCCAAAGAATTCAGATGCAGAAAGGGCGACTTTGAAGTCGCCCTTTTTTATTGTCTTACGATTTGGCGGGTCGCATGCGCTGTTGTAACTGAAGGCGCTTGAGCGTTTCCTGATACATGGTGGTGCGGCGGTGCTGTTTGCCGTATCCACCGATCGCGGCCACGGTGCCGGCCTGAATGTGATCGAGGTAGCGGAAGATCGTCCGCGGCGAGAGGCATTTGATGCCGTAGCCAAGGTTGCTTAAACGATCCTGCAGCGTGTATCCCGGGACCCGGTCGTCCATCGAAAAATGCAGCCCGTGAGCCTTGATCAGCCGTGCATTCCACAAGGTGCAGAAGCTTTTCAGGTGAGTTTCCCGGTAGGGTTTTGGATCTCGGGAGGGCAACCCCAAGTGCTGTTTTGCTCGGCGGAAATAGTGTTTGAAATAACGCGAAGACAAACGCCAGCTGTCTCTAAGGACGCCGCGATCCAATTGTTCGACGCAACCGACCGCCGCTGTATCCAAAGATTGCATGCACTCATTCATCATCTTCGAAAAGACAGTACTGTCAAAAACGAAAGTGTCGGTGTGCAGCAAAAACAGGTAATCGGTTTCAACTTTCGCAAGTGCCAGATCAAGTGCCTTGCCATGAGCAATATGCCCCGCTTCCTTGCCGGGAGAAGGGCGCTCGATCAAGTTGATCCAGTCCAGAGACCGCAAGTAAATCAGGCTTTCATCGGCGGAATCGTTGTCCACCACCCACACCGGAATTTGATTCTCCTTGACGTACTGCTGGAGAAACTCCAGGCACATCCGGGTTATTTCCGGCGTCTTGTAATTGACCAATACAAGACTGAAGGCGGGCAGTTGTTTAGAGGTGGAATTGATCGCACTCATGGTCCGGGCTCACTTCAAGTTGAAGGGTTCTGCTGACGGCAATCAGCACACAGAACCGCTGCTTTGTGGCCCGGATGGTAGGGACGCAACCTTAGTTGAAGCTTAATTTCCGAGCGCCCGGGCGGGGCGACTTGTTACGGCTTGCGACAGCGGCGAGGCGCTTGGCGGCCAAGCGCGGTTGCACGGTAAGATGCGCCGCCCTTTCAAGTTCAAGGAAGACAACGGCCCGCGCCGTTCGCCACGGATGAAACCACTTTCCCTCTACCACCCGGCCCTTTACTGGCTGCGCGTGTGGCAAAAAAGACTGTTCCGCCACATCGCCTGGCACTGCTCGAGCAAACGCTACGCACGGCCTGCCACGACGTCCGAGCGCCTGCCTTACCGCTACCTCAAACACACCTCAAAACTGATCCGCAAACTCGGCGACTCCGACCTTGCGCTGCAACACAACAAAGTCATCAACCTCAAACTCGCCGTCGCCGCCATCGACGGCGTCACCATCGCCCCCGGCGAATATTTCTCCTTCTGCCGCCTCGTCGGCCGCCCGACCCGCCAACGCGGCTACGTCGAAGGCATGGAACTCTCATTCGGCGAAGCCCGCACCGGCATCGGCGGCGGCATCTGCCAACTCAGCAACCTCATCCACTGGATGGCCATTCACTCACCCCTGGTCGTCATCGAACGCGCCAACCACAGCTTCGACCCCTTCCCGGACGACGGCCGCGTCCTGCCATTCGGCTCCGGCGCGGCGATCTTCTACAACTACATCGACCTGGTACTGCACAACCCGACGGATCGCAGCTTTCAGCTGAAGTTGAAGGTCGGGGAGACGCAGTTGGAGGGGGAATTGTTGTGTGATCGGGAGCGGGCTTATCGGTATCACGTGTTTGAAGTGGGGCATCGGTTTGTGCGGGAGGGGGCGCGGGTGTATCGGGAGAATGAGATTTGGCGGGAGGTGAGGGAGAAGGGGCAGGTGGGGGCGTTGGTGGAGAGGGAGCGGTTGTATGGGAATCGGGTGGTGGTTAAGTATGAGGTCGGGGAACAAGTCATTGAAAGGCAGCAGTAGGTTGTGTTTTTGCCTTAGGGTTTTGAGTCTGTGACGGAAATAACGCAATTACGGGTTTAGGTAGGGATACGTTTCGCCGCATAGGTGAAACGTATCGTCCAGATAATAAACTCCGGAAATCGAGTTTATTACCAGTTCTAGCTTTCCCTTTGATGGGAATAGCAAATAGAACAGCTCAAAGAATAAATAGTCTTTGATGAGGGTTGCTGCTACGTCTGGGCGGTTTCTTATCAGGGTTGAAAGTGGCGGGTAATTGCAATCTCGTAATGCGGGGATGTCGGCGTAGCCTTGTTTGTTATCGTCTTGTATGCATTCGGCGATGAATGCATTTGTCAGCTCGTGGAATTGCTCGGGCAGTTCGTGAGTTTTTATTGATAAAGTATATTTTTTGGTATTTTTGGAGAGCGGTTCACCGAAGCCAAGGCTGCGGTAGGTTACAGAGGTTGGGTCAATGATATTGTTCTCTGATTTGAAGATCATGATTTTTTAATCGCGGGAGGAAACGAAGGGGATGCTGTATGTACGCAATCGTGGTCGTCTACATAAGTTAAGAAGCTAAGGGCTATATTAGTTATCCAGAATGGAAAGCCAGTCGTTTCTGAAAGCAATATTTTCAAATCGGATGATGACTGAAGCGTCCAGGCATGGATTTGGTTGTCGAGGACGATTAATTTTGGTTTCTCAGAAGGGTATAGGAGATCGACTTTTTTCCAAAAGTTTGGGTCGTGTTGTTTTGTTACGGATTTTAGATTGAAGGGGTCAAGGGTTTTTGTGTTGGAGTAAAAGAAGCAGGTTTTTATGTCTGAGATTATTTTTTCTAATTCAATGTCTTTGATTTGCTGGTTTTTTAGATTGTTTGTTTCAAGTGCTGATGTGATTTCTTTTTCCAAGTAACTCATCGAGATATTCCTGTTGTTTTTTTTTTTTTTTTTTTTTTTTTTTTTTTTTTGAAGCATAAATAGAAGTGAGTCTGTTCCCTTTGTGGAGTGTTTTAATTATTGATTGTAAATTCGATAGCCAGCGTCAAAGTTGCTAGTGGTGTGAGTGTTGCTATATGTGGAGTCGAATATGCCTGTGAGAGGTGGTTGAGTAGATTTTTCTATTGAATTTAGTTTTTCTAAAGCCTTTTGAAACTCCGGGTAGCTTTCTATGTATGTGTAGTCTGATGAGTTAAATTCAAGTGTTATAGTATTGGGTGAAATGAATGCGAAGTTAATCAAGAGCTCCGGGGTCGAAAAAATTCTTCCGCTGATGTCGTAAATCTTGTCTCCGGTATTTAATTTTTTGCCGTAGCGCTCGTGGGTTAAATACCCGTGATCTTGATTTGATAGTCGCAGTAGTTTTTCGTAGCCTTTTATTGACTCAAAGGAAATACAGGCTTGTCTTATTATAAGGAAGCCGTGTTCGGTCATGTTCTCCAAAAACGTTGAGTTCTGCCTGTTGATCGAATCGATTAAGGGCTCGTCGATCAGGTTAAGTACAAAATTTGATAGCTTAAGGCGAAATTTTTCCTGAGGGTTCTCGATGGGTGGGATGCTGATACAGCTTATAATCCCGCCTGCGTTATCGGAGTCGATTACGCCAAAGCACTCTGTGATATCAATTGAGAAAATCATTGCGCTCTCCAGCGAGAACTGAATACACCTATAAGATGTTGGAGGTGGATGTTTTTAATCTTCTTTATTCCATTCCGCATGGGTCTCAATGGCTATTTTTAGCCACGCGCTAAAGTCAGGATGTTCTCCGTGAAGCTCCCACCCCTCTGAAGCATATGCATGTATTATTAGCACTTTTGGATTGCCGGATAAATCATCACCGTCAAAGCAAGCAATATCATCATTGGCGTTGAACTTTGCGAAAGGAACTAACGTGCGGTTGGGATACAGATTTTTTAGCGTGTTGTGCCAGTAATTTATTTTTCCCTCTTGATATATTAGTAACCACCAAGGTTCAATGTCCGGTTCAGGTTCCGTAGTCGCGAATTCTATAAATGTACTAGGGAAGTTGTAGTTTTTCAGGTGTTCAATGTTGAGAGAAATTTTCATTTTGCCTGTTGGTTTTGAAATGCGGAAAAGGGACGGGGGCAGATTTATTTTCTTTAACGAATAATAAATCTGCCCTCTTCAATTTGGTTCTATTTAAAGTTGCGCGCTGCTGGATTTTTTTAGAAGGTTTTCAAGTTCGGGGTAGGATTCAAGTTCTTCGTGGGTTAGGGAGTTAATAATAGCTTGTATTTTTTTTGCGTATTTATTCTCGATCGGGACTTCGCTCCAATCCAGTTCTGAGGCAGAGGCTATTAATACTTCGGTAAATGGAGAGTCCAAAAGTTTCTTTAGAATTTCAATTGCCTGAGTGGAGCGATTCTCTCCAAGAGCCGCAGCACTTCGCTCCTGCCAATACTCTTTCCTTGATAGGATCGTGTCATTAAGTCGGTTCCAGTCTTCAGCGCTGAATTTTCCTAGAACTCCTTTGGCTACCTGCTCTGTAATGTATTCATTCCAGTTAGAATCCTCGCTTTGTCCCAGCCGGTAGTTGTATTCATCGAAGGCCTTGCTATTCATGATTGTTACTCAATTTTAATAGTAGGCGACATATGGGGCTGAATAGGGGGCAGGTTGATTTTCTATTTTTTTTCAGCGAAAAATAAACCGGTCTCCTTTAATTTATGCTTCAAGCATAAAGTCTTCGATTTTCTTAATGTATTCCATCTTGTCCTTTGTTCTGAATTCCCCTAGGAATATTTCAGAGTTTTTTAGAGGTTTTCCTTTGTTGTCATACTTGATTGTCAGGAAATCAACTACAAACTCCCCCGATGGATCTCCTTCTGGTTCAACTCTGGAGTCAAAGCAGTGTCCCGTAGTTTGTCGTGCACCACCTAGTAAAACTGAGCTACTAAACCAATCTGCAGTTTCGGGGGTGAGATCAACCTCGTAAAGGTTGTTGATTGTGATTGTCCATCCGCTGGGTACTCGTAGGGGTTGGAGTTCGTATTTAAGTTTTCTTCTCATATTGTTTGGTATTTTTCATTTGTTTTTGAACTTGATCTGGAGATGCCGGAAATCCGTGTGTTACATATTGAAAGGAGGGCGGACGTATTTTGTCCGAAGAAAAATAAATCTGTCCCCTTCTTTGGTCCAAACCCCCACCATGTTTTTCTAAGGATTGTCTTCTGGAAGCTCATTTTTGTTATTCAAGTTAACTGGGAAGGGCGCGGATTCATTTTTAAAAGAAAATAAATCTGCCCCCGTTTTGATATTTATTCGTCCCCTTTGGTTTTTTGGTTATTCTGGGGCGTTCAAGTAAGCGGATGGGCCGCAAAGTAGCGGATGTTTAGTAGTGAATTCAATTAATGAATTTTCACTGGATGCAATTACTCTGAATTTTTGTTCGTTGGATGTGATTTTGATTGTCATTTTTTCATGGGTGGGAATATTTTTTATTAAAAGGTCTTCGATGTTGCTGCAATTTAAACCTATGCGGCAGGTGTTAAATCCAGATTGCTTCCATTTGGCTGGCGGTGCATCTGGGTAATCTGGAATATCAAACTCCATTATTATAACTGGTCTACTGTTGTCAATATTTATGGAGAACAGTTCTATCTCCCCGATTGGGATGGGTGAGGTGAATACCTTGTTAAAAAAATTGCTTCCGTCTAATTCGTTCCAGGAATTCATTTTTTTTCCTTGAAATAATAGTGGTCTTTTGCACCAGGAACCTTGCCTGTTCTCGTATTTTCAATTTGAAAAGGGGACAGATTTATTTTTCGCTGAAGAAAATAAATCTGTCTCATTTGGATTTGTCCCCTTTGGATTTTTTCGCTACTAAATCTAGATCCGGGAATCGACTAAAGATTCTCAATGTCTGTGTTGCAGCCATTGTTTTTCAGTCTTTGGATTTCTTGCTCAAAAGAGTACTTGGATGAGTTTTCGTTTTTTTTGTCATACACTTTTCTCAAGTATCGGAAGAGTTTGCCAATATTATTTTTTGTCTTGTCGTCAAGGCTAGCAATAAGGTCGTAATCATCCATTGATAGAATGTGTAATTTATTCTTCAGAACGTAGTATGCGGTAATGTTCGAAAGCAAGCCCGCCGCATCTTCGTAGTTTTCTTTCAAGTATTTAGCATAATCTTCAAATATTTTTGTCAAAAGACTCTGCGCGGCTTTTTGAGTTTTCAATACGCTGCACATTTCCTGCCAGTTGCTGACATACAGGTGGTCACCCCAATCGGAGCCTCTAGCAAAATAAATTCCTTCTCCTTTGAAGAATTCAGAAATTTCATGCTGGTCTAAGGCAGTTTCAAATGTAGTTTTCATTGAAGCTTTTCCCAATCGTCGAAATTTTTCAACAGCGTTCCAATGTCGCTGTTGTGGGTGACATTCTCAGAGCCGATCAGAGCGGCTTCTTTTGTACCGCTTTTCGTTGCACCACCAGGAACCCATTCGTTAGGGTAGGCGCCATTTTCCTTACCATTAGGCATCTCATATTTAAAACGAGGGTCATCCGGCTTTATTTTAACAATATAGATGCCTTCACCTTCGAGAGTCTTTGCACCAAGGTTCAGCTCTTTATTCAGAACTCGCCAGTCGTTACCTGCAGCTCGATATTTGGCAACGACTTCTTCCATCTCAGAAGATAGACCCACAAACTTCCGTTGAGGAAAGGTTGGGTAGCTGGAACCGGTGATCCAACTTTCGATTACCACGAAGGATCCTCCCTCTTTTGCGAAGAGCTCTCGATGGGCCTTAATGTAGTTCTCAGGAAGATAGTCACCAGGATTCGGTGGCCGATCAGCCTTATTCATATCAATTATTTCATCGAATTTTTCCTGACTCATCGGCAAATGGTCAGGCTTGGTGGCGTTGGCTGAGTTCGTCGGTAGCTTGCAATCAGGTCCAGGACAGGTCGTACTCAGTCCCAGTGGATCGACCCAGCCCGTAGGGTTCGGTACGTATTGGTAGTTGTTCAACCCACCCGCAAGCTTGATCGGATCCGGCGTCAAAAAACGCGCTGTGTTCGGATTGTAGTAGCGGTGCCGGTTGTAATGTAACCCTGTCTCGGCGTCGAAGTACTGACCCTGAAAGCGCAGCGGGTTGTCGATTTCGCTGACATCCAGTGCCGCAAGGTTGCCATAGGCGCGGTATTTTGCCGACCACATGATCTCGCCGCTGTAGTCGGTGAGTTCCTGCGGAGTGCCGAGGTGGTCGAGTTGGTAGTAGAACGGCGTGGCCTTTAGTGGACCCGCGCCGTCGAGCATCGCCAAGGGGCGGAAGCTGCCGGGTTCGTAGATGTAGGTGCGATAGCGGTTGTCGGCGCTCTCGGCGATCAGACGTTCGCCTTGCCACAGGAATTCGGTGGTATGGCTGTCGACGGTCTTTTCGATGCGGCGGCCGAAGGCATCGTATTTGTACGACGCCGTACTGCCTCCCGGCAGGCTTACGCCGATCAGCCGATGTTGGCAGTCATACCGGTATTCAGTGACGAGTTTCTGGTTAGCGCCGCGCCGCTCGCGGATTAGGTTGCCGTAGGCGTCGTAGTCGTAGTGGCGGTCGCCCTGCATCAGCAGGCGGTTGCCTTTGACGTTGGCCAGGTTGGCAACGGGCATGTCGGTCTGACCGAGCAGGTTACCCGCCGGGTCATGGGCGAAGCTTTCGGGTGTTGCGCCACGTACGTTAATCAGTCGATCCAGCGGATCGTAGTGGTAGCTGCGATTGCCTTTACGGCTGTCGTCGATACCGGCGAGGTTACCGTTGGCGTCGTAGTTGTAGCGACGCTGGAACAGGTTTTTGTCGCGTTGACTGACGCTGTGCGCTTGCAGGCGACCTTGTTCATCGTATTGATATTGGCTGAGCAGCAGACCTTGCTGACGTTGCTGTTCACGACCGGCGCTGAACTGGTGGGAAGTCAGGCGCGTGCCGTTGAGGTCGATACTGCTCAGATGCCCGCCAGGTTGGTGGCGATAATCGAGTGTGCTGCCATCCGGCAGGCGGCAGTGATTGAGCTGTCCGACGCTGTCGTATTCGTAACGCGTGGTGCCCCAGCCCTGATGCTCGGTGATCAGCCGATCTTGCACATCATATTCATAAGCTAGCGGCCAATGACCATCGTCCACGTTGACCAGACGGCCAAGTGCATCGTAGTTGTAGTGAATTTCCTCGCCATCGGGCAGGGTCTTCACCAGCAGTCGGCCAGCGGCGTCGCGCTGGTACTCGGTGACCAGTTCGCTGCCGTCGTCGCCGAATTCGGTTTTCTTCAGCAGCTTGCCGTTGAGGTCGTACTCGTAGGCAGTGCGGCGTCCGTCGAAACCGGTTTCCTGCTGGATCAGCCCGTTCGAGTAGTAATTCAGCTGATAGTGTTCGCCGCGTTCGTTTTCGATGTCGGTGAGCAGCAGGCGTGCGTTGTCATAGCGATAACGCAGTTGACTGCCGTCCGGGTTGATACGACGGCTGACCAGGTGCAGGTTATCGGCATACTCGTAACGGGTTACGCGGCCCAGTTCGTCGCGTTCAGCCGTGACGCGACCGTATGGGTTGTAGGTAAACGCGCGGGTGGCACCACCGGGCAGGGTGATCTGTGCCAGACGGTTTGCAGCATCCCACTGGTAGTGGGTGATTGCACCGGTCTCAGCCTGACGTGTGATCTGCCGACCGAGCGCGTCGTAGCGATATTTGCGTTGACCGCCGTCGGGCAGGCGCTCCTCCAGCAACTGGCCAAGGTTATTCCAGCCCAGTTGATGACGGCTGCCATCAGGGTGTCTGATTTCCAGCAAACGTCCCTGGCGATCGTAGCTGTAGTGGGTCGAGTTTCCATCTGGATCAATTTGTTCGGTGATATCGCCCTGGTCGTTACGCCAGTAGATCCATTTGGCCGGGCCACGATTAACCACACGGACGTAGCCGTGGTAGTACTCGTAGGAGGTCGGCATGTCTTCCGGCGGGATGATCGCGACCAGTCGACCGGCCTCGTTGTATTGGTATTCAGTGACCGCCCCCAATGGGTCCTTTTCGGCGATCAACCTACCTTGATCGTCGTAAGCCTTGAGGTGTTCCGCGCCATCCGGATCGACCTTGGCGACGAGTCGAGCCTTGTCATCGTGGGTGTAGACCTCTTCGCTGCCATCTGCGTTGGTAACCGTGACGCTACCTTTGTCATCCCACGCGTAGTGCGCGTCCATTTGCGAGAAGCTGGCCCAGTGATGGATGCAGCGCGCTGACTTGCCTTCCTTTTCCCATTCCCAGTAGAAGCTGGCGCCACCGGCGAGTTGCCGCTCGAGAATGACGTTCTGTTCGTTGTAGGCGTAACGCTCCGACTCGCCGGCAGCGTTCGTGGCTTTGATCAGGCGTTGTTGAGCATCGTACGTGTAAGTGACCAGCGTCTGGACGGTGCTCCATGCATCTTCCAGATTGTCTGCCGGAACGAATTGCTGATAGTCGATGGCGACAATGTGTTTGCGGTCGTACCGAACCAGAAGTGCTCGACCGGCCCCGTTATCCACGCGCTTGATTCGACCGTGGATGTCACGGGTGATGTGCAGGCGATTGTCGTAGTTGTCGCTGATGGCGATCAGCGTCGCGCCTTTGCTGTTGAAGCAGAAGTGATAGAACTGCTTGCGTTCACCAGCCTGTGTGAGGATAAGTTCGGAAGGGTCGTTGCCGATGAAGATCGCGGCTTCCGAAAGGCTGTTGGTGATTGCCGGACGCTGCTCGCTCGGCATAGGAAAAGTCGTGACACGGTTTTCGTGGTCGGTCCAGACGACTTCATCGCCATTGATGTCCACCCGTTGGGCGAGGGCATGGCTCCAGCCATATCCAAGACCGCAGTCAATTTCCGCGGCGCTAGTGCGATAGAGACGAGTCCAGGCGAAGGGCAACAGACCACCGAGTTCACCATCGGTCAGCGTCAGTAGTTCCTCGCCGGTGACCATTGAGACCGGGCAACCATTGGTACAGGTTTTTTTCGCGCAGGTAGCGCTTTTCTCGTCGGGGGTCTTGGATTGATCGGGAACGTCGTCGACCTTCTCCTTCGGTTCAAGCTTGGTCTGGTTCTGTTTCTTGTCACGTGGGAATGAAGAGGCATCTTTGACCTCTTGTTTCGGTGTATCTGAAGTCTTGGGCAGCGAGGCTTTGGCTGGTTGCTCGGCTACCTGGCTTTTGGGTGCGGCCTGCGGAGGCTGGGGTTTAGGCTTGGGCGCTTCAGTGGCGGCTTCGTCGATCTTCAATGCTGCCGTTTTGGCAGGCTTCATCGGCACATTCTTGGCGCTGGCGATGATTGGTTTCGACACTTCCGCATGAGCAGGCAGGGCGTGCTTGTTGCTGAGTGTCATCAGAGTAGAAGCAAGATCATCCAGATACTTGATCGCTTCACCCGATTTGACCGTGGACAGGACTTTTGTCCCTGCTCTTACAGCCAGGCCGGCACCACCCGTCAGGCAGATACCCACCAGTACGTTGATCAGAAACTCCGAAGCAATCGCCGTCATAACGTCGACGATGACCTGCGGCGGAAGCATGCCTACCCACGCCACAATCGCCGAGACATAGATGAACATCAGCGGCTCGTCGCTGAGGATCAGCAATCCTGAAGCGATGGACTCTTTCGACGCGGCATAGAGCTTGTCGATTTCGATGTCCGAGAGATATTTTTTGAGTTTTGCGTAGTTTTTTTGCGGATTGGCGAGCAGCTCGAACAGGCTTTTGATGTCGTCCCACAGACGAAGCAGCGCTTTCTCAAAACCATCCAGTGCCCGTTTAAGCAAAATGACCGAACGCCCGGCACGGTCTGCCGCCGAGTAGCTGGCCCATTGCGGCTGAAACTTGCTCGACCATTCGCTTTGCAGCCAGCTGTCAAGCTTGCCGATAACGCCTTGATAGGAGTCATAGAGCGCTTTGACGTCGTTCTGCGAGACATTGGGAAAGAACGTGATGCGGTAGGTCTGACCTTTCTTGCAGCCTTCAACCACCTTGATGCCGCTTGGGCCGATCATGGTTTCGATAACCGGTCCGGTAACGTCGTCGTAGAAGGTGCCTTTGGTCACTGGCTCCAGCTTCACCGGAGTATTGCCAATTGGGACGAATCGCGCTGACTCAAACATATGGATCAGCGTGAAATCACCCACCAGTGGGCAGGTCGCATAAGTTTCCACGGCGCCGGTTTTGGTCTTGCGTTTCGTGACGCTGACTTCGTTGCCGACCTTGAAGGTCTGGTCGACATCCAGCGCCCAGCCCGTCCAGAAACCGTCAGCCCAATCCTTGTAATCGCTCAGGCAGTTTTTGAAGTCTTTGAGAATCAGGCTCACGTCAGGTGTTTTGGCGTCCAGCACACGCAGGACCAATGTACCAATCGGGGTATTCATGACGTGACTTCCTTTGTCAGCTCAGCAGCAAGACGCTCTGCCATCTCTTCTGTATTGGGGTTTTGGCGTACGAAGCGTTCGACCTTTCTGCGCAGGTTGGCTTCAGGGAATTCGAAGTAAAGCTCTGGACAATCCTCTGATAGCCACTGCATCAGGTTCTCAACGACGGTGGTGTGATCCTTTTTTGCGAGGAGATCCAAGAGCGTTTGAGGCACCTCCCACCACGGCCAATCCTTCGCCTTCGGCACCACCCTCGGCCCGACTTCCAGGCTCCGCCCATTAATCAGATACCGCTCAAACACCGGCAACACTTCCCCAGCCGTCTCACCCAACCCTTCCAGAATCGGATAGATATGCCGCCCATCCCAAAACCGGAAAAACACTTCGGTCCCGTCCGGCATCTTCACTTGGGTCAAGCTGCGCAGGTGTTCGAAAACTTCGTTGGGCTCCGAGCGGGAGACCGCCAGCCAGCCCCAGTCGAGGGCGTCGGTTTCGGTGATCCAGGGCAGGAAGGCCGAGCTGGCTTGGAGTTCGGCGACGTATGGCATCACCGGTTGCCAGGTGGAGTAGGGTGTTCCACCCCAGACGGGAATGGCCTGCACGGACGGTTCGCTCTGATACAAGGCCTTGAGCGCTTCGGCATCACTGGCGGCGCTGACGATCAGATACAGACGTTCGTCTTTTTGCAGCGGCTGTTGTGCCAGCCAGTCCTTGGGTGTCAGTCGATTAGATGGCACAGGCACCTGCCTTGCATTTTTCACACTCTTCACAGAACGGCGCATTACGCTTGAGGGTGTTGATCTGCGCCGGGGTCAGCACGGCGCCAGCCTTGTCGGCATCCGCCTGCTTCAACACGCCCGGCAGCAGTGGGGCGGCGCCGGTGCCGCTGCCCGGTCCTCCGCCGGAGTTGATGTTGATCGCCGGCCCGCTCATGGTCACGCCGCCGCCATCGATCTTGATGAAGCTGCCACCGCCGACCAGCGTCAGTTCGGCCCCAGCCTCCAGCACCACCTTCATGCCACTGCTCAGGTGAATTTCCTGCCCCGCGTCGATGAACTGCCCGGTGCCGATCTTGATGTGCTGGTTCACGCCCACGGTCAGGTGATCGTTGGCCCGTGCTTCGACTTTGCGGTCTTCATAAACCGTGTGGTGTTCTTCGGCCTTGAATTCCGTGTAGCTGTTCTTTTCCACGACGTCGTGGCGTTCGTGGCCGACGCGGATTTTCTGGTCGTGTTCGATGTTTTCGTCCCAGTCGCGCTGGGCGTGGAGGAAGATCTGTTCCTGGCCTTTCTTGTCTTCGATGCGCAGTTCGTTGAAGCCGCCGCCGCCCATCGAGCTCAGGGTCTTGAAGGTGGTGCGGGTCTTGTTCGCCGGCCGGGCGTAAGGGACGGTGTTTTCCTTGTGGTACAGGCAGCCGCTGATCAGCGGCTGGTCGGGGTCGCCTTCGAGGAAGGTCACCAGCACTTCCATGCCGATGCGCGGGATGGCGATGCCGCCGTACTGGGCGCCGGCCCAGGCGGAAGACACGCGCAGCCAGCAGCTGGTTTTGTCGTCGGCCTGACCTTCACGATCCCAGTGGAACTGGACTTTGACGCGGCCGTATTCGTCGCAGTGGATTTCTTCGCCTTTAGGGCCGGTGACCACGGCGCTCTGGCTGCCGAGGATGCGCGGTTTCGGGTGGCGCAGGGGCGGGCGGTTCGGCACGTCCCACGGGGTGGCCTGGAAGCGGTTGCGGTAGCCCTGGTGGAAATCGTCTTTGAGCGCGGTGGTGTCGCTGGTCACCGACTCTTCCAGCACCTGCGGCTGCTTGCCTTCGTGGTGGACTTCGGTGAGCAGCCACAGGTCGTTCCACTTGGCTTTCGGGTGTTCTTTCAGCGCGAGGAAATGGCCGCTGACCAGCAGAGGTTGGTCGCTCTTGCCTTCCGCGAGCTGGAA
>NZ_JBWKYU010000033.1:0-47670 GCF_059423925.1 Pseudomonas sp. GW458-11-26-14-LB4
GTGTAGCTCGGAAAACCAACTCGGTCAGTCCCCTCTCCCTCCGGGAGAGGGTTAGGGTGAGGGGGGCTCTTGAAGGCTACCGCCGAGGCAACTGAATCTCCACCTTCAACCCACCCCACTCGCTTTCGCCCAACACCAAAACCCCACCCCACGTCTCGACAATATCCCGCACAATCCCCAGCCCCAACCCATGCCCATGGGTCTGCTCATCCAGCCGCGTCCCACGGCTGAACACCTGAGCCCGCTGCGCCTCGGGAATCCCCGGCCCGTCATCCTCCACGCTCAGCACAAAACCTTCAGCCGTCTCGACCACGCTCAGCCGCACCTCGGCATCCGCCCACTTGCAGGCGTTGTCCAGCAGGTTGCCGAGCAGTTCCAGCAGATCCTCACGATCCCACGGCAATTGCAGGCCCCGCGGGGCCACATAACTCAGCTCCAGGTGCTCGCCATGGATCATATTCAACGTCGACAGCAGCCCCGGTAGCTCGGCGTCGCAATCGAACAGCGCTCCCGGCAACGCATCGCCAGAGAGCCGCGCACGGTTGAGCTCGCGGTTCAGCCGTTGCTGAACCTGCTCCAGTTGTTCCTTGAGAATCTTGCGCAGTTCCGGATGCGCGTCGAGCCTTTCACTCGACGCCAGACTGAGCAGCACCGCCAACGGGGTTTTCAGCGCGTGCCCGAGATTGCCCAGGGCATTGCGCGAGCGCTTGAGGCTGTCTTCGGTGTGCGCCAGCAAATGGTTGATCTGCGCCACCAGCGGCTCCAGTTCCGCCGGTACTTGTTCATCGAGTTGTGAACGCTGGCCCTGCTGCAACTGGGCGATCTGTTCACGAGCCTTTTCCAGCGGACGCAACGCGCGGCGCACGGTCAGGCGTTGCAGCAACAGAATCAGCAGCAACCCGGCCAGCCCGAGGCCGAGACCGATCTGGCGCATGCGCTGGAAGCTCTCGCGCACCGGCGTGTAATCCTGGGCCACGCTGATGGAAATCGACTGGCCGAGCCGTCGATAGTCCGAACGCAGCACCAGCAATTGCTGGCCGTCCGGCCCCAGTTGCAGGTTGCTGTGCAGGCCGGAGCGTTCGAGCAGCGGCAGATCCTGATCCCACAACGAGCGGGAGCGCCAATGGCTGTCGGCGAAATCGATGCGGAAGTAATGCCCGGAAAACGGTCGCTGGTAGGCCGGCGACAAGTGCCGCTCATCCAGCTGCAAGCCTTGCGGGCCGCGAACCAGCGCCACCAGCAGGCTCTCGCTGTCGTTACGCAAGCCGGCTTCGAGATAGCGCTGCAATCCGACTTCGAACAACCACAGACTGGTTTGCGCCAGCAGCACGCCGACGACCACCAGCACACTGATCAACCCCAGGCTCAAGCGGCGCTGGATCGATCTCACGAAGCCTGTCCGCCAAACAGATAACCCTGACCGCGGCGGGTTTCGATCACACTTTTGCCGAGCTTGCGCCGCAGGTGATTGACGTGAACTTCAAGCACGTTGGAATCGCGCTCGGTCTCGCCGTCATAGAGGTGTTCAGCGAGGTGGCTCTTGGAGAGGATCTGCTCCGGGTGCAGCATGAAGTAGCGCAACAGACGGAATTCGGCGGCGGTCAGCTGAATGTCGGCACCGTCGCGCACGACACACTGACGGCCCTCGTCCAGGTGCAGACCGGCGGCCTTGAGCGTCGGCTGGTTGGCCTGGCCCTTGGAACGGCGCAGCAGCGACTGGATGCGCAAATACAGTTCTTCCGGGTGGAAAGGTTTGGTCAGGTAATCGTCGGCACCGGCCTTCAGGCCTTCGATGCGCTCGGCCCAGGAATCACGGGCGGTAAGGATCAGCACCGGAATCGTCAGACCGCCGGCGCGCCATTGCGCCAGCACCTCAAGCCCCGGCACGCCGGGCAGACCGAGGTCGAGGACGATCAGGTCGTAGGGCTCGCTGCTGCCCTGATAGACCGCATCGCGCCCGTCCGCCAGCCAGTCCACCGCGTAGCCCTGACGTTGCAGGCCGGCGAGCAGTTCGTCAGCCAGCGGTACGTGGTCTTCCACCAGAAGCAAGCGCATCGGTCAATCTTCCTTGTCTTTCACGAGTTCACCGGTGTCGGCCTTCAGGTGCAGCTCGCGGGCCACACCTTCGACGGTCAGCAACTCGACTTCATAAATGTAGACGTCGTGTTTTTCTTCCAGCTCGACTTCCAGCAGTTTCGCGCCGGGATAACGATCCATCGCCTGCTGCAGCACTTGCTCCAGCGGCAGGATCACGCCCTGCTTGCGCAGATTGAGGGCTTCGTCGGGCCCCAGGTCGCGGGCCATCGCCGTCGAGCAAAACATCACCAGCGCCAATGCCGTACGGCGGGTGGCGCGAACATTAACCTTCATTACGTATCCTGATGATCCTTGAGCACTTGCCCGCTCACCGCATCCAGTTCCAGATCCCATTCCAGCCCCTGCGGATCACGCAGTTCGATCTGGTAGATGTACTTGCCGTACTGTTCTTCCAGCTCGGTGTCGGTGATCGTCGAACCCGGGTGTTTGGCCAGCGCGGTGGCGTTGAGCTTCTCGAAGGAGACGATAGTACCAGCGTCGCGCAGGCGCAGGGCTTCATCCGGGCCGAGATCGCGGGCGTGAACGGTGCTGGCGGCGAGGCCGATGATCGAGGCGAGGGTCAGGGCAGTCAGGGTTTTCATGGTGTCTCCGTATTTTTATGTGTCGCTACGGTCGGCACCTTAACGGTGCGAACTTAACTGAAACTGAATGGCCATCATTGGGCCTGCTCCTGCAGCCACGGCAACATGTGCTTATAATCTTTCGCTTGCTAACGATCGAGACCGGTATGACCGCCATTCACATCAAGTTCCCTGCCCTCACCCTCAAGGCCGGCCCCAGGGCCATGGCGCGTATTCGTGCCCAAGGCCTGAGCGCCGCCGACGTCGGCACCCTGCCCGGTGCTGCCGGCGGGCCAAAGGCGCTGGGGATTCAAGGGCTGGATCTGGCGTTGTTCGGCGAGTGGCTGCCGGCGGCGCCGCGCGAGCGTTCGCTGATCGGTGCGTCGGTGGGTTCCTGGCGCTTCGCCAGCGCTTGTCTGCCGGACGCCGCCGAAGGCATCCGCCGCCTCGGTCATCTGTACACCGAGCAGAACTTCAACAAAGGCGTGACCATCGGCGACGTCAGCCGCAGTTCGCAGCGAATGCTCGATGACCTGCTCGACGGCCGCGACACCAGCCTTCTGACCAACGCCCATTACCGCTTGAACATCATGGTGGTCAAAAGCCACGGCGGGCTGGCGGACGACCATCGCGGCCGGCTCGGGCTGGCGCTGGGCTCGGTGATCGCCGACAACCTGCGGGGTCGTGCGCGGCTGTCGCGGCACTTCGAACGGCTGATCATCCACGACCCGCGCCAGGCGCCGCCGGTGCATGCGCTGAATGACTTCCCGTCACGTTTCGTCGCCCTCGATGCCGGCAACCTGCGTCAGGCGCTGCTGGCGTCCGGTTCGATCCCGATGGTCATGGAAGGCGTGCGCGACCTGCCGGGCGCCGGTGCCGGCACGTTCCGCGACGGCGGTCTGCTGGACTATCACCTCGACCTGCCCTACAGCGGCGACGGCATCGTGCTGTATCCGCACTTCACCGACCGGGTGATTCCGGGCTGGTTCGACAAGACCCTGCCGTGGCGCAAAGCTTCGGTCGAGCGTTTGCAGGACGTGCTGTTGCTGGCGCCATCGAAGGAATACCTGGCGCGCCTGCCCTACGGCAAACTCCCCGACCGTAACGACTTCAAACGCTTCATGGGCGATGCGCCGAGCCGGCAGAAATACTGGCGCGCGGCGATGGACGAAAGTCGCCGATTGGGTGATGAGTTCCTTGAACTGACTGCCAATGGTCGCCTCGCCGAGCGCTTGCTGACCCTTTAGTCAGCACAGCCGGGAACAAGCTGATAAACTCGCCGCCTGCCCGAATTCGCTGCGGCGAACGCCATCTGAACAGAGCTGAAATCACTGTGGAAATCTTCAAGGAATTTACGTTCGAATCCGCCCACCGCCTGCCCCACGTACCGGACGGCCACAAGTGCGGACGCCTGCACGGTCACTCGTTCAAAGTGGCGATTCACCTGAGCGGCGACCTCGATCCGCACACCGGCTGGATCCGTGATTTCTCCGAGATCAAAGCGATTTTCAAGCCGTTGTACGAGCGTCTGGACCACAACTACCTCAACGACATTCCGGGCCTCGAGAACCCGACCAGCGAAGTGCTGGCCAAATTCATCTGGAATGAATTGAAGCCCCTGCTGCCGGAACTCAGTGCGATCCGCATCCACGAGACCTGCACCAGCGGTTGCATCTATCGCGGCGAGTAATTCCCGCGACACAAAAAAACCACCGAGACCGGTGGTTTTTTTACGCCTATGCTTTTTGGCTCGAACCCGCCAAGAGGACAGGCCCATGAGGGACTGGCTGCTGGATCAGATCTTTGATTTCAACGGGCGACAGATTCGCCACGGGGTGCGCGGCGACGGCCCGCCGCTGGTGTTCGTGCACGGCACGCCCTTCTCGTCTTACGTGTGGCACCGCATCGCGCCGCACTTTTTCGCCACGCATCGGGTGCATTACTTCGATCTGCTGGGCTACGGCCAATCCGAGCAACCGGACGCCGATGTCTCCCTCGGCGTGCAGAACGAATTGCTTGCGCAGTTGCTCGATCACTGGAATCTGCAACGCCCGGACGTGGTCGCCCACGACTTCGGCGGCGCCACCGTGCTGCGCGCGCACCTGCTCAACGGCAAGGATTACCGCAGCCTGACCCTGATCGACCCAGTCGCGCTGACACCCTGGGGTTCGCCGTTCGTGCAGCACGTGCGCCAGCATGAAGCGGCGTTCGGCGGCCTGCCGGATTACATCCAGCGCGCCATTGTGCCGACCTATATTCGCGGGGCGATCCAGCGGGATATTCCCGACGATGAACTGGCGCCCTACGTCCAGCCGTGGCTGGGCGATCCGGGGCAAGCGGCGTTCTACCGGCAGATCGCGCAGATGGATCAGCGCTACACGCTGGAGGCGCAGCCGCTTTACCCGACGATCCGTTGCCCGGTGCAGATTCTCTGGGGCGAAGAGGATCAGTGGATCCCCATCGAACGCGGGCGTGAGTTGCACAAGATGATTCCGGGATCGCAGTTTCATCCGGTCCCGAATGCCGGGCATCTGGTGCAGGAAGATGCGCCTGAAGCCATAGTCGCCGCGCTGCTGCGGTTCCTCTGATCCAATCCCGTGACCCTGTGGGAACAGCTGCTCCCACATGGTTCGGTGCGGCGCCCGATGCACTGCTTTCGCGCCGATCATCCGTACCTCGTCTATAAATACCCGCAACATTGCGTTTGGCACGACCGCTGCAACCACTTCGCGTCCTCCCCTTTCCAGCAAGGAACGCCCCATGACGCAAAACGATCCCGGCAACGATTACCCCCTCAGTGAAGTGCCGATGCACGCGCGCAAAGGCCTGGCCTCCACGGCGATGGTGCTGCTGGGCTTCACCTTCTTCACCGCAACCATGTTTGCCGGCGGCAAGCTCGGCGTGGCGTTCAACTTCGGCGAAATGCTCGCCGTCATCATCATCGGCAACCTGCTGCTCGGCGTGTACGCCGCAGGCCTGGGTTACATCGCCTTCAAAAGCGGGCTGAATTCGGTGCTGATGGGGCGCTTCTGTTTTGGCGAAGTCGGCAGCAAGCTCAGCGACCTGATCCTCGGGTTCACCCAGATCGGCTGGTACGCCTGGGGCACCGCGACGGCGGCGGTGGTGCTCGGCAAGTATTTCGATTTGAACGAAGCCACGGTGCTGGGGCTGATGGTGCTGTTCGGCCTGGTGTTCTGCGCCACGGCGTATGTCGGTTATCGCGGGCTGGAGATTCTGTCGTACATCGCGGTGCCGGCGATGATGTTGCTGCTGATGCTGTCGATGTGGGTCGCGACCGTGAAAGTCGGCGGCCTCGACGGTTTGCTCAGCGTCGTGCCCAGCGGTTCGCTGGACTGGTCGACCGCCATCACGCTGGTATTCGGTACCTTCGTCAGCGGCGCGACCCAGGCCACCAACTGGACGCGTTTTTCCCGTTCGGCACGGGTCGCGGTGCTGGCCAGTCTGATCGGTTTTTTCATCGGCAACGGCCTGATGGTGCTGATCGGTGCCTATGGTGCGATCGTCTATCAACAGCCCGACGTGGTCGAAGTGCTGCTGTTGCAGGGCTTCGCCATGGCGGCGATGGCGATGCTGTTGCTGAACATCTGGAGTACCCAGGACAACACCATCTACAACTTCGCCGTCGCCGGCTGCAACCTGCTGCGCACCGGTCGCCGCAAGACCGTGACCCTGGCCGGCGCCGTGATCGGCACCGCGCTCGCGTTGCTGGGCATGTACGACATGCTGGTGCCTTATCTGATCCTGCTCGGCACGGTGATCCCGCCGATTGGCGGCGTGATCATGGCGGACTTTTTCTACCGCTGGCGCGGGCGTTATCCGCGTCTGGCCGACGCACGGTTACCGGCGTTCAACTGGCCGGGGCTCGCGGCTTACGCGGCCGGTACCGTCGCGGCGTTCGGCTCGCCGTGGGTCGCGCCGCTGGTCGGCATCGCCGTTGCCGCGTTAACGTATATCGCAGTGACCGGCCTGCTCGGCGCCCGCAACGCGGCCGCCCCTCTACAAGATCTATAAAAGGATTCGCCCGATGCACATCATCAACGCCCGACTGCGCAACCAGGAAGGTCTGCACGAATTGCACCTCGAAGACGGCCTGATCCGCAGCATCGCGCGCCAGACCGAAGCGCCGACCCTGGGCCCCGACGACCTCGACGCCGGCGGCAACCTGGTGGTGCCGCCCTTCGTCGAGCCGCACATTCACCTCGACGCCACCCTGACCGCCGGCGAGCCGCGCTGGAACATGAGCGGTACGCTGTTCGAAGGCATCGAGTGCTGGGGCGAGCGCAAGGTCACCATCACCCAGGAAGACACCAAGACCCGGGCGAAGAAAACCATTCAGACCCTCGCCGCCCACGGCATTCAGCACGTGCGCACCCACGTCGACGTCACCGACCCGCAACTCACCGCGCTCAAGGCGATGCTCGAAGTGCGCGAGGAAAGCCGTCACCTGATCGACCTGCAGATCGTCGCGTTCCCCCAGGAAGGCATCGAATCGTTCCGCAATGGGCGCGAGCTGATGGAAGAAGCGATCCGTATGGGCGCTGACGTGGTCGGCGGGATCCCGCATTTCGAGTACACCCGCGACCAAGGTGTCAGCTCGGTGAAATTCCTGATGGACCTGGCCGAGCGCACCGGTTGTCTGGTGGATGTGCACTGCGACGAAACCGACGATCCGCATTCGCGCTTCCTCGAAGTGCTGGCCGAAGAGGCCCGCAGCCGCGACATGGGCGCCCTCGTGACCGCCAGCCACACCACGGCGATGGGCTCCTACGACAACGCCTACTGCGCCAAACTGTTCCGCCTGCTCGGGCATTCGGGGATCAGTTTTGTCTCCTGCCCGACCGAAAGCATTCACCTGCAAGGGCGCTTCGACAACTTCCCGAAACGCCGGGGCGTGACCCGCGTCAACGAGCTGCTCGAAGCCGGGATGAACGTCTGTTTCGGTCAGGATTCGATCGTCGATCCGTGGTATCCGCTGGGCAACGGCAACATCCTGCGGGTACTCGAAGCCGGCCTGCACATCTGCCACATGCTCGGTTATCGCAACCTGCAGAGCGCGCTGGATCTGGTCACCGACAACAGCGCCAAGGCCATGCACCTTGGCGAACGCTACGGTCTGGAACAGGGCCGCCCGGCCAACCTGCTGATCCTGTCGGCGGACAGCGACTACGAAGTGATCCGCAGCCAGGGCCTGCCGCTGTACTCGATCCGCAATGGCGAGGTGCTGATGAAGCGGCAGATGCCGGTGGTGGAGTTCGTGGAGGGTTGAGTGGCGGTTATTGCTCGCGCCGGTTTTATCGCGAATCGAAAGAGCCAGCCTGTCAGATCTGACAGGCGACAACCGCCTCGAACCGGCTCACAGTAAAGCCCAAGGGATCCATCGTTCCCGGGGGGACGATCATGAAAGGGACTTCACTTTTCTGTCGTGTGCGCCGTGCCGAACAGGCGCACTCGCAGCAGTTCTCCGTCGCGCTCCTCCAGCAGGATCGGCGCGGTTCCGCCGGGCATCACCACCTGCACTTCTCCCGCAGACACCCAGCCCACCCGCCACGCCGCGCTTGCCACTGCACTGGCGCTGGTGCCGGATGAGGCGGTCGGGCCTTCGCCCCGTTCGAATACCCGCGCCACAATGCGTTGATCGCCAGCACGTATCGCCCATTGCAGGTTTACCCCGGCCGGGCACGGCTGGCCGGCGCCGGTGGGCACGGCGAAGGCGATGGCGGTCAGACTGTCCGCCAGCGGCGACTCAAGCATCTGTTCGTTGCTCGGCAATGCCGCCTCGTCCTCCAGCAGCGTCACGCAGTGCGGATTGCCGATTCTCACGAACTGACTGTGTGCCCAGCCGGGATCGAGTTGCGCCAACGGTCGAACACGGCTGATTTCCACACCATTGAACGGCACCGGTTCAACGCCGAGCGCACTGACGGCTGCCGGGCCGAATCCGGGTTGCCCGAGATCCAGCCAGAAGCCCTGCACGCCCGCGACCTCAGCCGGCTTGACCGAGATCGGCACGGGCGACTGCGCATCCTGTTTGTCGTGATGCACCTGCAACGATGCGCCCTGCTCTGGCATCAGCCCCTGCTCAAGCAGTGCCTGAGAAAAAATCGTCAGACCGTTGCCGCTGCGTTCAGCCAGCGTGCCGTCGGTGTTGACGATCAGCAGATCAAAGGGTGCCAAGGACTGAAAAGGGCCGATCAGCAAGCCATCGCTGCGATGATGCCTGGCTCCGGCGGGCCGGATTGAATCAGGCCATTGGCAGAATGTCGCGATGGTCTGCTCGCTCCAGATGGCTCTGGATGACGCCGCCTCTTGTGCGTTGGCCGGCAGGTCGATGCCCGCCTCACGTACCTGTAGGGGTGAAACCACGCCGTAGATATTGCCGCGCGCATCGTAAAACGTTGCCATCTCGTTTCCTGCGTTCAGGTTGCTGTCTGCGCTCCACTGTATCGCCTGACGGTATCGACAATCACGTGGAAATATCAGCCAAAGTGATATCACTTTGCCAAGAAACATCTCGTAGCAACTTCGAACAGGCCTTATGAACCGCGGCTTTCAGGGCATGTGCGCAACTTTTTGCGCAACTTTAAGCCTTTATGATCCGACTCGGTTCTGGATCAGGCTTTCGCCGAGGTTAGAACTTTCAGGAGATTCAGTTTCACCTCAAGGAGCGTCAAATGTTCAGTCCAGCCAACGAAACGCACTTCAGCCTGACCGTTGAAGACTACGTGGGCGACCTGCAAGTCCTGTCGTTCACCGGCACCGAAGGCATCAGCCAGCCGTTTCGTTTCGACCTGGAACTGGTCAGCGAAAACCCGGATCTGGACCTGGAAAAACTCCTGCACAAACAGGCGTTCCTCGCCCTCGATCCACAAGGCTCCGGTATCCACGGCCAGATCTACCGCGTCGCCCAAGGTGATGCCGGCAAGCGCCTGACCCGCTACAAAGTCTCGCTGGTGCCGCAGCTGCAATACCTGCATCACCGCACCAACCAGCGCATCTACCAGCAGATGTCGGCGCCGAAAATCATCGCGCTGATCCTCGACGAGCACGGCATCAAGGGCAACGCCTACAGCTTCCAGCTCAGCCAGCCGTGCCCGGATCGCGACTACTGCGTGCAGTACGACGAAACCGACCTGCATTTCGTCCAGCGCCTGTGCGAAGAAGAAGGCATTCACTACCACTTCCAGCACAGCCAGAAAGGTCATCTGCTGGTGTTCGGCGATGACCAGACCGTGTTCCCGAATCTCGGCCAGCCGACGGCGT
Source organism: Pseudomonas sp. GW458-11-26-14-LB4 (assembly GCF_059423925.1). NCBI lineage: Bacteria > Pseudomonadati > Pseudomonadota > Gammaproteobacteria > Pseudomonadales > Pseudomonadaceae > Pseudomonas > Pseudomonas sp. GW458-11-26-14-LB4. Next base: position 9,939 of record NZ_JBWKYU010000033.1, read on the forward strand.
ATGTGCAGGGCAGCGGCATGGTCGCCGAAGAACCGGTGATCAAAGGCTTCAAGCTGCGCCTGGAAACCCGCACCAGCCGCACCACCCGCCGCGACTACGACTTCGAAAAACCGCGCCTGCAAATGGAAGCGGCTTTTAAACCAGAGAGTAAGCCGGATGGCGAGAGCGCCGAACCGGATCTGGAAGACTACGACTACCCGGGCCGCTTCATCGACCGCGCGCGCGGCAAGTTCCTCAGCCAGCGCGCCCTCGAACGCCACCGCGCCGATTACCGTCAGGCCGAAGGTCGCGGCGATCAGACCAAACTCGTAAGCGGCCACTTCATGGAAATGTCCGATCACCCGCGCAGCGAGTGGAACGACCTGTGGCTGCTCACCGAAATCTTCCACGAAGGCAAACAGCCGCAAGTCCTCGAAGAATCGGTGACCAGCGACACCACCGACAACAAGGACGACTTCCACCAGGGCTACCGCAACACCTTCCTCGCCACCCCGTGGGACGTGTTCTACCGCCCCGCGCTGGAGCACCCGAAACCGCGCGTGCTCGGCAGCCAGACCGCCATGGTCACCGGTCCCAAAGGCGAAGAAATCCACTGCGACCAGTACGGCCGCATCAAGGTGCAATTCCACTGGGACCGCGAAGGCCTGGCCGACGACAAAACCAGCTGCTGGCTGCGCGTCTCCAGCTCCTGGGCCGGCGACCGCTACGGTGCCATCTCCATCCCGCGCATCGGCATGGAAGTCCTCGTCACCTTCCTCGAAGGCGACCCCGACCAACCCCTGGTGACCGGCTGCCTGTACCACAAGGAAAACCCGGTGCCGTACGCCCTGCCGGCGAACAAAACCCGCAGCGTCTTCAAAACCCTCAGCTCCCCGGGCGGCGGTGGCTACAACGAACTGCGCATCGAAGACAAAAAAGGCGCCGAACAAATCTTCATCCACGCCCAGCGCGACTGGGATGAAAACGTCGAACACGACCAGAAGATTCGGGTCGGGAATGAACGTCACGACACGGTGGTGAAGAACAGCTACGCCGAGCTGAAGGCTGAAGAACACCGCACCACGATTTCCGATCGCAAAGTGGAAGTGAAAGCCAGCGATCACCTGACCGTTAACCAGGACCAGCACATAAAACTCGGCACCGCTCAGTTGACCAGTGCAGGCAAGGAAATCCACCTCAAGGCCGGGGACAAAATGGTCATCGAGGCCGGCAGCGAACTGACCCTCCAGGCGGGTGGCAGCTTCATCAAACTCGATGGCGGCGGCATCACGGTGGTCGGGCCGGTGGTGAAGATCAACGCCGGGGGCTCGGCGGGAACAGGTTCCGGGATTGCGATCCTGATGCCGCTGCTGCCGATCCCTGCGCCGTCGGCCAAGGCCGGCAATCTCATGGCGCCCGCGCAACCGGGCGTATTGCCGACCAAGCCCGAGTCACGGGAATACTTCTTCGACATTACCCTGACCGATGTGCCCGGCGATGAAGGTTTCCCGCTGGCCCACACCCTCTGGCAGATCGTCCAGGACGGCGTGGATCAACCGTTGCTCGAAGGTCAGACCGACGAGAACGGACGCGTCAATATCGACGAACCGCAACGCCTGAAACTCTCCAAAGCTTATGCCGAAGCCGGCCCGTTGTGGCTGTGCTATCCGGGGCAACGCGTGCCCGTGGCCCTGCATGACGAACCGGCGGATGCGGACAAGGAGCGCTTCGCTCTCGCTGCCCTCGACTTTCATGACAGCACCCACCACCGCACCATCAACACCGCCAGCAACGAACGCAGCAAGCAGGACTTGCTCACCGACGGCGACTTGTACAGCCGCCTGCACAGCACGGACGAATGACCATGACGGATTCCGCTACCCCCTACAACGGCGTTCGCCACAAGGAAGTCAGCCAGATCAACACGGCCGCCGGCAAAGCGCTGCCCGCCGTCAACGCGCCGGACTTTTTCATACAGGACAAGTCCGCCTTCGCGCCGAAGCGCAGTGGCAACCAGGTACGTTTTTTCACCACTGGCGAGGATTACTACAAGGATCTGGCCAAGAAAATCGCCAAGGCCGAAACCTCGATTTTCATCACTGGCTGGCAGGTCAACTACGATGTGACCCTGGACGGCAAGCAGACCTTGTGGGAGTGCTTGTACAACTCCCTCCAGGCGCACCCGACACTGAAAGTCTTTGTCATGCCGTGGCTGAGCCCGGCGGCAAGTGTCGGCACTCATGACTTCGAAACCATGCTGGCGGTTTTCCAGCTCAACGCCGGACTGAAGGTGCCGCGTGCCTTCTGCACCCCGGCCATCCAGCAAAGCGACATGAAGGGTCTGGGCTCGACATTTTCCCATCACCAAAAGTGCGTGGTGATCGACAACAAGATCGGCTATGTCGGCGGTATCGACCTGGCCTACGGTCGTCGAGATGACAACAACTTCAGCCTCAGCGCCGTCGACCGTCAGGGTAACGATGCGTATAACCCGGGGATTCCGCACCTGGGCTGGATGGACATGAACAAGCACGTCAGTCGAGCGGGCCTGCTGCTGGGCACGCTGTTCGACCTGTCCAAACCGCTGGCCGAAACGACCATCGGCACAGAAAACACCAACATCAAACTGGCGTTGCCCCGTCGCGCCAGCGTGATCAACGCCATCGCGGCGATTCAGAACTTCTTCGCAAGTCCCCCACTGCCCGTTCTGGACCGGGCAATGAAGGCTGGCAAAAGTCTGAAGGAGTCCGTGTCCTCCATCGATCCTTTGGCCAGGCCCAGGGAATATCTGACCGACGCGGCCATCCGCAATATCACCGCGCTGATCAAACACAACTGGACGCGCCTGCCGCTGGCCGAACCGCTCAAAGGCCAGGCTCAAGTGTGGATTCGCGAAGTCGAAACCAGCGCCGGCAATTTGCAGGCTTCCGTGCGTCTGAAGAGTTACGAGCTGATCAACAACTGGACGAACTCGACCGATCTCGGCCGCCTTGTCGCGATGTTCTGCGACAAGGGTTACGACGCGATGCCCGCAGAGAAAATGGGTTGGCTGAACAACATCGGCCAATTGACAACTTCATTGCTCGGGCACTTTTACGCGTTGCTGCAAGACCGCGTGGCCAATCACCGGGAGCCCTTTGAATATCTCAAACACCAACCGCAGCCGCTGGCTTCGGCAGATTACAGCCGGCTGGACAAGGATCAGCCGCGCATGCCGTGGCAGGACGTTCATAGCCGCATCGAAGGGCCGTCGGTGTACGACCTGTCGCGCAACTTCATCGACCGCTGGAACGGCCAACAGGCTTACATCGCCGAGATCAAGAGCCTGGAAAAAACCACCGTCATCGTCGCCCTGATGGAGTGGGTCAACACGCTGGTCAGGGACGCCGGCCTGCCCCATCACCTGGATCTCAACAATCAGATCAACCTGAAGCTGCCCATGCCCAAACCGGTCTGGATCGATCAGGCCCCGACCCTGCCGACGCCACCGCAGACAGCGCAAGGCGGAGTCAGCGTGCAAGTGCTGCGCAGCGCTTCAGCCGCGATGACCACTCAGGAAGCCAAGGGTCGAGACATGGCCAGGGTCAACCTGCCGCTGCCCGAGGGTTTCAACGTGGGCGGGGTCCAGGACAACTGCCTGCGCGCCATGCTGCAGACCATTTCCAGTGCCCAGCACTTCATCTACATCGAGAACCAGTTCTTCCAGACCGACTTCGGTGACGAGGGCGAGCTGGCGGAAGGCCGGCCGCTGTCCGGCCCGATGGCCAGCCTGCGCGACCCGTCCACCTTGAACGAGAATTTCGTCGCCCGGATCAAACTGCGTGAAGCGATGGAAGACCAGGACTTCACCCAGATCGACTGGAAAGAAGTCAACGCCATCAGCAAGGAGCCCGGCGAAGAGGCCCGCACCTTTCTCAAAAGTTTTCTGACGATCTGGCAGACCAACGCACAGGGCTGGCTGACGCAGAAACTGGGGAAAGAACAGAAGCTCACCAACACGATTGGCAAGGCGCTGGCCGACCGCATCGGTCGGGCGATTGCCGAAAACCGTCCTTTTCACGTGTACCTGATTTTGCCGGTGCATCCGGAAGGTGCGCTGAACGTGCTGAACCTCATGCACCAGGTTCACCTGACCATGCAAAGTCTGGTGTTTGGCGAGCAGAGTCTGGTCAAACGCATTCAACGGCACATGGCGATGAAGGACATGATGGATCGCGGGGCGAGCAAGGAAGAGGCCGGGAAGATTATTGAGCGGGTGGATACCAACAAAAAGCCCGTCTACGCCCAACAGGACTGGTCAAAATATTTGACCCTGCTCAACCTGCGCACTTGGGATACGCTTGGCGATCGCGTGGTCACTGAACAGATCTACGTGCACAGCAAGTTGTTGATCGCGGATGATCGTGTAGCGATTCTCGGCAGCGCCAACATCAATGACCGCAGTCAATGCGGGACACGTGACTCTGAGCTGGCAGTCATTGTGCGCGATAGCGAATCGACTGACGCCAAGCTGGACGGCAAACACAACCAGAAGGTAGGGAAGACAATCAATAAATTGCGCAAGGATTTGTGGAAGAAGCACTTCGGGATGAGTCAGGCGAAGAAAGATGGCCCCGTAGCTCACTTCACTGTTTCGGACGAAGTTCTCGATCAGCCTGCTGCTGAAAAGACCTGGAGAGCCATTCAGGCTCAAGCCGCCAGCAACTCCAAGGCATATGAATACTCCTTTAACTTCATTCCGCGAAACTTCAATCAATCACAAGTAATCGAATCCTCAACTGCTCAGCAGTATCAAGATGGATTTCCTTCCCCAATCTGGCCAACCTGGACTTATCGCTCAACGTTGCATTTGAAACTAGGCGGCCAAATATCGGATCCATTGCCACATGAGCAAGGCTTCTGGGAAAGCAAAACTCTAGCTGGTGTGAAAACGTATCCTGCTCCCATTGGAGTTAGAGGTTTTATTACCGCTTTACCCATCTGTTGGACAAAGGGCGAGAACAATGAATCAGGGTTGAACCTGACAATCATTGCTCACAACCAAGACAAAAAAACTGACGTACACATCGCAAGTTTGAGCGAAGCGTCACATCGAAATGAGCACAGTTCATGACACGGATTATCATTACCTTCGCCTGCCTGCTGCTGGGAGCTCAATCAGTCTTTGCTGAACCTGCCTTGCAAGAATGCCTGGGACGCACCAGATTCGAGTCGCCAGAAGCATTCGAATGGGCAACGTTTGCTATTGAACGCAGCAACATGAAAGGAGCAGGAGGCCATGTATTTTCTAAAAGTGTTCATGCAGTAGGTGACTACGTCAGTTATGACTATGACGAAATGACCATCAGAATCAGCGACGTCACGACACGGGAAAGTTTTGACAGAGAACGCAACGCCATCGTTTACGAAACCGAGCACTATAAAAAAACTCTGCAGGACGATCTCAAGACCAACGAGTACCTGTTGGCATCTATCAAGGAGATGAAGTACTCAGACGACATCATCAAAACCCAGGAGAACCGAATCACTCAGCTGGAAGAGCGGATTAAAAAAACCAAAAAATACGAACACGACCTGGGAATCCCTGACTCTCACGTCTTGGGCAGCAAGGAAACGCCCTACGAATTCCTGCTCTGGCGCAACAACCGGGTGTTCTACTTCAACATGAACAAACCCGCCGAAAACTCCGCACAACGGATCAAGGACCTTGCCGCGCGCTTCGAAGCCCGCGACCTCTATCAAGTGCCCGAAGGCCCCGGCGTCTGTATGCCCTACGGATTTATCCATGACGACGGCAAAACCGGTTTCAACGTCAAGAACAGCCTGCGCTTCACCAGCACGCCCAACGTCATCATGAGCCTGATCAATGCCTCACTCGGCAACCATGCCAAACCCACCGACGGCACCTACGACACCGACTACCGCCCCGGTTACGACGCCGAAATCTGGAAAAAGTCGAAGATCATGGAGAAGTTCTACATTGGTGATCGCATGACCACCCTCGAAGGCTGGCGTCTGGACCCTCGCCCGGAAACTACGGAGCAGGATCGCGCCTGGTTCGCCATCGCCCATGTCGGTGGTCTCGCGAGCCCGATGATCGCAGCGCAGATGTTCACTTTCCAGAAAGGCACCGACGGCCTGAAAGATCTGGTGCCACCGCCCGAGGCGGTAGTACCGCGTTTTTTGAAGTTGACGCAAAGCATTCGCGAGCAGTGAGAGTCGGGTCGTGAACATGAAGCCCCATCGAAGTAAGCACAGTTCATGAACCGAATCTTCTTTTCCTTCGCAGTTCTGCTGCTGGGCAGTCAGTCAGCACTTGCGGAACCTGCCTTGCAAGAATGCCTGGGACGCACCAGATTCGAGTCACCAGAACCATTTGAATGGGCAACCTTCGCGGTTGAACGCAGCAAGATTGCATCAGCCGGAGGCCATGTTTTTTCGAAGAACGTTCACGCTGTTGGGGACTACGTCAGCTACAACTATGACGAAATGACGATCAGAGTCAGCGATGTCACTACACGCGAAAACTTTGATCGAGAACGGAACGCAATCATTCACGAAACCGAAGCCTATAAAAAAATCCTTCAGGACGACCTCAAAACCAACGAGCGTCTGCTGGAAACGATCAAGCGAATGAAATACAGCGCCGACATCATCAAAAACCAGGAAAACGAAATCACCAAACTGGAAGACCAGATACGACAGACCAAAACCTATGAACACGACCTGGGCATCCCCGATTCCCACGTTCTGGGCAGCAAGGAAACGCCCTACGAATTCCTGCTCTGGCGCAACAACCGGGTGTTCTACTTCAACATGAACAAACCCGCCGAAAACTCCGCACAACGGATCAAGGACCTTGCCGCGCGCTTCGAAGCCCGCGACCTCTATCAAGTGCCCGAAGGCCCCGGCGTCTGTATGCCTTACGGCTTTATCCATGACGACGGAAAAACCGGGTTCAACGTCAAGAACAGCCTGCGCTTCACCAGCACGCCCAACGTCATCATGAGCCTGATCAACGCCTCACTCGGCAACCACGCCAAACCCACCGACGGCACCTACGACACCGACTACCGCCCCGGTTACGACGCCGAAATCTGGAAAAAGTCGAAGATCACGGAGAAGTTCTACATCGGCGATCGCATGACCACCCTCGAAGGCTGGCGTCTGGATCCGCGCCCGGAAACCACCGAACAGGATCGCGCCTGGTTCGCCATCGCCCATGTCGGCGGTCTCGCGAGCCCGCTGATCGCAGCGCAGATGTTCACTTTTCAGAAAGGCACCGACGGACTGAAAGATCGGGTGCCACCGCCCGAGGCGGTCGTACCGCGCTTTTTGAAGTTGACGCAAAGCATCCGTGAGCAGTGAAACGCCGTCACCGATCAGCCGAATCGGGAACTCAAGGTCGCGGCCCATGGACTGATGTGCAACGATGTTGCCCTGCATCACGCCATTGACCGCAAGACCAAGGACGTTTCATGACTGCCATCAACACCCCGCCACCCCTCGCACCCGGACGTCTGCAACAGATGTCCACGCGTATAGCTTTTTTCATTGCCGGGCTCGGCATCGCCGCGTGGGCACCGTTGGTGCCGTACGCCAAGGCGCGGGCCGGGCTCGATGAAGGCACGTTGGGGTTGCTGTTGCTGTGCCTGGGCGTCGGTTCGATTCTGGCGATGCCGCTGGCGGGGATTCTGGCCACGCGATTTGGCTGCAGAAAAGTGGCTACCGGCGGCACGCTGCTGATCTGCGCGGCATTGCCGTTGCTGGCGACGATGTCGTCGATTCCGGCGCTGATCGCCACGTTGTTCATGTTCGGCGCCGGGCTGGGCACGGTGGATTCGACGGTGAACCTGCAAGCGGTGATCGTCGAGCGGGCCAGCGGCAAGAACATGATGTCGGGGTTTCACGGTCTGTTCAGCCTCGGCGGGATCGTCGGTGCAGCGGGCGTGAGCGCCCTGCTCGGTCTCGGGCTGTCGCCACTGGCGGCGATGCTGGTGGTGGTTGTAGTGCTGATTGCGGCGCTGTTCAAGGCGGTGCCGCACATGTTGCCTTACGGCAGTGAAAGCTCGGGCCCTGCGTTCGCAGTGCCCCACGGAATCGTGCTGTTCATCGGCGGCATGTGCTTCATCGTGTTCCTTACCGAAGGCGCGGCGCTGGACTGGAGCGCGGTGTTCCTGGCGCAGGAACGCGGGATCGACACCGCCTATGCCGGGCTGGGTTACGCAGCGTTCGCGTTGACCATGACGGCCGGCCGTTTGACCGGTGACCGGATCGTCCGCGCACTGGGCGCAACCCGGATCATTCTGTTTGGCGGACTACTGGCAGCGGCGGGATTGTTTCTGGCGACGTTCGCCCCGAGCTGGCAAGCCGCGCTGCTGGGCTATGCGCTGGTCGGTGCCGGCTGTTCGAATATCGTGCCGGTGCTGTACACGGCGGTGGGCAAACAGACGGTGATGCCGGAAAGCATCGCCGTGCCGGCAATTACCACGCTGGGTTATGCAGGGATTCTGGCAGGGCCGGCGGTGATCGGCTTTGTCGCCCATGCCAGCAGTTTGAGTTTCGCCTTCGGGCTGATGGCGACGTTGCTGGTGGCGGTGGCGATTGGCGGGAAAGCGCTGAAGGTCTGAGCTGGATCGTTCCCACGTCGAGACGCGGGAACGATCAGTACAGATCAGAAACCGACGCTGGCCTGCACGAAGAACGTCCGCGGCGTGCCCACGTAGATCCCCGAGTTGTTGTCGCTGGAGCGGGTGAAGTACTGCTTGTCGAAGATGTTTTTCACCCCGGCGCCGAGCTTCAGGTTCGACAACTGCGAACCGAAGTCATAGCCGCCGCGCACGTTCCAGGTCACGTAGCCCGGAATGTCGCCGTACTGCCCGTCCGCCGTGCCTTCGGTGATGTAATTGCCATTGAAGCTGCCGTCAGCATTCACGCCGGTGCCCGGCGAGCGCTGTTTGGACTGGGCGAAACCGTCGATGTTGTAGGTCCAGCGGTTGATGTCGTAACGCAGGCCGACGGTGGCCACCTGACGCGAGTAGAACGGCAGGTCGCGGCCCTTGAAGCCGGGGATCTCGCCTTCGTAGGTCGCGCGGGTGTAAGTGAAACCGGCGTTGGCGGTCAGGCCGTCGAGGCGTGGATCGAGCGCCGCCATGTCGTAATGCACCGACGCTTCGATCCCCTGGTGCTTGGTCGCGCCGAGGTTGGTCCAGCCCACGTCGTTGCTGATGTATTGCAGTTCATCATCGAAGTCGATGTAGAACAGCGTCACTTCACCGCCCCACACGTCATCGTTATAGCGCGTGCCGATTTCGTAAGTCTTGGCTTTCTCCGGTTCCAGGCCATTGGCGGTCTGGTCACCCGAGCCGCCCTGGCCGAGCTGGAAATATTGCAGGCTGCCGAACGACGTCTCGTAGTTGGCGAACAGTTTCCACGCATCGGACAGGTGATACATCACGCTCAGGGCCGGCAACGGCTCGTTGCTTTCGATGCTGCGGTTTTTCTCGGGGACGGGTTTGCCGGCGGTGTCGAGCACAGCGCGATCATGCCAGTCGGTGCTGATGTGTTCGAAGCGAATGCCCGGGGTCACGGTCCAGTTGCCGACGTCGATCTTGTTGTCGATGTAGACCGAGTTGGCCTCTGTGCCGCCGGTACGGTCCTGGAACACATGACCGTCGGAGGTCTTGGTGACCACCGGCTCGTTGTTGACCAGCGCCAGGCGGCTCGACTGCTCGTGCATCGCCTCTTTCAAGTAACGGTAACCGACGCTGACTTCCTGGGTGGTCGGGCCGACGTCAAACACACGCGAAACACGCGGCTCGATACCCAACGTGTAGTAGGAGCGCGGGAACGAGCTGAGGGTTTTCTGATCGCGGGCGGCGATGGTGCTGCCGCGAAAGCTGTCGGAATAGTAGGTCAGCACTTCTGCCTGGGTGCGCTCGTCGATCTGCCGGATCCACTTGAACGACACGTCCTTGCGGCGGCCGCTGAAGCCGTCGTAGTCGCGGTCGGACTGGAACGGTTTGTCGTCGTACTGCTTTTGCGTCAGGCCGCCGGGCATGTCGGCGCTGGCGTCGTAGTAGTGGAAGTTGAGGCTGAAATCGTCCTGATCGGTCGGTGCCCAGTGGGTCTTGAGGATCACGTCGTCGATGTTGTTGCCATTGTTGCGCTCGCGGTAACCGTTGCCGTTGACGCCCGAGTACAACAGCGCCATGCCGATGCCGTTGTCGGCGGTGCCGCCGAGGAACGCCGTATCGATGTGTTTCCAGCCACCGTGCTGCGAGGTTTCCAGGGTGGTGCCGATTTCACCGGTGGTTTTTTCCGGGATCGCGCGGGTCACGAAGTTGATCACGCCGCCGACGTTCTGCGGTCCGTAACGCACGGAGCCGGCACCACGGACCACGTCGATGCTGTCGAGGTTGCCGGAAGAAATCGGCGCCATCGACAGTTGTGGCTGACCGTACGGGGCGAACGCGGCCGGCACGCCATCAATCAATACGGTGGAGCGTGGCGACAGGCGCGACGTCAAACCCCGTACGCCGACGTTCAGCGAAATATCGCTGCCGCCGGTGCCGTTGGCTTCCTGCACCTGCACGCCCGGCACGCGGCGCAGCACGTCGCCGACGTTCATCGCGCCCTGCTCGACCATCGCTTCGCGACGGATCACCGTGCGCGCGCCGGGGTGGTTCTGCACCACGGCGGCGTCGGCGTCGCCGAGCCAGTCTCCGACCACTTTGATGTCGGTCACGCCTAGTTCCAGCGGGCCGTTGGCGGCGGAAGTCGGGGCTGGGGACAAGGTCACCGAACCTTCATTGATCTGATAATCCAGACCGCTGCCTTGCAGCAATTGGCGCAGGGCCTGCTCCGGAGAAAGATTGCCATCCACGGCCGGCGCTTGTTTGCCGGCGACCAGGTCCGGGCTGAAAAACACCTGCAACGAGGTTTGCTGGCCCAGTTCACTCAGGGCCTGACCCAACGGCTGTGCGCGGATGTGAATGGCTTCGGCGGCGAGGGCCATCGGTACGGGGGCGTTGACCGCCAGTGCGAGCGCCAGCGGTAACCAAGGGGATTTTTTGTTTTTGGCGGTGGAGGTTTTCACGTCGAACGGAGTCCTGTGGATCGCAAGAGTGTGCGGCTGTTAATGCAAACCAGTTGCAGTTGAACAGGAAGACGACGAACTCGAAAAAAACCTGAATTTTATTTTGAAATTATTTCCTGGCTGCCGTCGGCAAGAGTGCGCACGGCCACTGGAAGGATGCTCGGCAAGGCCCTGAGCAAGGCATCGGTATTGTCGGATTTGAACACGCTGGTCAGGCGCAAATTGGCCACGGCGGGGTTAGAGACCTTCAGCGGCTTGTCGCGATAACGCGACACTTCCTCGGCGACTTCGCTGAGGCTGGCGTTGTTGAACACCAGTTTGCCGCTGCGCCAGGCTGTCAGCTCCGCCGGGTTGACCGCGTAGGCCGGCGTTACTTTGCCCTGTGCATCGATCCGCGTGCCGAGGCCGGCAGTGAGGCTGATGAAATCGGCATCGGCCGCACCACGACCCTGCACCCTGACCGTGCCCTGCTCCACCGCGACCCGGGTCTGCGTCACATCGCGGCGCACATCGAAACGAGTGCCAGTCACCGTGACCTTGCCGCTGCCGGCCTCGACCACGAACGGGCGAGAAGTATCGTGCTCGACGCTGAACATCGCTTCGCCTTCAGTCAGCTCGATGAGCCGCCGATCCTTCTCGAAACGCACCTGCAAACGGCTGCGGCTGTTAAGGTCGATTACCGAACCGTCCGGCAGCGCGACATGCTTGCGCTCGCCCAGCGCGGTGGCGAATTCGGCGCTGTAACCTTGCGGGTGATTCAGACCGCTGAACAGACCGAGCCCGAGCGCCACCGAGACCACGCTGGCCGCTACGGCATAACGCAACAACGGACGGCGTTCGCGCCGCGCCGGCGGGGTTTCGCACAAAGCTTTGAGGCGTGGCGCCGGCAGCAGATCCGCCGCCGTCCACAAGCCCTGGAGCAACTGGAATTCGTCACGGTGCTGGGGATGTTCGTTCAGCCACGCGTCGAAGCGCTGCTGTTCGTCGACACTGACGGCCGGCTCCTGCAAACGCACAAACCAGCGTGCCGCGTCATCGCGCACCGTTGTTTGCCCGCACGCGCAATCACGAGTATCCATCATGGAATGTCCTGTTTGGCTGGGGATGAAAAGACGCCGCGGCTCATGATTGCGCCCCGTCCAGGCGATCACGCAGATGCCGCAGGGTGCGGATCATATACTTTTCCACCATGTTCTTGGACAGGCCCAGGCGCTCGGCGATTTCCGCCTGGGTCAGGCCCTCGATCTTCTGCCAGACGAAAATCCGTCGGCAGTTGACCGGAAGCTCCGTGAGCGCGCGTTCGATGGAATCGGCCAGCTGGATCGCATGCATGTAATGCTCCGGATCGCCGCTCGGCGACTCACTGAGATCGATCGCCTCCGACTCCATGGCGCCCCGCCGGTCCTCACGCCGATAGCCGTCCACCGCGATGTTGCGCGCGGTCTGATGCAAATACGCCCGGGGTTGCTGCACCGTCGACGAATCGGATTCGAGCACCCGCACAAAGGTGTCGTGCGCCAGATCCTCGGCCTGCGAGCGATTGCGCAGGCGACGGGTCCAGGTGCCGATCAACTCTTCGTAATGCTCGAGAAAGCCGGGTCTGCGGGGCAGCATGGGGATCATTGCGGCGTGCTGAAGAAAGGGGCGTGAATAGTAATGCTTCCTATTAAGCTGAAGCAATGGATTCCTCGGGAATGCCGACGAAGCTGTTTCCTTCTATCAATCCGGCGCTCTAACCCGCGGCAATCCCTGCCTTGCGCGGGCAGAACCACCCGTGCATCAGACCCGCCTGAAAGAACTGGACCGGCGCCTCGAACCCGGCCGACTCGATCAGACTGGCGACCTGCGGCACCGGCAGAATCGCCACATCCCGGGCATACGCCGTGCGCGCTCGTTCGAGCATTTGCGGCGGCACCTGGGCCGAAGCCATCAGCGTCATCCAGTGACGCAGCAATGCTTCATAGGCCGGGGATTGAGTATCCGAGGCCAGATCAGCATTCGCCAGAATCCCACCCGGTACCAGACGACGGGCAATCTCACGGAAAAAGTCGATACGCACCTGAGGGTCGAGCAAAAACTGCGACACCAGAAAACAGGTTGCGCCGTCGTAACCGGATTCATCCGTCAGCGTATCGAGGTAGCCTTCGTGAAAATGGCAGCGGGAGAGAAAACCGCCCTCTGTCGCTCGCTGACGGCACACGTCGAGCATGGCGCCCGAAGGGTCGACTGCGGTGAATTGCCAGCCGGGAAACTGCTGCGCCAGATGGGCCATTTCCACACCGGTGCCCACGCCGACGCAGAGTATCCGGGCATTCTCCGGCAGGCCCGCGAACACTGAATCCAGCAGCAGATACAGGGCATCACGAAGGGGCGCCATGCCGCTCCACTGTTTGTCATAGACGGCGGACTGCTGGTCGAACAAGGCCTTGAGTGCTTGATTGTCCATGGAAAACCTTCCTCTGCGTCATGATCGCGGTGAAGTTTCATTATCGCAGGGCTGTCAAGACCTCCCCGATACAGCCTGAGATTGATCATTCCACCCATCAACTGGTCGCAATCCATCAACCCCACCCTCGCGCCGCACCCTAGATTAGATCCCACAACAACACGCCGTGGAGATCGCCTCATGCACAGTTTCCAGACCCGCAAGCAGCACAGTCCGGTCGACGCCTGGGATCAGCAGGATCCGGAGCAGGCCTTCACCCTGCCCTCGCGTTATTTCTACGACGACAGCCTGTTCCGTGCCGAGCGCGACAACATTTTCATGAGGGCCTGGCATGTCGCCGGGCATGTCAGTGAGTTCGCCGAGCCGGGGCAGTTCGTCGTCACGGATCTGTTCGACCAGAGCGTGGTGGTGGCGAAGAATCGGCAGGGGCAGATCCATGGTTTTCACAACGTCTGCAAGCATCGCGGCAATCGCCTGCTCGAAGAACGCCGTGGCACTACCGGCGGCGTGGTGCGCTGCGCCTATCACTCGTGGTGCTATGAAATGGACGGCAGCCTGCGCGGTGCGCCGCGTTGCGAGCGGATGAAGAATTTCGAGCTGGCGCAGTTCAACATTCCCCAAGTGCGCACGGAAGAACTCGGCGGCTTCGTCTACTTCAACCTCGATCCGAATGCGCCGTCGCTGCGGGATCTGTTCCCCGGTGCCGACGAAGAAATGCGCCGGGTGTTTCCGGATCTCGCGGACATGCATCTGATCGAGGAACAAGACGTGATCGTGCCGGCCAACTGGAAAGTGATCATGGACAATTCCATCGAGGGCTATCACTTCAAGCTGTCCGGCCCGTGCCACATCGACCTCGCCCGGCTGATCGACTTCAAGGGTTACCAGTTGATCAAACGCGACAACTGGTGGACCTACGCCGCACCGGCCAATCTGTCGGCGACCGAGGCCTATGGCGTGCCGCTGAAAAGCGAGCCGAACCCGCAGGAATGCTTTTTCAACATCGGCATGTGGCCGAACAACACCTTCTACACCTTCCCGTTCTCCGAGTTTCTCGGCTCGTTCATCATGATTCCGCTGGACGCCGAGCGCTCGCTGCTGCGCTTCGGTTACTACTCCAGCAACCCCGAGACCGCCGCCGTAAGCACGGCATGCATGAAGTGGATGAACGGAGACCTCGGCCCCGAAGACATCGCCCTGAACATCTCGGTGCAAAAGGGCCTGCGCTCGCTCGGTTACGACCAGGGCCGCTACATGATCGACGCCCAGCGCAGCAATGAAAGCGAGCATCTGGTGCATCACTTTCATCGCCTGGTATTCAACGGCATTCACGGCCATTGCGTGGACTGATCCGCCCTTCCCTCGTCATTTGTCTGAACGGAGCAAACCATGGACGAAACCCGGTTTGATTACCTGATCGTGGGCGCCGGTTCGGCCGGTTGCGTGTTGGCCAATCGCTTGAGCGAAGACCCGAACGTGCGCATCCTGCTGCTGGAGGCCGGGCCCGAGGACAAGAGCTGGACGATCGACATGCCGTCCGCCGTGGGCCTTGTGGTGGGTGGGTCGGGCTATAACTGGAGTTATCAGTCGGAGCCCGAGCCGTACCTCGACGGCCGCCGAATCGGCACGCCGAGAGGCCGCACCCTCGGCGGTTCATCGTCGATCAACGGCATGGTCTACATCCGTGGCCATGCCCGGGATTACGACGGCTGGGCCGAGCAAGGCTGCGTTGGCTGGAGCTATCGCGAGGTGCTGCCGTACCTCAAGCGAGCGCAGACTCACGCCGGCGGTGGCGATGACTATCGCGGCGGCGACGGCCATTTGCACGTCACTCCCGGCGATGTAGAAACACCATTGTGCGCGGCGTTCATCGCGGCCGGGGCCGAGGCCGGTTATGGCGTCAGCGAGGACTTGAACGGCTATCGTCAGGAAGCCTTCGGCCCGGTGGATCGCACTACACGCAACGGTCGGCGCTGGAGCGCTTCGCGCGGTTATCTGAGCGAAGCACTGGCTCGGGGCAATGTGCGCGTGGTCACCGATGCGTTGGTGCTACGCATTCTGTTCGAGGGCCGGCGAGCGGTCGGGATTGATTATGAACAGAACGGCGAAACGAACACCGTCCGCGCTCGCCGGGAAGTGTTGCTGACGGCCGGGGCGATCAATTCGCCGCAGTTGCTGTTGCTCTCGGGCGTCGGCCCGGCGGCGGAACTGCGTGACCTCGGGATCGGCGTCGTGCACGACCTGCCCGGCGTCGGTAAACGCCTCAACGATCACCCGGACGCGGTGGTGCAATTTCGCTGCAAACAACCGGTGTCGCTGTATCGCTGGACCACCGCGCCGGATAAATGGTGGATTGGCGCGCGCTGGTTCGTCCGTCACGACGGCCTGGCGGCGAGCAATCACTTCGAGGCCGGTGCGTTCCTGCGTTCCCGAGCCGGCGTCGAACACCCGGACCTGCAACTGACCTTCATGCCGCTGGCGGTGCAACCGGGCAGCGTCGAGCTGGTGCCGACCCACGCGTTCCAGATCCACATCGACCTGATGCGCCCCACCAGCCTGGGCAGCGTGACCCTGCACAGCGCCGAACCGCGGCGGCCGCCGAGGATTCTGTTCAACTACCTGAAGACCGCGCAGGACCGTGCCGACATGCGCGCCGGCGCTCGGCTGGTGCGGGAAATCATCGAGCAACCGGCGATGGCGCCGTTCAAGGGCGAAGAGCTGGTGCCGGGCCGTTCGGTGCAGACCGACGCCGAACTCGATGCCTGGGCGCGGCAGGTCACGGAAACCGGCTACCATGCCAGCGGCACCTGCAAGATGGGGCCGGCGGGCGACCCTGAAGCGGTGGTCGATCCGCAACTGCGAGTGCATGGCCTCGACGGCTTGCGGGTGGTGGACGCGTCGATCATGCCGGCGATCGTCAGCGGCAACACTAACGCACCGACGGTGATGATCGCGGAAAAGGCCAGCGACCTGATCCGTAACCTCACGCCGTTGCCAGCCCTCGATGTACCGGTGTGGATCAACCCGCACTGGCAGACCGAACAACGATGAAGCAGAGATGGCGATGACCCGATCCGCTGAAGCTGTACCGCGCAATGAAGCACCGCTGCGAGTGGCGGTGCTGCTGCTGCCGGCGTTTTCCAATTTCGGTCTGGCGGCAGTGCTCGAACCGCTTGCCATCGCCAACTGGTTGAGCCAGCGCACGCTGTTCGAGTGGACGTTGCTGTCGTTGCAGCCGGGCCCGGTGACGGCCAGCAACGGTCAGGCGAGCATCGCCGAAGCTGGCTTGAACAACGAGCAGGCCTTCGACGCCTGCGTGGTACTGGCCAGTTTCGAGGTGCATCAACACAGCTGCAATCCGGCGCTCAAGAGTTGGCTGCGCAAGCAGGCGCTGTTCGGCGCGGTCTTGATCGGCGTGGAAACCGGCACCGAACTGCTGGCCGCCGCTGGTGTGCTCGACGGCTACGAAGCGTCGGTGCATTGGGACAACCTGCAGGGTTTTCAGGAGAGTTAGTCCGCGCCCGACCGCAGCTCTACACCCTCGAACGCCAGCGCCTGACCTGCGCCGGCGCGACCACCATTCTCGACATGCTGCTGGGCTGGATCGGCCAGCGCATCGATCCTGATCTGGCCCGGGAAATCGGCCTGTACCTGTTGATGGGCCAGATGCGCGCGCCGGCGGACAATCAGCTCGACGGCGGTCTGGGGAACAGCGGGATGTACGGCAACAAGATCCGCCGTGCCGTGCAACTGATGGAAAAGGCTCTGGAAGAACCGCTGGACTGCGAGGCGATTGCCAGCGAAGTCGGCCTGTCACGTCGTCAACTCGAGCGCCAGTTCAAGCATCAGAGCGGGCTCTCGCCGCTCAAGTACTACATCACCCTGCGCCTGGCCCGGGCGCACAACCTGTTGCAACAGACGCAGATGAGCGTGGCCCAGGTGGCGGCGTGTTCCGGGTTTGGCTCGCTGGAGCATTTCTCCCGCACTTACCGCGCACGCTTTGGTTGCCCGCCGAGTGAGGATCGGCGCCAGGCGTGGAGTGCGCCGGTGATGCGCCAGCCGTTGAGCAAGGCACCTTGAAACGAAGAGCGGCCATTCACCCGTGACGTTGCGCAAGCCTTGCTGGCAAAAAAATGCCTGCAACAGGCAGGCATTGTTGAAACTCGGACGTTCAGTTGTGCGTTCGGACCTCGTCGCACGATTGACCACTTGAATTCACTAACCGGACCACTACCGATGCAGTGTTCTCCACTACGCCATTGATCAGGTAGTTATAACGAACCGAGCCATTTCCAATGAGTTTGATTTTGTTCCATTCCTTAAAGCAATCAACGGAGCCATTCTCGATGTCAGCCCGTGTTACATTTCGGCTCAATGATGTCGAAGCGCCCTGGATGGGTACCTCACCTTCGGAATCACTGCATCCCTGAAATTCGCCGGTGAACTCGTCACCCACTTTCGCCTCATTTGACAACGCCCCCACTTTTACCGAAATGCCGTTAATTTGAGGTTTTGAGCTGCAGTTAATTACACCGTTAAACAAGTCTTGAAAATGAATATCAGCCATTTCTGTTGCTCCATGAATTGATTGGTTTGATGCTCGCACAGGTTAAATTGAAACCACGCGCCTCAAGCCAATCGTCGTCCCTTATCAGCTTTTTGCACACTGTCAGAACTGACAGTCATTCAATACCCATTCGCTATAACAATTTGTTCTTTCCAGCCAAACTCAATTTCACTGTGGCACGAATCCGCGCGGGTTCTGGATCAGCCATCCGAGAACCCATTGCTAATTCAGCTGGCGGTAGACCGGTTCCTCTTCGTCGAGGATGCCCATCAATGCATTGAAATGCTTATCCGCAAACCCCGGATAATCCAGCCATTGCCGACACGTCTTGCGCGCCACTTCATCGCTGGCCACGCGCAATTCCTGCCCGGTCGCCAGTGCGGTGATGTACACCTCGCACGCCCGCTCGAAGTAATACAGATCATCAAACGCCTGAGCCACGCTCGGCGCCGCGACCAGCAATCCATGATTGCCCATCAGCAGGATCGGCTTGTCACCGAGCAGCCTGCTCACCCGCTCCGCCTCTTCCCCAAGACCCATGCCATCGAATCCTTCGTCAATCGCCACCCGCTCGAAAAACCGCATGCTGTTCTGCTCGATCGGTGGCAGGCGCGAGTCCTTCAGGCATGCTAGCGTCGTCGCGTATCTGCTGTGGGTATGGAGGATGCAACGGGCCTGGGGCTGGTTGCGGTGCAAGGCGCTGTGCAAGGCCCACGCGGTTTTGTCCGGGGAGTCCGGGCAGTCGAGACTGGACGGATCGTCGGCATTGAGCAACAGCAGATCACTAGCACGGATCCGCGAGAAGTGTTTGCCGTAGGGGTTGATCAGAAACTCGCGACCGTCCTGCGAAGTGGCCACGCTGAAGTGATTGGCGATGGATTCGTGCAGGTTCAAACGCGCAGCCCAGCGCAGGGCGCAGGCCAGCTGGATTCTCAGGTGTTCGACGTTGTCGTGCATGGCGCGGCCTCCCGGTTTCACCCGAGTGTAGAGCGCATGCTTTCATCGACTTGACGGGAAACGACAGTGGCTGCCGTTTTGAGCCGGGTGTCCATCAGAAACGGGAGCGAGCAGGCTCGCCCCCGCCGGTTTCACTGACGGTCAATCAGCCTTTTTCGTCGATCCCGGCTTGCAGGGGCTGACTGTCCAGATGACCGCTCAGGGTCACCGGGCCGACTTTCAGGTTGCCGTTTTCAACGGACACCTTCGGTGCATTTTCTTCAGTTTTGTGCGGCAGATCCAGGCCGGCTTTTACGCCGTAGTCGAGGTTACTCAGGTCGGTGCTGCTGACCTTCGAACCACCCAGATCGACCTTGCCTTCGGTGGCGGAAATCCGCGCACCGGTCAGTTGGGTAGCGCCGCCGACGGTGAGGTTCACACCCTGACTAGCGCTGATACCGGAGGCCTGTTTCACGCTGTCCTTGTGCGCGTATTCGCCGTCGACTTTCAGCGTTGGTTTGTAGTCGGTGCCAGCCAGTTTGCCCTTGTCGTCGGCCGGGGTCTTCTTGGCGGTCAGGCCCAGATCCACGTCGACCTTGGCGTGAGTGCTGGAATCCTGACGGCTTTCGACCGACAGATCACCCGCCACGTTGCCGCTGACGTTGCGCGCATCAATCCGCGCGCCGCTCAGGCTCGCATCACCGCCACTGTTCAACACCACCGTGTCAGTCTTGATCTGGCTGTTCTGCTGGGTGGTGCCTTGCAGGTAATCCACGCCGACCTTGGCCCCGGCATTGAAGCCGTGATCGCTGCTGACTTTTTCATCGGCGGCGGTCGGTGTGCTTTTGCTCAGATTGCCGCCGGCGTTCAGCGCTACGTTCCAGTTGTTGCGGTTGTCGCTGGACTGCGCGGATTCCTGAACGAAACCGCCCTTCTGCGCATCGATGCTGACGTTCGGCGCGCCGACCTGAGTGCCTTGCAGGTGCACCGAATCGCCGCTCAAGGCGATGCCGTTCTGGCTGTTGAGCTGACCACCGCTGAGGGTCTGGGTGTTCTCGTTGACCCGACCGATGTTGAAGTTGCCGCTGAGGTTGCCGCCCTGATCGCGGCTCTTCTCGCTGCTGGTCTTGCTGCCGCCCGCCTTCAGGCCGCCGCCGAGATTGCTGCCGGTGGCGACGTGCGAGTCGGTGGCCGCTTGCAGGTCGAGTTTGCCGTCGGCTTTCAGGTCGATAGCACCAACGCTGTCGATCTTCGTGCCCTGCTGCACCTGATTGCCGCCGCTGCTCAATTGCACCGGGCCGTTGCCATTGATACTGGCTACGTGGGCCTGGGTGTCGGTGGTCTTGTTGCCTTTGTGATCGAGCTGGAATCCAGCGCCGAGATCGACGTTGGTGCCGTCGGTGCCCGGCAAGGTGCCTACCGTCAGCGAACCGTTGCCACGCAGGCTGGAGCTGTCGCTGCTCTGGCGGTCGTTGGCCTGATTCAGGGCCAGATCGCCGCCGGTCTTGATGCTGACACCGCCCTGCCCGCCATCGAAACGGCTGCCTTCGAACTGGGCATCGCCGCCGACATTGATGTTCACGCCCTGATTGCCAGCGTAACCGCCGACCACCGCGGTGGAGCTGTCCTTGCTCGACTGGCTGCTGCCACCCGCGCCGCTGCCGGCCACGTTCACGTCTTCACCAGTCTTGGTGTAGACGCGCACGTCGACCTTGGCATCCACTGATTTTTCGGTACTGTTGTGGGTGTTGTTCGCTGCATCGGCCACCAGTTTGTCGGCGCCGATGTTCACTTTGCCGGCGCTGGCGTTGTACTGGGTGCCCTGGTCGTGCAGCGTGCCGCCGACCTTCACGTCCACGGTCTGGCCGTCGAACCGGCTGACCACGGCGTTGCTGCCCTGCTCGGTTTTATCGGCGCTGGCATGACCGATTGCCACGTCGATCCCGACGTTCGGCTGGCCGAGATTGGCCAGTGCGTCCTTGTCCGGCACCTTGCCGTCGAGTACTTCTTTCACCGCACCGGCAATCGGCCGGGCAATGTCTTTGTACTCGACGTTGGCGCCTATGTCCGCCGACCAGTTGCTCTCCTTGTGAGTGCTGCTTTCGGTGTTGCTGGCGGCACGGTTGTCCACTTGGTTAGCGGCGACGTTCAGGCCGTTGCCGGCCTTCAGTTGCGCGCCCTCGGTGGCGAGTTTGTCAGCGTTGATGTTCAGGCTGCCGCTGCTCTGCACGCCGGTGGTTTGCGCGGTCCTTTTGCCGGTGGAGTCTTGCGAGGTGCTGTGCGAGAAGTCCACGCCGCTACCGGCGCGGTCGAGCCCGCCGGTGTAGTAGAACCCGCCGCCGGTGCTGCGGGTTTCGGTCGAGGTGCTGTGGCTGCCCTGCTCAGCCAGCAGCGAGACGTTCTTGCCGCTCAGTGTCGTGTCGCCGGCGGTAGATTTCACCTCGGCGCCCTTGAGCGTCACATCGCCGCCCGCCTTCACTTGCACAGTGCCGCCGCTGAGGCTGGAACCCTGCTGCGTGACGTCGTTGGCGGTGACGGTTTGCGCCTTGTCTTCGTAATGCACGCCGGCGCGATACTGCTCCGCCGATTGCTCCTTGGCGTAAGCGTCGAAACCACGAGTCTGCGTGCTGTTGCTGCTGTCGTGGGTGTTCTGCGTCGAATGCACATTCACATCACCCGCCGCATCCGCCGTCAGCGAACCGCCGGCCTTGACCGTAGAACCAGCGAGTTCGATGTCCTTGGCGCTCTTGAGCTTGAGGTTGCTGTCGGAAGCCAGCTCGCTGCGCACCGTGGTGCTGTCCTTGCTGTTCTGCCGGGACTCGTCCTTGGTGATGCCGAAGAACTTGCTGTCCTTGTCGTGGTTGTTGCTGTGCGAAGTGTCCTGCACGCCGTCGATGGTCAGCGAACCGTTGTCGCTGATCACGCTCGCGTCCTTGGCGCCGCGCACCTGGCTGCCGCTGATGCGTACGTCGTCAGCCTTGACCACCAGTTTGCCGGCCGCGTTGACCTTGCTGCCCTGATGCTGGGTCTGGCCCTTGTCGGCGTCGCCGGTCTTGCCGAAGAAACCGCCGCCGACCAGGTCACCGGAATAGCGGTTGTCGCTGCTGCGGTTGGTGCGGGTCGCGGCGGTGATTTCCACCTGTTTGCCGGCCAGTTGCAGATCGCCGGCGCTGTTCAATTCAGCGCCTTCGGAGCGCAACAGTGCGGCGGTTTGCAGGGCAATGTTGCCGGCCTTCAGCTGGCTGGTGATGCTGCGCTGCTCTTCGCTGCTGCTGTCCCAATCGGCTTTCCACAGGTGTTTGCGGTGCTTGCCCTGATCGGTCTGGGTGTGGCTTTCAGTGGCGGCGGTCAGGCGCAGATCGCCGCCGCTTTGCACGCTGAGGTTGTTCTTCGCGTCGACCTTGGCGGCTTTCAGTTCGGTGTCTTTACCGGACGACAGTTGCGCGTCGCGGCTGGCGACGATCTGGCTGCCGTGCTGGCGCGAATCGCTGTCGGTCTTGGTGCGCTCGTAAGTTTCCCAAGTGATGCCGATGGTGCTGTTGTTCCAGTTTTCGCGCTGCTCCTGGAGCTTGCGGCTTTCGACGGTGGTCAGGGTCAGATTGCGCTTGGCATCGACCTTCACGTCGCGACCGCTGACGTCGGCGGCGGCCAGCGTCAGGTCCTTGCCGCTGTGCAGGCCGACGTCGCCCTGGCTGCTGCGAATGCCGGCGCGGGTCACGTCGAGGCTGTCCGGGATCGCCTGACCGCTGACGCTCAAGTCGCCCGCCGAACGAATCTGCACGCCGTCACGCCCGGCGACTTGCACAGCCCCGACCTTCACGCCCGCGCCTTCAACGGTGCTGACGATGTTGATGCGCCCGGCCTGCATCGCGCCGAACAGGCTGGCGTCGATCCGTTGATCGGTGGTGTTGCCCGCCGGGTCCACGGCTTTCACCTGGCCGCTGGCGTAGTCGATCTGATTGCGCCCGACGGTGAGGTTCAGTTGATCGCGAGCGCTGATTGCGCCCTGGCTGTCGATGCGCGGCGCGATCAGGTTGATCGAGCCTTCACCGTTACGCAGCCCGCCGCCCTGGATCTGCAACTGACCGGTGGCGTCGCGGGTGCTCAGGGCTTGCAGCTTGCCGTCGTTCAGCTCGGGCCGGCCGACCACCAGATTGGCGTTCGGCGTGTTGATGAAGCTGCCGCCGTTCACCGAAATGCCGTTCGGGTTGGCGAGTACGTAGTCGGCAGCGCGACCGAAGATTTCCTGGGCGCCGTTGATGGCCGACGGGTTGCGGCTGATCACTTCGTTGAGGATCACGCTCGCGGCCTGGCCCTGCAATTGCGGGTTGGCCGCCAGTTGCCCGGCGAGCTGCGATTGCCCGGCCTGCAAGGCGTTGTTCAACACCAGGCCCTGTCGGTCGACGTTGTAGTCGAGGAATTGGTTATGCGAGAGCCCCGAGCCGTTGGGCGCGACGATGTTGACGATCGGGACGCCGCCCTGGGTCTGCAGTTGCGCGGTGCCGCCGGGGCCGGGCGCGACCACCACGCCGCCGGCCATGGCGCCCGGCAGGTGAGCGACCAGGAACAGGCTGGCGATGGCCCAACGCAGTTTCCCCCGTGGGGAAAGATGAAACGCAAAGGTATTCATTGGCATAAAAAACTCTCCATGTAGTGCGGCATCACGTTGCGCGTTGAGTTGAAGGCCACGGCTGTCGCGCTCAGGTCCGATGGCTGTTGTTCACTGACGTTCATATCTGTAATCCGACCCGCATCAGCCAGGTTTCAGGCTCGCGGTGCAGGCCGGTCGGGGTGTTCAGGCTGCGTTGGTAATCGACGTCCACTTGCAGGTTTTTCCAGCCCAGGTTGAGGCCGATGCTGGCGCCGCTCAGGCGTTGAACCGGGGCGCCGTGATCGGCCTTGATCCAGCCGTGGTCGAGGCCGACGCGCGGGGTGAGCTGCACCGGCAAATCGGTGCGCAACGGCAGGCGCAAGGTGTTGCGCCAGATCGCGCCGCTGGCACCGGACGCACTGCTGACCCGATAACCGCGCACAGCGGAATCGTCGGTGCCGAGCAATTGTTCGATGGCCGGCAGCGGGTCCGGGCTGTACTGCAAATTGAGCTGGCTCTGCCATTGCCAGGCTTGCGCGCCGAGCTGGCCGTTGCGCCATTGGCTGAGGCCAGCGCGGTACTTGCGAAACTGTGCCTTGGGCAGATTCTTGACCTGACGATCGGCATCGTCGTCGGCACCGAACCAGCGCAAGCCCTGGGCGTAATTGACGTCGAGGTTCCACACCGCGCGGTCGAGCCAGAACAGGTTGAGTCCGGCTTCGGCCACGGTCAGGATCGGGCTCTGGATGCCGAGGCGGACGTTTTCCAGATAGCTGTCGACGTCCTTGTGCGCCAGTTGCAGGTTGGCGCTGAGCTGATGACTCTGGTCGCGCCACAACACACGGTCGGCGCGCAGGCTGAGTTGATCGGTGATGCCGGTGCTGTGAAAGGTCAGCGTGCTGAGCTTGAACGGCGCGCGGTATTCGGCGTGGCTGGCGAAAGTGCTGAACGTCCAGTAACCGTAGGGAATCGCGTAATAGAGGCTGGCGTTGCGGCTGTAGCGGTCGCCCTGATTGAGGGTGTCGCTGGCGCTGAGGCTCAACAGGTCGTTGAGTTCGAGCGGGCTATCGAGGGTCAGGCTCAGTGTGTCGCGATCACGACCGGTACTGGCGCTGCCGAGGTTGTCCACGCCCAGGCCCAAGCTCCAGCGCGACTGCCCCGAGGTGCGCGATCGCAAGATGATTTTCGACGCACCGGGCTGGCTGCCGGGGGCGATGTCGGCGGTAAGATCGAGCGAGCGCAGGCGGTTCAACTGATCCAGACCCTGCTCCAGATCCCGCAGGTTCAGCGGCTTGCCGAGCATGCCCGGGAATGCACCGCCGAGGGACACCGGCAGGCTCTGGTCGGCCAGTTCGATGGACTCGATGTAGCCTTCGTCGATCAGGATATCCAGCGATTGCCCGGCTACCGGCGCGCTGCTCAGGTAAGGCCGACTGGCGATGTAGCCCTTCTCCACGTACAGCGCGGTAATGGTCGCCAGCAGATGGTTGATCTGGCCGACGCCCATGCACGGCGCCAGCAGCGGTTTGATCCGGGCGTTGAGTTTGTCTTTGTCGATCAGCGTGACACCACCGATACGCGTACCACTCAAGGGCCAGCAGCGCTCATCGGGTTTGATCGACCCAGGAATGGCCGGAGTGGCAGGCGTCGGGCCGAACGCGCCGCGCTCCAGTTGCCGCTTGCGCTGTTCGAGTTGCAGCTGTTGCAGATCGCGCTGTTGCAGTTGTTGCTGGCGCAGCACTTCCTGGCCAGGGGCTGGAGTTTCGGCGGCGAGAACGCTGGGCGCACACACACTCAACAACAAGGCCGACAACAGCGGGCGAGGCAGGGAACGACTACGAGAAACAGCGCAAAGCAAATACGGCACTCAACATCCTTGCAATCAACTGGCTTAATGCCACCCCATCAATAGCGGTGATAGTCAGAGCCTTCCTACACAAATGCAAGACGCTTCCTACGGCGCTTACATTTCTTAAACAAATGGTCAGCTTCTTCTTTCGACAGTCTTCATCTGACGATCGGCGACAAAAATCAATTGCCACAAAATATTACTCGCGTCATATTACGGTCGTAATAGCCATTCCGCTTCTTCAGGTATTACGCCATGACCAGCATGCCCACCGTAGAACCCGATCTCGCCGTTCCGGTCAGCGCCCCCAAACCTCCCCTGCTCAAACGCCTGCTGTTGCCGACTGCGGGTCTGGCCGCGCTGGTGTTCGCCGGGCTGTACGCCGTGCATTGGTGGGGCACGGGGCGATTTCTCGAGGAAACCGACGATGCCTACATCGGCGGCGACGTCACGGTGATCGGGCCGAAAGTCGCCGGTTACATCGAGGAAGTGCTGGTCAGCGACAACCAAAGGGTGAAGGCCGGCGACGTGTTGATCCGCCTCGATGCCCGCGACTACCGCGCCAATCTGGCCAAGGCTGAAGGCGCGGTCGCCGCCGAAGAGGCGCTGCTGGCCAACCTCGACGCCACCGAACAACTGCAGCAAGCGGTGATCGGTCAGGCCCGCGCCGGCATTGATGCCGCCAGTGCCGAAACCGCCCGTTCGCGAGATGACAACGCACGCTACAAACGCCTGGTGACCACCAATGCAGTCTCGGTGGAAAGTGCACAACGGGCCGACGCCACCTTCAAGACCGCGCAAGCCTTGAGCGCCAAAGCCCAAGCCGAACTGCTGGCCGCGCAACGCCAGCTCACCGTGATCGAAACCCAGAAACAACAGGCCCGCGCCGCCCTCCAGCAAGCCCGGGCTGAGCGTGATCTGGCGCAACTCAACCTCGGCTACACCGAACTGCGCGCCCCGGTCGACGGCGTGATCGGCAACCGCCGCGCGCGGGTCGGCGCTTATGCGCAGGCCGGTTCGCAGCAGTTGTCGGTGGTGCCGGCCAGTGGTCTGTGGGTCGATGCCAACTTCAAGGAAGATCAACTGGCGCGGATGAAACCCGGCCAGCGCGTGAGCATCCGTGCTGACGTGTTGTCCGGCCAGGAGTTCCACGGTCGCCTCGACAGCCTCGCCCCGGCCACCGGTTCGCAATTCAGTGTGCTGCCGCCGGAAAACGCCACCGGCAACTTCACCAAAATCGTCCAGCGCGTGCCGGTGCGGATTCTGCTCGACCCGGCCGACGGCGTGCTCGGCCACCTGCGTCCGGGCCTGTCGGTGACGGCTGAAGTCGACACCCGTGCCCAACCTGAAACCACCGCCGTGGCCAGCGCGCCATGAGCACCGCCCTCACCGCCTCCGCGCAGCCATTCAATGCCGCCGACATGGCGACGGCGACCAAAGTGTTCGCCTTCGCCACCATGTGCATCGGCATGTTCATCGCGCTGCTGGACATCCAGATCGTCTCGGCCTCGCTGCGCGATATCGGCGGCGGGTTGTCCGCCGGCACCGATGAAACGGCGTGGGTGCAGACCAGTTACCTGATCGCAGAAATCATCGTGATCCCGTTGTCGGGCTGGCTGTCGCGGGTGTTTTCGACGCGCTGGCTGTTCTGCGCCTCGGCGGTCGGCTTCACCCTCGCCAGCCTGCTCTGCGGCATCGCCTGGAACATCCAGAGCATGATCGCCTTTCGCGCGCTGCAAGGGTTTCTCGGCGGGTCGATGATTCCGCTGGTGTTCACCACGGCGTTCTTTTTCTTCACCGGCAAACAGCGGGTAATCGCCGCTGCCACCATCGGCGCCGTGGCTTCGCTGGCGCCAACATTAGGCCCAGTGATCGGCGGCTGGATCACCGACATTTCCTCCTGGCACTGGCTGTTCTACATCAATCTGGTGCCGGGAATTTTCGTCGCCGTGGCGGTGCCGATGCTGGTCAGGATCGATCAGCCGGAGTTGTCGCTGCTCAAGGGCGCGGACTATTTGAGCATGGTGTTTCTGGCGCTGTTTCTCGGCTGCCTGGAATACACCCTCGAAGAGGGCCCGCGCTGGAACTGGTTCAGCGATCAGACCATCCTGACCACCGCGTGGATCAGTGGACTCGCAGGGCTGGCCTTCATCGGCCGCACGCTGCACGTGGCCAATCCGATCGTCGACCTGCGCGCGCTCAAGGATCGCAACTTCGCCCTCGGCTGCTTCTTTTCCTTCGTCACCGGGATCGGCCTGTTCGCGACGATTTACCTGACGCCGCTGTTTCTCGGCCGGGTTCGCGGCTACGGTGCGCTGGACATTGGTCTGGCGGTTTTTTCCACCGGGGTGTTCCAGATCATGGCGATTCCGCTGTACGCCTTTCTCGCCAATCGCATCGATCTGCGCTGGATCATGATGGCGGGCCTGGCGTTGTTCGCGTTGTCGATGTGGGAATTCAGTCCGATCACCCACGACTGGGGCGCCGGAGAATTGCTGCTGCCGCAGGCGCTGCGCGGGATTGCCCAGCAACTAGCGGTGCCGCCGGCGGTGACATTGACGTTGGGTGGCCTGGCACCGGCGCGGCTCAAGCATGCGTCGGGCCTGTTCAACCTGATGCGAAACCTGGGCGGTGCAATCGGGATTGCGGCGTGCGCGACCATTCTCAACGACCGCACCAACCTGCACTTCACCCGGTTGGCGGAGCATCTGAACAGCAGCAACGAAGCAGTGAATCAATGGCTGGCCCAGGTCGGCGGCAACTTTGCCGCGCTGGGTCAGAGCGGCGATGTCGGCCTCACCGCCAGCCTGCGTCAGCTATGGCTGCTGACCTACCGTGAAGCGCAAACGCAAACCTACGGCGACACGTTCCTGATGATCATGGTGTGCTTCGGCATCGCCACGGCGATGGTGCCCTTGATGCGCAAGGTGCAACCACCGGCCGCGCCGAGTGCCGATGCACATTGATCGATCAGGCTTGCGGAGTTTTACGGAAGCCCACAGCCAGGCGGTTCCAGCTGTTGATGGTGCTGATCGCCAAGCTCAGGTCGACCATTTCCTTGGGTGAGAACTGGGCAGCGACGGCTTCGTAATCTTCGTCCGGGGCGTGGGTCAGGCTCAGTTGGGTCAGGGATTCGGTCCACAGCAGCGCGGCGCGTTCACGCTCGGTGAAGAACGGCGCTTCACGCCACGCGGTCACGGCGAACAACCGGCGCGGGGTTTCGCCGCCCTTGATCGCGTCGGCGGTGTGCATGTCGATGCAGAACGCGCAGCCGTTGATCTGCGAAGCGCGCAGCTTGACCAGTTCGATCAGGGTCTTTTCCAGCGGCAGTTTCGAGACGGCGGTTTCCAGGGCAATCATCGCTTTCAGGGCATCGGGGGACGCGGTGTAGAAATCGATACGAGGTTTCATCGGGGATCTCCGGGGCAAGTGAATGTGGGGCTACGTTAGTCCCGGCGCCCGGACCGGCAAATAGCCAATCTCCCGGAAGATGGGTAGGCCTGCGTCGGTGTCAGAAAAGAAAGTGTGAAAGGACAATTGCCATCACTCGTTGCGCGCCACTAGAATGCGATCAATTCTTAATTGCACCCTAATCGCACTCTCGATTGCATCTCTGGCAACGGACGCCCGAAACGAGTACCTGCCCTCCATGTCGTCCCTCGATCAGCCGTTGAATCAGCAAGTCCAGACGCTCTACAGCGAACACCACGGGTGGCTGCAGGGCTGGCTTCAACGCAAGCTGGGCAACCGCTGCGATGCGGCCGACCTGGCGCACGACACATTTTTGCGCCTGCTCACCCGTCAGGTGATCAAGCCGTTGGGCAGCGAGCCCCGGGCGCTGTTGACGCACATCGCCAAAGGTCTGGTGATCGACCGCTGGCGGCGCCAGGACCTGGAGCGCGCGTATCTCGAAACCATCGCGCACCTGCCCGCCGCCGAAGTGCCGTCGCCGGAAACCCGCTACCTGATTCTCGAAACCCTGTGGCGCATCGAAGCGCTGCTGCGCGAACTGCCGGAACAGACCCGCGAGACCTTCCTGCTGTCGCAGATCGAAGGCCTGACCTACGCGCAGATCGCCACGCGCCTGAATGTTTCGCTGATTACCGTCAAACGGCACATGCGTGCCGCGTTCATTGCCTGCCTGAGTGTCGCCTGATGAGTTCGTCGATGATCAATCCGCAGATTCTCGGTGAGGCCGCCGACTGGCTGGTGCAACTGCATTCCGGCACTGCCACCCCGTCCGACCATCAGGCCATCGCCCAATGGCGCAGCCGCAGCGCCGAGCACGCCATGGCCTGGCAACGGGCCGAAGCGCTGCTGGGGGATTTGCGCAGCGTGCCGGCCAACGTCGCGATCCAGACCTTGAAACGCGCGTCCCGCAAAGAAGGCCTGAGCCGTCGCCAGACCCTCACCCGCCTCGGCTTGCTGTTGATGGCCGGGCCACTGGGCATGGCCTCGCAACATGTGCCGTGGCAGCAATGGACCGCCGACCAGCGCACCGCTGTCGGCGAGCAGAAGAACCTGCAATTGCCGGACGGCACTCAACTGGTGCTCAACACCGACAGCGCCGTGGACATCACTTTCAGCCCGGTGGAGCGTCGCGTCCTGCTGCTCAACGGCGAAGTGCTGATCAACACCGCCGCAGACGCCAGCGCCCGTCCGTTCATTGTCGAAACCCCGCAGGGTGTGGCCCGCGCGCTGGGCACGCGATTCTGCGTGCGCACCGAGGGTTCGCGCAGTCAGGTGTCGGTGCTTGAAGGCCAGGTTCAGATCACCCCGCAACTGCTCAAGCACAGTGCGATTCTCCAGGCCGGTGAGCGTCAGCGCTTCAAACTCAACAGCTTCGACAGCGCCGAAACCTTCGACACCGCCTCCCTGGCCTGGGACAAAGGCATGCTGCTGGCCAGCAACATGCGTCTGGACGAATTGCTCGGAGAGCTGAGCCGCTATCGCCGGGGCGTGCTGCGCTGTCATCCGGACGTCGCGGCGATGCGCGTGTCCGGGGCGTTTTCCCTGCGCGACACCGACGCCAGCCTGCGTCTGCTCAGCGACACGTTGCCGCTGAACATCAACAGCCTGACCCGCTATTGGCTGTCGGTAGAGCCCCGTGTCTAAGCCCTCGGAAAATATTTTCGATATTTGCTGATACCTTTTCGCGACTCGTCCGGTGAGTGGATAGACCTTTCAATTCCACGCCCCCGACAGGAACACCGAATGACCGCAATGCCATCGCCCCGCCCCGCCACGTTTGCGCTCAAGGCCCTGAACCTGAGCCTGGCCCTGGCCTTCAGCGCACTGCTGCCGAGCGCCGCCCAGGCCGCCGACAGCGTCAGTGAAAGCGCCAGCCGCAGCGTCAACATCGGCCCCGGTCTGCTCAGCCATGTGCTGGCGCAATTTGCGGTCAGCGTCGGCGTGCCGCTGTCGTTCGATCCGGCGCAACTGGGCAATCGCCAGAGTCCCGGCCTGCAAGGCAGCTACACCGCGCAGAGCGGTTTTGCGCGGTTGCTGGAAGGCAGCGGTTTCGAGCTGATCAGCACTGGCCACAACGGCTACACCGTGGCCCCGAAAGTCGCGGCGGACGGCGCGCTGGAACTGGGCGCCACCAACGTCAGCGCCCTTCGCGACGACAGCGGCGATACCTACGGCGGCGAACAGGTCGCGCGCCGCGCGCAGATCGGCATGCTCGGCAACCAGGAGGTCAACGACCTGCCTTTCAGCGTCACCAGCTACACCGCCAAGACCATGGCCGACCAACAGGCCCAGACCGTCGGCGATGTGTTGCTCAACGATGCCTCGGTGCGCCAGTCCAATGGCTTCGGCAACTTCTCGCAGATGTTCATGATCCGTGGCCTGCCGCTGGCCTCCGACGACATTTCCTATAACGGCCTCTATGGCGTGCTGCCCCGGCAGATCATCGCCGTCGAAGCGCTGGATCGAGTGGAGCTGTTCAAGGGCCCGAACGCTTTCGTCAACGGCGTGACCCCGAGCGGCAGCGGCATCGGTGGCGGGATCAACCTGCAACCCAAACGCGCCATGGACACGCCGACCCGCAGTGTCACCCTCGATTACAGCGCCGACGGTCGGGTCGGCGGGCATCTGGATCTGGGCCAGCGCTTTGGCGAGGACAACCGCTTCGGCGCGCGGGTCAACCTGATGCAGCGCGAAGGCGACACCGCGGTCGATGACGAAGATCAGCGCTCGTCGCTGTTCAGCGTCGGCCTGGACTATCGCGGCGATCGCCTGCGGGTCTCGACCGATTTCGGCTATCAGAAGCAGGTCATCAACCAGGGCCGCTCGGTGGTCTATGTCGATTCGAGCCTGACAAAAGCCCCCAAGGTGCCGCACGCCAACGCCAGCTACGCCCAGAGCTGGAGCTATTCGCAACTCGAAGACACCTTCGGCATGGCCCGCGCCGAATATGACCTGAACGACAACTGGACCGCCTATGTGTCCGGCGGCGCCAAGCACACCCGCGAGAACGGGGTTTATTCGTCGCTGACCGTTACCGACCTCAACGGCAACGCCCGTGGCGGCATGCTCTATTCACCCCACGACGAGGACAACCAGAGCGCCATGGCCGGGCTCAACGGCCGCTTCGACACCGGCCCCGTCACGCACCAGTTGAACCTCGGCTGGGCGGGCATCTGGGGCGAACAGCGCTCGGCGTTTGAAACCATCAGCACCGCCGGGCGCTACAGCACCAACCTGTACAACGTCACCGACAAGCCGCGCCCGGCGCCAACCTCGTTTGCCAGCGACATCAACGACCCGCGCATCACCGGCAAGAACATCCTGCGCAGCGAGGCGATTTCCGACACCCTCGGCTTCGTCGATGACCGCATCCTGCTGACCCTCGGCGTGCGTCGCCAGGCACTGAAAGTCGACGGCTGGAGCACCGCCACCGGCGCCCGCACTTCGAGCTATGAAGAGTCGATCACCACCCCGGTCTACGGCCTGGTGATCAAGCCGTGGGAACACGTGTCGTTCTACGCCAACCGCATCGAAGGCCTGGCCAAGGGCCCGACGCCGCCGACCACGGCGGTCAACCGCGACGAAACCTTCGCCCCGGTGCGCAGCAAGCAGATCGAGGCCGGCGTGCGCCTGGACATGGGCAGCTACGGCGCCAACCTCGGCGTCTATCGCATCGAGCAACCGTCGAGCTACACCCAGGACGGAATCTTCCGGGTCGACGGCCAGCAGACCAACAAAGGCGTGGAACTCAACGTCTACGGCGAACCGCTCGACGGCCTGCGCCTGCTCAGCGGCGCAACCGTGATGAAGACTGAACTGGAAGGCAGCAGCAACGGCGTGAATGACGGCAACCGCGCCGTCGGGGTGCCGCGCTTCCAGTTCAACCTCGGCGCCGACTGGGACATTCCGGGGCTCGAAGGCGCCGCCCTCAGCGCGCGGATGTTGCGCACCGGCGGCCAGTACCTGAACGCCGCGAACACCCAGAGCATTCCGGCGTGGAACCGCTTCGATCTGGGCTCGCGTTATGCCTTCAAGCTGGATGAAAAGCAGATCACGCTGCGGGCCAATCTGGAGAACGTCGCCAACGAAGCCTATTGGGCCTCGGCCAACGGCGGTTACCTGACCCAGGGCACGCCGCGTACGCTGAAGGTTTCGGCCACCGTGGACTTCTGACCGCTCGTCATCCGGCCGGCACCAAGGGTTCGGCGCGTCTGACCAATATCAGGTAAATCCCCTTTCCGGAGACAGACCATGATGACGCGCAAACTCACCTCGCTGTTGTTGATCGGCCTGCTGGCCACAGGCTCAGCCGCGACATTCGCCGCCAACGACGGCGCCGATGCCACGGGCACCAAATCCGGCTCCACCAGTGGTTCACAAATGCCGCCCGACAACACGCCGGGCTCGCCGTCCGGCGGCAGCGGCGCGGGGGGCGGCACCGGCACCAACGGCGGCGCCAGCGGTTCGGGTTCGGGAGCGGGAGGTGGCACCGGTTCGGCCGGTGGCGGCACGGGCGGTGCCGGCGGTGGCACTGGCGGCTGAACGAACAAGAGCAGGCCGTGGTAAACGCCATGGCCTGTGTCTGAACCCTACCGTTTTTTGTCAGCGATCCGAACGTAGCAATTCGCCGAAACCGACGTCCATCGACAACACGGCCGCGCGATTGCGGCCGGCGTTCTTGGCCTGATACAGCGCTGCATCCGCGCGCTGGATGAACAGCTCCGGGCTGTCGTTGCCCAGCGGAATAAATGCATAGCAACCCAGGCTCACCGTCAGATAACCGGTGGGCGAGCCGCTGTGGGTGATGTGTTTGTCCATGACGCTGCGGCGGATCTGCCCGGCAATCGCCAGCGCGCCGTTGATGTCGGTGTCCGGCAGCAACACCGCGAATTCCTCACCGCCATAGCGCACCGCCAGATCGGACTTGCGCTGGCAGCAGTTCTTCACCACCTGCGCGACCTGCGTCAGGCAATGGTCGCCGGCCACGTGGCCGTAGGCATCGTTGTAGCTTTTGAAGAAATCGATATCGAGCATGATCAGGCTGACCGGGCTCGACTGCCGCGCGCCCCGGGCAAACTCCACCTCCAGCGAGCGCTCGAACAGACGCCGGTTGGCCAGCCCGGTCAGACTGTCGTGGGTGGCGATCTGCTCCAGCGTCCGCTGGGCCTTGCGCAGGTTTTTCTCGATCCGCTCGCCATCGCGCACCTGATGAATGAACACCCAGCCAAACAGCCCCACGCCGAGCATCACCAGCGCCACGATCACGCTGGACTGGAACGCCCGGTCATACCAGCCCTGGAGGATCGTGTCCCGGGACGAAGACGCCGCGACCACCAACGGGTAGCTTTCCAGCTGTCGGTAACCATAAAGACGCGTCACACCATCGACCACCGAATCGATCATCGCAGTGCCGGCGGACGCATTGGGCAGCAACTTCTGGTAGATCTCGCCCTTGGCCAGCGAGGTGCCGATAAGGGCCTCGTCGAACGGTCGCCGAGCGAGCAAGGTGCCGTCGGTCAGGCCGAGGAACATGGTGCCGTTGTCGTCCAGGCTGAAGCTTTTGAAGAACCGGTCGAAGTAGGACATCTTGATCCCGGCCAGCAGCACACCCTGAAAATTGCCGGCGTGGTCGTTGACCCGTTTCGAGATCGGGATGATCCACTCACCATTCTCACGGCTGCGGATCGCCGGGCCGATGTGCGCCACGGCCGAGACGTTCTGCTGGTGAAACTTGAAGTACTCGCGATCCGCCACGCCATTGCCGCGCGGCAGATCCGCGAATGAGGTAATCACCCACTGCCCTTCGCGGTCGAACAGAAACATGCCGTGCAACTGCTCCAGTTGCTGCACCCGCCGCGCGAGGGTTTTCTGCAAACGTGGCTTCTGCGCCGCGCCATAACCATCGTCCTGAACCCAGTCGACCAGGCTGGTCAGCACCAGATCCGCTGCCAGAAAAGTGTCTTCAGCCTGCTGTGCCATGGCCCGGGTCAGGTTGGCCGACGACACCTGTGCGTTGGCCAGATCCTGGCGCCGCGACTGTTCGATCTGCAAATACAGCAGACCGGACAGGCACAGACACACAGCAACGATGAACAACACCGCCGCCTTGCGCAGGGGCAAACGCTTGAGGGTGCCGCCGGGGGCCTGATGCGGATCGTGAATGGGGATAGGCAAAAGCGTGTCCTGGGCAGGTACGACAGGGGCAAAAGCCCGAAACCCTTGTTCTTGTGAGCGTAGCCCACCGGGTTGTGTGGGGCAACCAAGTGCCCTCGCTACGATCCCGACCCAGTTGCTATCGGCGCGCAGGGCAATTGGATGACCTGCGGCGCGAATTATTTTTGCCTGCCCGTTTTCCTCGCTTTTACCCCCGGCTCGACAACCGCCGCATTGCACTGTGCAGATGCGCCCGCGCACTTTCCGGATCGCCCTCGCGCATCTGCTCGTACGCCCGTTGCGCAACCGCGTGCGGTACCGGTTTCAACACCCGTTGCGTGGCCATCGCCAGCAGTTGCACCTGCGCGGCACGCTCCAGGTAATACAGATCGTCCCATGCCTCGGCGATGGTCGGGGCGGCGACAATCACACCGTGGTTCTTCAAAAACAGAATGTCGGCCTCGCCCATCACCTCGGCAATCCGGTCGCCTTCGCGCTCATCCAGCGCCAGCCCGTTGTAATGCTCGTCCACCTTCGTGCGCCCGTAGAACTTCAGTGCGGTCTGGCTCAGCCACAACAGCGGCGGCCCCTCCAGCAGGCACAACGCCGTCGCGTTCGGCATATGGGTGTGGAACGCGACTTTTACTCGGGGCAGTCGCTGATGCAGGCGCGCATGAATATAGAAAGCAGTCGCTTCCGGCTGGCCCTCGCCGTCCACCACGTTGCCGTCGAAGTCGCAGACCAGCAGGTTGTGCGCCGTCACTTCGGAAAACGCATAGCCGTACGGATTGACCAGAAACAGGTCAGCATGACCCGGCAACATCGCCGAAAAGTGATTGCAGATCCCCTCTTCCAGCCCGTGCAGCGCCGCCAGTTGAAAGCACGCCGCCAGCTCTTTGCGAGCGGTGATGACGGCTTCGCTGTCGAGGTGCAACGAGGCGTAACGCGCGGGTCGGGCGCTGCCGGTCAGGGTATGGGCCATGGCGAAACTCCTTTATGACCAGCCAAGGGATGAGAACAACGGAAGGACTTCGTCCAGCGTGTTGAGGATCGCGTCGGGCCGATAGTCCGGCAGCAACTGACGACCGGTCCCGCGGTCGATCCATACGCAGCGAAAATGCATGTCGCGGGCCGCCGTGTGGTCGAGCATCGGGCTGGCGCAGATGTGCACCACCTGATCGCGGCTGACGCCCAATTGCTCATGAGCGTAGTCGAACAGCCGCGGCGCCGGTTTGTAGGCGCCGGCCTGTTGCGCGGTGATTACCCGGTCGATATGGCCGCCGAGTTGAGCGACGTTGCCGGCGATGATGTCGTCATCGGTGTTGGAGACGATGCACAGCTTGAAACCCTTGGCCTTAAGCTGCGCGAGGGTCTCGACGACTTCGGGAAACGGCGGCATCTGCGGGATCGCAGCGGCCAGGCGTTGGCTGTCTTCGCTGGCACTCGCCAGGCCCAGTTCTTCCAGGGCCAGTTGCAGGCCGAGAGTGCTCAGCTCGCGAAACGAGCGGTGCGGCGGCGTTTGTTCCAGGCGATGTTCGTGGCGGTCGTAGACCTCGATCAGGCGCCCGGCGTCGACCCGGTGCTCGCCCTTCTCGCTGAGGATCCGCTCGGCCACGGCGCGCAGGCCTTCGTCCCATTGAATCAAGGTGCCGTAACAATCGAAGGTCAGCCATTGCGGGCGCGGTGTGTTGATCAAGGTCATGGGAATTCCTCTGCAAGTGAGGGCTTCAGCTTATGAACTCGGGGTGATAGTGTGAAATTAAATAAATAGCCGACCGTCAGTTGCCAAACAAATATCGAGGCCGCCGCCATGCTGGACCTGGAACTGCTGAAAACCTTCGTCTGCGTGGTCGATGAAGGCAGCTTCACCCGCGCCGCCGAACGCGTCCACCGCACCCAATCCACGGTCAGCCAACACGTACGCAAACTCGAAGACCTGGTCGGCCACGCCCTGCTGTTGCGCGACCGCACCGGGTTGAACGTCAGCGTCACCGAGCACGGCGAACTGCTGATCCACTACGCCCGTCGATTACTGGCCTTGTCGGCCGAGGCCAGCGAAGCCCTGGCCAGCGACCTGGATCTGGAAATCCTGCGCATCGGCATGCCGGAAGACTTCGACGCCCGACGCATGGCGCTGATCCTCGCCGGCTTCACCCGCAGCCACCCGCAAGCGCGACTGGAAACCGTCAGCGGCATGAGCCTCGACCTGCGCCAACGCCTCGACAGCGGCGAAATCGACATCGCCCTGATCAAACGCGAACCCGACAGCGGCCCCGCCTGGGCGACCTGGCCGGAAAGACTGGTGTGGGTCAAAGGCGTGGAGTTCGATTCTTCCGGCGGCGTGTTGCCGCTGGCGCTGTTTCCCCAAGGCTGCCTGTACCGGCAACGGGCGATTCGCCTGCTCGACGTGGCGCAACGCCCCTGGCGGGTGGCCTTCGGCAGCCACAGTCTGACCGGCATTCAAGCGGCGGTGGCCTCAGGGCTCGGCGTTTCGGTGCTGCCGGCGTCGGCGGTGTTGCCGGAGCATCGGGTGTGCACGGACTTGCCGCCATTGCCGCCGACGGAGCTGGCGCTGGTCAGCCGCGAAGGGGTGTTGAGTGGATTGCAGCGGGGTTTGGTGGAGTTTCTGCGGGGGGAATTGG
>NZ_JBWKYU010000034.1:0-25481 GCF_059423925.1 Pseudomonas sp. GW458-11-26-14-LB4
ACTACCTCCACCACCGCCGCCACCACCACTTCCCCCATCCTTGGCCTGAACACTCGACACCCCGGACAGGCTGTCCGGAATCAGTACGGTAGACGCCGACAGGACTGCGCCGATGGCCATTGCGAGCACGAGCTTTTGAATGTGCATATCGTTCTCCGTCTTTGTTGTCTTGATTGGGAACGTGGATGTGGCTTGTTGCGTGTGATCCGACCCGTTCCCGAGGTCAGTGGATACTCGAAGCCAGTTCGAAGATCGGGATGTACATCAGGATCACGATCACCCCGATCAACAGGCCGATGAAGGTCATGAGCAGCGGTTCGAACAACCGCACGAACCACTCGATCCAGCGGCTGATTTCCTCGTCGTAGAAATCGGCGCTGCGTTCCATCATTTGCCCGAGGTTGCCGGACTGTTCGCCGGCGCGCAGCAGGCGCAGGGACACGGGCGTCACCAGACGGTTGAGCTCCAGCGCAGTGGACAACGATTGCCCCTCGCGCACCCGTTCGCAGGCCTGGTCCAGCCGTGCTCGCGAGGCCACGGTGAGCAGGCCGCGCACCATGCCCATGGCCGTCACCAGCGGAATCCCGCCTTGCAGCAGAATCCCCAGCGACCGGTAAAACCGCGCCAGCTCATACATGAAAATTCGCTGGTGCACGGCGGGCAGTTTCTCCACCAGCCGATCCAGCCCACGGCGAAACGCCGGTTGTTTTTGCAGCACGGCGAGGGCGATGACGATTGTCGCCAACAGGCCGAAAAACTCACCCTGATGGGCGTGAAGAAACATGCCACTGCTCATCAGTATCTGCGACAGCCACGGCAGATTCGAGCCCAGCCCTTCGAACACCAGGCTGAAGCGCGGCACCACGTAGCCCATCAAAAACAGTACGACGCCACCGCCGACCACCAGCAACAACAGCGGGTAGATCGAGGCACTGACGATCTTCTGCCGCACCTCGTCCATGCGCTGGCGATAGCTCACGTAACGGCCCAGCGCATCGCCGACCGCGCCGGTCTTCTCGCTGGACTGTACCAGCGCAACGTACAACGGCGGGAACACCGCCGACAACTGGCCGAGCGCCTGGGAGAAGGATTTGCCCTCGTACAGCAGCCGCACCAGCTCGCTCAAGGTTTTGCGGGCGGCGGGGGCGGTTTCTTTTTCGGCCAGGCTTTCCAGCGCATCGATCAGCGGCAGGCCGGCGTTGAGCAGGGTGGTCAGTTCCTGGCTGAACAGCACCAGGTTGAAAGTTTCACGCTTGCTCAGGCGCAACGAACGCCAGTGCCTCTCGGCGTGCAGGCTGACCACGCGCAAGCCCTGATCCTCGGCAATGCGCCGCGCCTCGCTCTGACCCGGCGCCTCGACGCTTAGCGACACCACCCCGGCCTTGCCCACTGCTTTGAGTTGAAATCGCATGCCGTGTGCTCCGCTTATTGCCAGTTGGTGACTTCGGCGTTTTCGCCATCGCCGCCGGGCTGGCCGTCCTTGCCCATTGAGAGCAGGTCGTACTCGCTGTTTTCGCCGGGATAGCGGTAGGTGTAGTTACGCCCCCACGGATCCTGCGGCAGTTTTTTCTGCAAGTACGGGCCCGTCCATTTGGCTTCGTCGCTCGGTGCGGTCACCAGCGCCTGCAAGCCCTGTTCGGTGGACGGGTAATGGCCGACCTCCAGCCGGTACAGGTCCAGCGCCTTGCTCAGGCCTTCGATCTGCGCCTTGGCAACCTTCACCTCGGAGCGCCCCAGCTGGGCGAAATATTTGGGCGCGACGATCCCGGCCAACAGGCCAAGCACCACCAGCACCACGAGCAGTTCGAGCAGGGTGAAACCGCGTTGGGCACGCGGACGAAAATGCAGCTTCATGATGACCTCCCGTGAGTGGCAGCCGTGTCGCCGAAAGGGCTTATGCAATTGCCATGCTCAGCCCCCGAAAATTCCGGCGGTCAGGCTGAAGCCCTTGTATTACGGGCTTTTCCAGAGTCGGCACAGTGCTTGCGTACGGCTGATCAACGACGGGTCAGTGGGGCATTTCCCCCAATTTTTCGGGGCCTGTCAGGGGAGGCCCAATGATCCATTCATTCACTGCAGGACTGCTCGGCTGCGTGCTGTCGGTCGGTGTCGCACAAGCCGATGTCTTCGTTTCCATGGACGCCAAGGGCAGCTACGTGCTGTCGAACGTCCACCGTCCCGGACGCACTTACGAGCGGGTGATTCGCGAAGCCGATGCGCCCCTGGTCAGCCTTGACCAGCAACCGCAATTGATCGCCAACCAGCCTTACGCCGAGCTGGTGTCAGCGGCGGCCAGTGCCAATCACCTGCCCGAGGCGTTACTGCACGCGGTGATCAAGTCCGAATCCAATTACAACCCCGGCGCCACCTCGCCCAAGGGCGCTGGCGGACTGATGCAATTGATGCCCGACACCGCCCGCGAGCTGGGGGTGAAAGACGTCTACGACCCCAAGGCCAACATCCAGGGCGGGGCCAAATACCTCAAGCGCCTGATGACCCTGTTCGACAACGACATCGCCCTGGCCGTGGCGGCTTACAACGCCGGGCCTGACGCAGTGCTCAGCCGCGGCCGGGTGATTCCGCCCTTCGCCGAAACCCAGCGCTATGTCCCGAGCGTGCTGCGTCAGTACCGGCGCTTGCAGGGGCTGGCGGTGGATGCGCCGTTGTAAAGCTTTTTTTGAAAATCCAGCCCCGGCTTTCCCCACTATCGGGGCAAACCGATGGCCCCGGAAAAGTGGGGAATCGGGTGGGGAATATCCCCCGGGTTCTCAAGTGGTTTGTGTAACTGATTGAGATGAAAAGCAATTTTTTGTGGCACGCGGATTGCTCCAAGGGGTTTATCGAGAATCGTTCCCTGTGAGCACCCACTACGAGGTTTCCGATCATGGTTGGCATTCACCACGCACCGCCCCTGTTGAACTGGCTGCTGTTGCTGGTCTCGATGCTCAGCGTCGAACTGGCCAGCGCCGCCGTGCGCTGCGAGCGCAATCTGGTGGCCAATGTAGTCGCCTTCGATCAACCGCTGATGTTCAACCGCCTCGGTGCGCAGAATGCCAACGGCATGATGTACGCCTTGCGCCGCGATGTGGTCGATGACCATGACGTCTCGCTGGCCTATGGCGGCAGCGCGGTGCCGGGCAAGGTCTCGCTGCGTGCCGACAAGCGTCCACGGCCGCTGGTGCTGCGGGTGGCCGCCGGTGATTGCCTGACGATCAACCTGCAGAACCTGCTCGACTACCAGGCCAACCCGAACAAGCATTTCGAAGGGCCTGAAGGCGAGGAGGGCACCGAGAACGTCAGTGGCGCCGATGCTTTCAAGGTCGACGAGCAGGTCGCCGACCGCCATGTCGGTTTCCAGGTCAACGGCCTGCAAGCGGTGAACAGCATCGACGACATTTCCTCCTACACCGGGCGTAATGCCAACACCCTGGTGCCGCCGGGCGCGAGCCGTTCCTACGTGTTGTACGCCGAGCGCGAAGGGGCGTTTGCCGTCAGCAGCCGTGGCGCGACATTCGGCGGGGAGGGCGCGGCCGGCAACACCGCCAATGGCCTGTTCGGCCAGGTCGTGGTGGTGCCGAAGTCGGGACGCACCTATCGCAACACCCTCACTGAAGAAGAAATGCGTCTGGCCACCACCGGCCGTACACCGGCCGGTCACCCCATCGTCGATTACCAGGCCCGCTACCCGCAGCGCGAACCGTGGTTGCGTGAAGGCAAGGCCGGCACGCCGATCATCAGCATGGTCGACGGCAACGAAATCATCTCCAGCGAAAGCGACGCCATCGTCATGGGCAGCAACGCCGATGGCAGTTTTGCGCCCAGCACCTATCCGCTGGAATCGGTAGGCAAACGCAACCCGGCGATCCCCAACCGCCTCGAGCCGTTTCGCGATTTCGCTTCGCAGTTCCAGGACGAAACCGCCGCCACCCAGGCATTCCCCGCCTACTGGGCCGACCCGGTCATGGCCCATGTGCTGGAGCCGACCCGCGACTCGTTCATGATCAACTACGGTTCCGGGGGCATGGGCGCTGAAGTGGTCGCCAACCGCCTCGGCGTAGGGCCGATGCACGATTGCCTGTCGTGCGCCTACGAAGAATTCTTCCTCAGCTCGCACACCGTCGGCGACGTGGCGATGCTGGTGGACGTGCCGGCCAACACCGGGCTTGAGAACATCGCCCCTGGCCAGACACCCAGCGCCGATCAGGTCGGCGTCAAGGCCACCATGGCCCTGTATCCGTCGGAGCCGTCGAACGTCAACCACAGCTACATCGGTGACTTCGTCAAATTCCGCAACACCCACAATGGCCATGAGCAGCACATCTTCCACCTGCACGGCCATCAGTGGCTGTTCAACCCCAACGACGACAACTCCGATTACGTCGATGCCCAAGGCATTGGTCCGGGGGCCGGCTATACCTACGAAATCGCCAACGGCGGCTCCGGCAACCGCAACCGGGTGGCTGGCGATGCGATCTATCACTGCCACTTTTACCCGCATTTCGCCCAGGGCATGTGGTCGATGTGGCGGGTGCACGATGTGTTCGAAGAAGGCACCCGGCTGGAAGTCTCGCAACAGGGCGCCGATGGTTATCACAGCGAACCTTACGCCCTGCGCAGCGGCAAACCCGCCGCCGGTGCCCGCGCCTTGCCGGATGGCGAGATCATCGCCGGCACGCCGATTCCTGCCGTCGTGCCGCTGCCCGGTAAAGCCATGGCCCCGA
The DNA here is from genome assembly GCF_059423925.1 of Pseudomonas sp. GW458-11-26-14-LB4. Classification (NCBI taxonomy): domain Bacteria; kingdom Pseudomonadati; phylum Pseudomonadota; class Gammaproteobacteria; order Pseudomonadales; family Pseudomonadaceae; genus Pseudomonas; species Pseudomonas sp. GW458-11-26-14-LB4. The sequence goes on from NZ_JBWKYU010000034.1 coordinate 4,722, forward strand.
TGCCGGGCAAAGTGGTGGTGGTGCCGAAAATCGGTGAAACCCTGGTCGCCGGCCACGATGACGACGATGAGGAAGAAGAGGGCGATGACGACGGCGAACACCACGGCGGTAACGGTGGTTCGCAAGCCATTGGCTCACTGGCACTGGTTGATCGCAGCGAAGCCAACCGCAACACCGACGGCAGCCTGAAAAACCCTGGCTATCCGTTCTGGATCGGCGGCATGGAAAGTTCGGTGGGTCAGCGTCCGCCAACCCCACCGCTGGACATGCTCGACGCCGCCACCGCGCAATCCTTGAAAGCCAGCGGCAAAGCGCTGTGGGCCAACCTCGACCCGAATCAGTCCGGCGGCTGGGACGGCGGCTTGCAGCGTCACACCCTCGACGGGGTGTCGGCCGGAGGTGAGGCGCACACCGTGACCACCTCGCTGGACTTCTCCAAGGAAGTCACCCGCGCCAAACCGATTTACCTGCCCGAAGAGGGCACTGAAGTGGAACAGGCCGCGATGGCGTTCCACGCGAAAAAGGATCACCCAAGCTTTGCCTTGCTGCCCGGCAACCAGATCGTGGCCAAGGCCTTCCGCACCAACGGTGCCTTGCCGATTGCCGGCGCGCCGTACTACGAACCGTGCATGGACGACCGGCAAAAACGCCTGACCAGCAGCGCCGGCAGCGGTGAATTCGCCAGCGGCGATCGGCTGGACGGCATGTCCTTCGTCGGCGCCTCGACCTTCACCGCCGACCGGCCACGGATCTACAAGGCCGCCAACATCCAGTTCGACGCGGTGTACAACAAGGTCGGTTATCACTTCCCGCAAGCCCGGATTCTGGCGCTGTGGGAAGACGCCTGGCCGGTGATCACCAAGCAGCGTCCGCCAGAGCCGCTGGTGATGCGCATGAACACCTTCGACTGCGTGCAATACCAGCAAACCAACCTGGTGCCTGCCACCTACGAGATGGATGACTATCAGGTGCGCACGCCGACCGACGTGATCGGCCAGCACATTCACCTGCCGAAGTGGGACCTGACGGCTGCCGACGGTTCCTCCAACGGCTGGAACTACGAGGACGGCGTGCTCTCGCCCGGTGCCGTTCAGGAACGCATTCACGCGATCCGCGAATTCAACCAGTGCGAAGGCACCGACCCGCGCGACGGCACCCAGGCGTGCCCGAAAGCCAAGGCGCATCCGTTCTTTGGTCAGTTCGGGCGCAGTGACTGGATGGGCGCGCGCACGGCCATGCAACGCTGGTTCGTCGACCCGGTGGTCAACGCCAAGGGCGTGGATCGCGGGCTCGGCACCATCTTCACCCACGACCACCTCGGCCCATCGACTCACCAGCAGATCGGCCTGTATGCCACGGTGCTGGCGGAACCGGCCGGTTCCACCTGGTTCCACGCCGAAACCGGCGAGCCTCTGTACAGCGGCGCGCGCCAGGACGGCGGGCCGACCTCGTGGCAGGCGGTGATCAACACCGGCGACCTCGACGGCGACGGCAAGAACGACAGCTTCCGTGAGTTCTTCCTCGAATACAGCGACTTCCAGCACGCCTATGAAGCCGGTGTGTACGTGGGCGCCGGCCCCAACGGTGTGCCGAATCCGCAAGCCTTCCCGGCCACCGCCGACAGCTTCCGCTACGCGATCAACCCGCCGGTGCGCAACAACGCCAGCACCCTTCTTGAAGGCGTGCTGGAAGTGCAGGGCGGTCAGGTGCCGGGCTGCCCGAGCCGGCCTTGCCCGCAAGCGATCTCCGTGGATGATCCGGGCATGTTCGTCGTCAACTATCGCAACGAGCCGCTGGCCCTGCGGGTCTACGATCCGAACAAGGTCGGCCCGGACGGCAAGCGCGGCATGCAGGCCGACGGCCTCGGCGGCGATCTGGCGTACGCCATGCAAAGCCGCACCGACCGCGCGATCCCGGCGATGAACCTGGCACCGAACCTGGTGACGGCCGCCACCGGCCCGACTGGTGGCACCACCCTGTTCCCGCCGCACATCAACAAGGGCGGCAGCGAGCCGGGCGACCCGTTCACCCCGATGCTGCGCACCTACACCGGCGACAACGTGCGTCTGCGGGTGCATGCCGGCGGCCACGAGGAAGAGCACAACGTCACCCTGCACGGCGTGAAGTGGCTGCAGAGCGGTTCCGGTTTCGGCAACAGCTCCAACTCCGGCTGGCGCGCCTCGCAGATGATCGGCATCTCCGAACAGATGGGCTTCATCGCACCGGTGTCGATGCTGTCCAGCTCTGCGGCGACCACCGGTGACTATCTGTACTCGATGGACGCTTCGATCGAAGGCTACTGGAGCGGGATCTGGGGCGTGATGCGCAACTACACGGCCAAACGCAATGACCTGTTCGCCATCCCCAACAACCCGAGTCCGGCGGGCATGCGCAACACCGTGGCGTTCGAAGGCAGTTGCCCACGGATCAGCGCCAACCCCAACGGCATCGGCACCCGGCCGACGGTGCAGCGCAACTATGAAGTGGTCGCGGCGCTGGCCAACGACATCCTCGGCAATTCGCTGGGCCTGAGCATCGGCGATTCTGCCGGGCTCGGTCAGCATGTCGGCGGGCCGCTGAATCCGGCGGGCGGCACCCTGGTGCTGAACTCGCGCACGGTGAGCATCCCGCAGGTCACGGTGACCGATCCGGAGGACGGCGAGACCATCACCATCGGTGGCCAGAGCGGGCCGCTGCATGATCCGACAGCGATCCTGTACGTGCGCAAATCCGACCTCGATCCGGTCAGCGGCAAGCTCAAACCCGGCATTCCGGTCGAACCGCTGGTGCTGCGCGCAGCGGCCGGGGACTGCATCAACATCACCCTGGAAAACCGTCTGCCGAGCGTGATGCCCGACCTGACCCAGACCGCCGTGATGCAGGGCATCGTCAAACGTGATCGCAACAGCGGCCTGGGCTCGACCACTTTCAGCAACAACCTGATGCGGCCGTCCAGCCACGTGGGTCTGCACGCGCAACTGCTGGCCTATGACATCACCAAGTCCGACGGTGCCAACGTCGGCGCCAACCCGATCCAGACCGTACCGCCACGGTTGGGCAGCAGCGGCGCCTACCCGACCCGTACCTATCAGTACTACGCCGGGCACCTGGAGCGTGAAGGCAAACCAGTCACGCAACTGGGGCGCAGTGTCGACAACATCAACGCCACGGCCGTGGAGTTCGGTGGCCTGAACTTCACCCCGGCAGATGTGATCAAGCAACCGCAAAAAGGCCTGGGTGGTGCGATGAGCATCCTGCCGATCGGCGCGACCTGGGTCGACGATGCGCGCAAGGTCAACGCCACGGTCACCGCACCGGGGCAGACGACTTACCGCGACTTCGCGATGGTCTGGCACAAGGCGCTGAACACCCGCTGGGCCAATGGCCGGCCGGTCGAAGGCATCGCTGCCGAGGGCTTCGGTGTACCGACCGATCCGCAGGACAACTCGAGCATGGCCATCAACTACAAGACCGAACCGCTGTGGTACCGCTTCGGCCTCGCCCCGGATGCGCCGTTCGGCCATGCCGATGGCGCGGGTTACGGCGACATGACCAACGCGCACATGGCCTACAGCAATGCGCTGGTGGGGGGCGATCCGCAGACGCCGGTGCTGTATGCCAAACCGGGTCAGCCGTTCCGTACGCACATTCTGATGCCGAGCGGCGGCAGCCGCGGCACGACGTTCCAGCTCGACGGACACGTCTGGTCGCTCAACCCGTTCCAGGCCGAGAAGAGCGATACCGGCGGCTACCCGATGGGCACGCCGGGCGTGGGTTCGGTGCGCTTCGGCTACAACCCGATGTCGATGTACATCGGCGCTCACGAAAGCATCCTGCCGGCGGCGCACTTCAGCTTCATGATCCCGAGCGCCGGGGGCAGCAACGCGATACCGGGGGACTACCTGTTCCGCGATTACGGCGCCTATGGCAACACCTCGGGGCTGTGGGGATTGCTGCGGGTGACCAATGAGCCGGAGCCGGCGCCGCCTGCTCAGTAGCTGGAATGCGATGGATCGGTGAGTGCAAAAACCTGTGGGAGCTGCGGTTCGACGTTTCGACTTGCCAGCGATTGGCAGCAACTCGGTTCTGGATGGTGTGGCTGAAGCCGCCATCGCTGGCAAGCCAGCTCCCACAGGGGACGGCGGTGTTTCGGAAAATGTGTCAGGGGAGAGCGACATGAACAGGATCATCAACATCATCGGCGTCTGCCTGTTGGCAATGGTCGGCGCGCTGCTCACGCTGAGCGAGATTGCCCTGGCGCAAACCGGCGCCGGGCAGGTGCTGACCCGCGACGGCGTGTCGATCGCCTTCGATCTGAAGCCGCTGGCCAGCGACGGTCAGTTGCGTGAGGGCGAGTTCGCCGACGTGCAGTTTCGCGTCACCGACGGTGCGTCCGGCCAGCCGTTGTCCGGTGTTGCGCCGGGGGCGTGGATCGATCCGCAAGCCGTCGCCGCCGATCAGGCCCAGGGCCGTGACCAGAGCTGCAAGTCGCGGGTCGGTATGTTCCTCAAATCCAACATCGGCGCGCGGCCGCTGCTCGACCTCAACAGCTATTTCCTGCTGGTGATGAACCGCGATGCCAGCGTTTCGGTGGTCGACCCGTCAGTGTCGGTGGGCGGCATCACCAGCACCTTGGCGCGGATCGAACTCAAGCAGTCGCCGATGGACTGGGTCACGCCCAAGGACAACAAAAAGGTCTTCGTGTCGATGCCGGCGGCGGGGGAAGTGGCGGTGATCGACAGCGAGCAATTCAAGGTGCTCGACTCGGTGGCCGCCGGCAGCCAACCGGTGCGGGTCGCGCTGCAACCGGACGAGCGTCTGCTGTGGGTCGGCAACAACGCGAGCAAGGCTGAAGAGTCCGGGGTCACGGTGATCGACACCCAGAGCCTCAAACCGCTGAAACACCTGGCGACCGGACGCGGCCACCATGAAATCACGTTCAGCAAGGACAGCCGTTTCGCCTTCGTCAGCAACCGCGACGACGGCACCCTCAGCGTCATCGAAGTCGCCAGCCTGAGCCTGGTGCAACAGGTCAAGACCGGCTCCAGCCCGTTGTCGGTGGCGTATTCGCCGTTGTCCGGCGCGGTGTACGTGGCCGATGGCAAGGACGGCACTGTCACCGTGATCGACAGCAACAGCCGCGCCGTACGCCGGGTGATCAAGCTGCAACAGGGCCTCGGCCCGATGGGCTTCAGCGCCGACGGCCGTTTTGGCGTGGTGCTGAACACGGTGGAAAACCGCGCCACAGTCATCGACGCGGCCAACGATTCGGCGATCCATGACCTGGAGGTTTCAGCCGAACCCTATCAAGTGGTGTTCACCCAGGCCTATGCCTACGTGCGCGGACTGGCCTCGCCGAAAGTCACCATGATCAACCTGTCTTCGCTGGGCGAAGGGCGTCAGCCGATTACTCAGGGTTTCGAAGCCGGGCCGCAGCCGCCACGGCTGGCCGGGGATCTGCCGCTGGCATCGAGCCTCGCGGTATCGCGCGATGACAACGCGGTGTTCGTGGTCAACCCGGTGGACAACACCACCTATTTCTACGCCGAAGGCATGAACGCGCCGATGTCCGGTTACCCCAACCGGGGGCAAATCGCCCGCGCCGCGCTGGTGATCGACCGCAGCCTGCGCGAAGTCTCGCCGGGACTCTACAGCGCTCGAGTGAAACTGCCGGCGGCGGGGCGCTTCGACGTGGCGTTCCTGCTCAACCAGCCGAACATCATTCATTGCTTCACCGCGCAGGTGGCGTCCGACGGCGCGCCGGAAAAACACTTGGGCGCGGCAAAAGTCGAGTTCCTGCTGGACAAGACCGCCGTGGCCCTCAACGACCCCTACGTGGTGCGCTTTCGCATCGTCCAGGGCAAACAGAAGATCCAGCGCAGCGGCGTGACCGACGTGCAGTTGCGTTACTTCCTCGCGCCGACTTCCCGGCCCCGTGAAGTGGCCGCACGGGAAGTCGCCGACGGCGTGTACGAAGCGCCGGTGACCCTCGACCGCAGCGGCGCCTGGTACCTGCACGTGCGCGCGGCCTCGCTGGGCGCGGGTTTCGACGACAAGACATTTGCCAGTGTCCGGGTGCTGCCCGGCCAGACTCAGTGATGAGGAAAAGACCATGAACCGATTTGCATCCCGTGGCCTGCTGACCCTGTGCCTGTTGGCCGTCGGTATCCAGCAGGCCAGCGCCCACTCGGCGGACGAGCATGCCGGCCACACCGCACCGGCCGCCAACAGCCAGGAGCACGCCCAGGTCAAGTTCGCCGACGTGCCGCTGCTCGACCAGAACGGCAAGACCGTGCACCTGGAACAGGATCTGGTGCACAACAAGATCGTCGTCATGAGTTTCATCTACACCAGCTGCACCACGGTTTGCCCGGTGGTCTCGTCGATCATGGGCAAGGTGCAGAAACAGCTCGGTGCCCGGGTCGGCGCGGAAGTGCAGCTGGTGTCGATCAGCATCGACCCGCAGCGCGACGACCCGAAACGCTTGCAGGATTACGCCCGCACCTTCCAGAAAGGCCCGGGCTGGAGCTGGCTCACCGGTTCGCCGCAATCGATCACCGCCACCCTCAAGGGCCTCGGCAGTTTCAGCGGCGACTTCAAGAATCACCAGCCGCTGATCCTCGTCGGTGACGGCAACAGCCGCCACTGGACGCGCTATTACGGCTTCACCGACCCGGCACTGCTGGCCAAGGAAGTCGAGAAACTCAGCGGCCTGCGCACCCACGCCAAACACACCGCGATTGCCATGGAGCAACAACCATGAGAACCCTGGACTGGATCACCCTGACGGTGTGTTTCTGGATTTTCAGCGCCATGGCCCTGGCCCACGAAGGCCACGAACAACCGGCACCGGCAACGACAACGACCAGCGCTGCGCCCGCACCGGTCAAAGGCACCCACGACGCGAAAACCTGGTTCACCGACACGCCGCTGCTGGATCAGAACGGCGACGTCCAGCGTTTCTACAGCGATGCACTGCACAACCGCGTGGTGCTGCTCAACGTGATTTTCACCAGTTGCAATGACGCCTGCCCGCTGATCACCCGCAAGCTCAAGGAAGTCCGCGAGTTGCTGGGCGACAAGGCCGACGGCATCACCTTCATTTCCCTTACCAGTGATCCGCTGCGCGATACGCCGGCGGTGCTCAAGGCTTACACCTTGAAGCAGGGCGCCGATGACCCTCACTGGCTTTTCCTCACCGGCGACAAGGCGCAGATGGACCTGGTGCTGGGCCGCATCGGTCAGATCGTGCCGACGCCCGAGCAGCACTCGACCCAGTTGATCGTCGGCGATGTGGCCAACAAACGCTGGAGCAAAATCCGTCCCGACGCCCCGGCCGCCGCCATTGCCCAGCGCTTGCAGCTGCTGACAATGCCCGTGGCCGGCCGCTGAGTCCGCGCCATGAACCTCGGCCGCGTCCTCGCCCTGATCCTGCTCGCTGGCGTCAGCCTCGGCGCGGCCGCGTTGCCGCTGACCGATGAAGAAAGCGCCGGCAAGCGCCTGTACCGCGAAGGCCTGTCCGCCAGCGGCGAGCCGATCATGGCGCGGGTCGGCGCGGCGGACGTGTTGCTGCCGGCCACCAGCCTGCCGTGCGCCAACTGCCACGGCGCCGATGGTCTCGGCCGACCCGAAGGCGGGGTGCGTCCGCCGGAACTGAATTGGTCGCGGCTGACCAGCATCCACGGTCAGCAACAGATCAATGGCCGCAACTACCCGGCCTACACCGACAGCAGTCTGGCGCGGGTGATCCAGCAGGGCCGCGACCCCGGCAACAATCGCCTCGACCCGAGCATGCCGCGCTTCCTGTTGTCGATGAAGGATCAGCGCAATCTCACGGCTTACCTCAAACGCCTGGCCGATGACCGCGATCCGGGGCTCGATGACCAGACCTTGCATTTGGGCACCTTGCTGCCCAGCCAGGGGCCACTGGCCGAGGAGGGCGCTACCATCGCGGCGGTGCTCAACGGCAGCGTTGCGCGGATCAATCAGGCCGGCGGCATTCACGGTCGGCAGTTGCGCCTGACCGTGGCCGATCCCGGCCCGGATCGCGCCAGCGCCGAACAGGCCCTGCAACGGCTGATCGAGGAAGAGCAAGTCTTTGCCCTGATTGCACCGCTGGCCCCGGCGCTGGACAGCGAACTGGCGCCTCGTCTGGAGCAGTCCGGCGTGCCGCTGATCGGGGCCCTGTCGCTGCTCGGCCCGGTGCAGGCCAGCCCACAGATTTTCGAGCCGCTGCCGGGCCTGCGCGAGCAACTGATCGCGCTGGCCGATTACGCCACCGCCAGTTTGCGAGTGCTGCAAGGGCCGACGCTGATTGCCTATCCCGATGACCCGGCCCAGGTGCTGGCGGCGCAGACCCTTGGCCGCTATCTGCAGGAACACGGCTGGGAAAAAGTCCATCTGCAGGCCTACGACCCGGCGGCGGACAGCTTGCCGCTGGGCTCGCGCTCAGTGTTCTACCTCGGTAGCGGCGGAGGTTTCAGTCGGCTGGCGGCCGGATTGCAGAATGCCGGGCAGGTGCCGTACCTGTTTGCTGCGTCGAGCCAGGTGGCGGGGGATTTGTTGCAGGTGCCGGAGGGTTTTTCCCGGCGGGTGTTTCTGGCGTATCCGTTCGTGCCCAGCGACTGGACCCAGGCCGGGCGCATGGCGCTGACGCTGTTGCGCGAGCATCAAGGCCTCGGCGCCCAGCACGCGGTGCTGCAAGTCGGCGCCTACGCCTCGATGCTGTTGTTCAGCGAAGGCATGAAGCAGGCCGGCCGCGACGCCAGCCGCGAAAAACTGGTGGCGGCGCTCGAAGGCCTGCACGACTTCGACACCGGCCTGACCCCGCGCCTGAGCTTCGGCCCCGGCCGACGATTGGGCCTGAGCGGGGCGCACGTGGTCACCGTTGACTTGCCCGACCAGCGTTTTTATCTGGTCGCTCCCTACAAACCGATTATTGCCACGCCCTGACCGGAGGCCCTGATCATGAAGCTCAAAACCCTGTGTTGGCTGCTGACAGGCTGGTTGTCGGTGGGAATGGCGAACAATGAACCGGTGGCCGCCCGGGTCAACGGCGAGGCTATTTCCGAGTTTCGCCTGGAACGTTTTTTCGCCGAGTACCTGGAAGATCAGGGCCGCGCCGTGGCGAGCATCCGCAACCCCAAGGCCTATAAACAACTGCGTCAGGCCGCGCTGGACACGCTGATCGACAAGGAACTGCTCTGGCAGGAATCGCGCAAGCGCGGGGTGAAGATCGATGAGCAAACGGTGCGCGACCAGGTCGAACGGACTCGTACCGCCATCGGTGGCACCGACAAATTCCTCCAGCGTTTGCAGGACGCCGGTTTCGACGAAGCCTCGTTCACCGAGTACACCCATCGTGAGCTGGCGGCGCAGCGGATGTTTGCCGAACTGACTAAAGTCCAGGCCCCGGACGAGCAAACGGTGCGGGCGTTTTTTGAGGAACACCGCGCTGAAATGGGCGCGCCGGAGCAGGTGCAGGCCCGGCACATTCTGATCAAGGTTGCCGGCGATGCCGATGCCGCCACGGTTGAAGCGGCGCGGCTACGCTTAGAAGAGTTGCGTGCCGCTATCGCAGGGGGGCAAACCTTTGCTAGCGTCGCCCGATCGGGATCGGAAGATGTCACCGCCAGCCAGGGCGGGGACCTGGGGTATTTCGCCCGTGGGCAAATGGTGCCGGTGTTTGAAACGGCGGCGTTTGCCCTCAAGCCTGGTGAAGTCAGCGAAGCGGTGCGCACACCGTTCGGCTGGCATTTGATCTTTGTCGAGAACCACAAGGAGGCGGCCGATGTCCCAGAGGAGCAAGGGCTGGAAACAGTCAGGGCGTACCTCGCCCGACAGCAACAGACCCAGGCTCGTCGTCAGGTGCTCGCGCAATTACGGGCAGAGAACAGGATCGAACGAATTGACGACGACTGAAGGTTCCCCCCCAATAGTGGGGAATGGCTTCGATGCCCATTCAGGTGCTTCCCCGTTTCTGGGGAACGGGGTACCGGGACGAGCGGGCATTTCCATTCAATTCAAGGACATGAAGACAAAAAATTACCGGCATTCAGCCTGGCATGAAGTGTGCGTTACCTCTTGTGAGGCGCACTCCAGCAGGTTCGGGTCATTGAATTTCAATTGCCGGCACTTGAGGTTTCAGGGAGTCCACCTTGGTTAACAAAGTACTGGTTGTCGAAGACGAACAGCTGCTTGCACAGAACCTTCAGGATTATCTGTCGGCGCAAGGGCTGGAAGTCCGGATTGCACATGACGGCGCAGAGGGAATCGGCCAGGCCGAGACTTTCGCCCCCGACGTGCTGGTGTTCGATTACCGCTTGCCCGATATGGAAGGGTTCGAGGTGCTCGACGCGGTCCGCCAGAACAGGACGTGTCATTTCGTGCTGATAACGGGTCACCCGACCGCTGAAGTCTGTGAGCGGGCGCGGCAACTGGGGGTCAGTCACATCCTGTTCAAACCGTTTCCTTTGGCGGAACTTGCCCGAGCTGTCTGCGACCTTCTGGGGATCCAGCGCGAAGCGAAACCCGGTGCGAGCCCATCCGAAGGCTTTGTCGAACGACGCCAGAGCAGGACCGAGAGCTTCCCGTTGCAGTTGTACGATGGCAGTTGGGTGCTGGCGGACCGCCGACGAAACCGGTCGGAGGTCATGGCACCGGACGACGATCAAATGCTCACCGGGGAGTAATGGCGCGATAGACGTTCCGGCACTCGCCGAATTCGCCTCCCGCGCCGTCAGGGCCTCAAGCCCCGGGTGTTGGAGAGCAAGCCATGGATCGTCTGTCCGTTGTCGTCGAACCGCTGTCGGTCAATCCTCCACAGGAGGCACAGACCCCGCCACGCTTTTCCAGTGAGCAACTGGCCCAGGCCCGGGCACGGGCCACCACGTCCGGGGAACGGGTGCTCGACGCACTGGCCGTGCTCTGTGAACTGGCGCCGATGCCGTTCATTGCCAGCCTCGGCGCCACCCTGCATTACCCGGTGCTCGACACCGACACGCTGTTTCTGGCGAGCCCGGTGTTCGACCGGGTCACCCTCGCGCAATGCCTCAAACGTGAATTCATCCTGCTGCGCCACAACGACGAAGTCATCGGCGTGTTCGCCGACCCCTTCGACACCGCGCGCCTGGCCTGGATCGACGAATGCCTGCACGGCGCGCCGCTGTATCTGGTGCACGCCGATGACCTCAAGGCCTATCTGGCCCGCCACGAAGAAAGCTTCCACGCGGTCGAATCGCTCAACGCCCAGACCGACGCCGGCAGCGAGACCGACACCCTGCAAAGCCTGTCGCTGACCAGCATCAGCGAAGACTCGAGCGTGGTGGTGAAACTGGTCAACTCGACCCTGTACGACGCGCTGAAAATGCACGCCAGCGACATCCACCTCGGCACCACCGGCCAGGGCCTGGTGATCAAGTACCGGATCGACGGCGTGCTGAACAACATCGGCAAGATCCAGGGCAGCGAGTTCGCCGAGCAGGTGATTTCGCGGGTCAAGGTCATGGCCGAGCTGGACATCGGCGAAAAACGCGTGCCCCAGGACGGTCGCTTCAAGATCGGCATCAGCGGCCGGCAGATCGACTTCCGGGTGTCGATCATGCCGAGCATCTTCGGCGAAGACGCGGTGCTGCGGGTGCTGGACAAACAGGACCTGGCCGACAAGGTCTGCGGCGTGCAACTGCAAGCGCTGGGCTTTGAAGACGAAACCCTGCGCCAGTTGCGTCGCCTCGCCGCCGAACCCTACGGCATGGTGCTGGTGACCGGCCCCACCGGCAGCGGCAAGACCACCACGCTGTACGCGATGATCACCGAGATCAACCACGGCGTGGACAAGATCATCACCATCGAAGACCCGGTGGAATATCAGCTGCCCGGCGTGCTGCAAATCCCGGTCAACGAGAAAAAAGGCCTGACCTTCGCCCGTGGCTTGCGCTCGATCCTGCGTCACGACCCGGACAAGATCATGGTCGGCGAGATCCGCGACCCGGACACCGCACAGATCGCCGTGCAATCGGCGCTCACCGGTCACCTGGTGTTCACCACCATCCACGCCAACAACGTGTTCGACGTGATCGGTCGTTTTACCCAAATGGAAATCGACCCCTACAGCCTGGTCTCGGCGCTCAACGCGATTCTTGCCCAGCGTCTGATCCGGCTGGTGTGCAGCAGTTGCAGCACGCCGGTCAACCCGAGCGATGAAGAGCTGCGCGCTTCGGGCCTCGATCCACAGAAAGTCGATCACTACCACTTCTTCCACGGCAAGGGCTGCGGCCACTGCCGGGGCAGCGGCTATCGCGGCCGCACGGCGATTGCCGAGCTGCTGCACCTGGACGACGAACTGCGGCAAATGATCGTCGAGCGCCAACCCATCACCCAGATCAAAGCCCTGGCCTGCGCCCGTGGTTTGCGCCTGTTGCGCGAATCGGCGCTGGAGCTGGTGGAGCACGGTCGGACCACGCTGGAGGAGATCAATCGTGTCACTTTTATCGCGTGATCAATTTATCGCCGTGCTCGGCGCCAGCGGTGTCGGCCTCGGCCAGCGCCGGGGCAGCGACACCCTGTGGCTGGGCAGCGTCGGCTACATCGACGAAGGCTTTCAGAGCTACGCGGTGGCGCTGGACACCCTCGACCGTCTGCTCGGCGAACACACCCGTGCCGGTGCCGAGCTGAGCGTGGTGATCTCCGGCCACTTCAGCCGTTTCTGCCTGGTGCCGTGGAGCGAGCAGATCAGCAGCCCTGACGAACTGCGCGGCTTCGCCCAACTGTGCTTCGAAGACCTGTTCGGCGCACCGACCCAACCGTGGAGCCTGGTGCTGTCGGCCGAGCCGGCCGGGCATGACCGGATCGCCAGTGCCTTGCCGCAGGACTTGCTGGAACGCCTGCGCACGCTGGTCACGGGTCGCGGCCTGCGTCTGCGCTCGGTGCAGCCGTACCTGATGACCGCGTTCAACCGCTTCGACAAAAGCCTCGATGCCGGCGACTTCCTGTTCATCGTCGCCGAACCGCAACGCAGCGTGTTGCTGCTGGCAAGGGAAGGGCGCTGGTCGTCGGTGCGTTCGGTGGGCGGCAGTGACAGCGACGCGGCGCTCAGCGCGCTGATCGGTCGTGAGCGGCAACTGCAAGCCTCCACCAGCGAACGCGCCTTCAACGTTTATCTGCACGCCCCGGCGCGCCTCGATGCGCAACCGGAGGTGGCGGGGGTGCACCTGCGCACCCTCGAAGACGACTCGATGACCGTGCGTGACGCCTTGTACGTCATGTCCCGGGCGGTGGCCTGACATGCGCACCTTGAACCTCGATTTCCAGCCTCGTCCGCGTTCCGGCCCGTTGGGCTGGAGCCTGCTCGGCGGCGGTGTGTTGCTCGCGCTGGTGTGCTTCGGCGTGCAGCAGCACTTCGGCGATCAGGCCGAACAACAGCAAGGTCACTTGCAGCACACCCAACGCCAGCTCACCGGCGACAGCGGCGCCAAGACAACCTTGAGCCCGGCGGAAACCCGCGAGCAGGCGCAGAACCTCGCCGAAATGCGCAAGGTCTCGCAGCAACTGCGCCGCCCTTGGGAACGCCTGTTCGCCATGCTCGAAGCCATGCCGCGCGACGACATCGCCTTGCTGACCCTGACCCCGGATGCCCGCAAGGGCCAGGTGCGGATCAGCGCCGAGGCGCGGGATCTGCAAGCAATGCTGGATTTCCACAAACGGCTGGAGGCCAGTGACGAGCTGTCCGACGTGTCGCTGCTGAGCCACGAAATCGTCGTCAAATCGCCGGAGCAACCGGTGCAATTCAACCTGTCGGCGACCTGGGAGATAGGCGATGCGAATCCCTAGACTGATCGTTCACGAATACCTGCAAGGCCTCGGTGTTCCGGGCCTGGCCGGTCTGGCGCTGCTGCTGGTCACGCTGGCGTGGGCACTCGGCGGTTTGCTGCCGGGCTGGCAATCGCTGCAACAGCTCAGCCAGCAAACCCGGGAAGCCACCGAATACCTGGCCAAGGTCGAGGACGGCAGCATCGCGCCGCCGGTGGTGCCGCAACGTCAGCTGGATGATTTCCGTAACAAGCTGCCGGCCCAGCCGCAGGCCACCGTCGCCATCGACCGCATCTACGCGCTGGCCGCGCAGGAACACATCACCCTGGCGCGCGGCGAATACGCCCTCGGCGTCGATCCCAAGACCCATCTGGCGCGCTACCAGATCCTGTTGCCGGTGCGCGGCAGCTACCCGCAATTGCGCCGCTTCTTGCACGCCTTGCTCGGCCAGTTGCCGGCGGTGGTGGTGGAAGACGTCGAGTTTCAACGCAAGAAGATTGCCGACACCGACCTCAGCGGCCGGATCCGTATGACCCTCTACCTGTCGAGGTCGTGATGGACACCAAACGCATAACCGGCTGGGTGGCGTTCTTCGGCGTGGCGGCGGCACTGGCCTGGTTGCCGGAATATTTCTCGCCGAGCGACGAGGCGGATTCGACCGAAGTCGCCGTGGCCAGCCCGGTCAAAGCCAGCGCCCGTGGCGCCTTGCCCGCCAGCAGCGCCAAGGCGAATGCAGCGCCGATCAAGGACCTGAGCCCGGCCGGCGACCTGTTTGCGAGCAAATCCTGGAAGGCCGCGCCGGCCCTGGCGACGGTCACCGAACAAGCGATCAACCCGACCCCGGTGGTGCAAGCCCCGAGCCTGCCACCGGTGCCGTTTCAGTTCGTCGGCAGGCTGCATGACCGCAGCGACCTGCAGGTGTTCTTGCAGGACGGCGAGAAAATCTACGTCGTGCGCAGCGGGGATGTGATCGACGACACCTGGAAGATTGCGGCGATTTCCGATGTGGAACTGAGCCTGGTCTACCTGCCTTTGCATTTGTCGCAGACCTTGTCTGTGGGGAGTACGCAATGAACAGATCCCGTTTGCTGATGAGCCTCGGCCTGTGTGCCGGGCTGGCCGCGTGCAGTTCCGCGCAGGTCGCCAACAAGGAAGCCGCCGACCTGATCGATCAGGGGCAGTACGAGGCGGGCCTGGCCCGGATCGAGGAAGGCTTGCGGGAAAATCCGCGCGACACCGAGCTGCACCTGCTGCTCAACAGCGGCCGGGCCAAGGCGATCACCGCGCTGCTGACCTCCGGTGACACCGACCGCGCCCGCCGCGATTTCGCCTCGGCCCGCACCGCCTACAGCCGGGTGCTGACCATCGAACCGAACAACCGCCGCGCCCAGGATGCCCTGCGCCAGCTCGACTACCTGCGCAGCATGGACGAGAAACTGGAACTGGCCCGTGGCGACCTGCGTCGGGGCGACATCTACGGCGCCGACCGCCAGGTCAAACAGATCCTCGAACTCGACCCGAAAAACGACGGCGCGCTGGAACTGCAAGGCAACATCCGTCTGGTGCAGAGCCGCAACGTGATCCAGTACCCGCAACTGCGCACCCGGCTCGACCGCCCGGTGACCCTGGAATTTCGCGACGCCAACCTCAAGACCATCTTCGAAGTGCTGTCCCAGGTCGCGGGCCTGAATTTCATCTTCGACAAGGACCTGCGCCCGGACATGAAAGCCACGATCTTCGTGCGTGACGTGCGCATCGAAGACGCCGTGCAACTGCTGCTGCAACAGAACCAGCTGCACCAGAAAGTGGTGAACGAAAACACCTTGCTGATCTTTCCGGACTCGCCGCAGAAGTTGAAGGATTACCAAGAGCTGGTGATGCGCACCTTCTACCTGACCAGCATCGACGCCAACACCGCGCTGAACATGATCAAGACCATGCTCAAGACCCGCGACGTGTTCGTCGACGAACGCCTGAACACCCTGACCATGCGCGACACCGAAGACGCCGTGCGCATGGCCGAGAAACTCCTGCAATCGCAAGACCAGTCCAACCCCGAAGTGGTGCTGGAAGTGGAAGTGATGGAAGTCGCCACCCAGCGCATTCTCGACTTGGGTCTGCAATGGCCGAACACCTTCGGCGTGGTCAACAGCGACGGTTCGGCGGTGACCATTCTTGATCAACTGAAAGGCATCAACTCCAGCCGGATTTCGATCTCGCCGTCGCCGCAAGCCAAGATCAACGCCCAGGACAACGACATCAACACCCTGGCCAGCCCGGTGATTCGCGTCAGCAACCGCGAACAGGCGCGCATCCACATCGGCCAGCGGGTGCCGATCATCAGCGCCACCTCGGTGCCTTCGACTCAAGGCCCGGTGATCACCGAAAGCGTCACCTACCTCGACGTCGGTCTGAAGCTCGAAGTGCAACCGACCGTGCACCTGAACAACGAAGTGGCAATCAAGATTGCTCTGGAAGTGAGTAACGCCACGCCGCTGGAGCCGACTCGCCAAGGGACGATTCCGGTGCAGGTCGACACCCGCAACGCCCAGACCTCGCTGCGCCTGCATGACGGCGAAACCCAGATCCTCGCCGGTCTGATGCGCAACGACCACGGCGCCACCGGCAACAAGATTCCGGGCCTCGGCGACATTCCGGGTCTGGGCCGGTTGTTCGGCAGCAACAAGGACACCATCGGCAAATCGGAACTGGTGCTCTCGATCACCCCACGGATCGTGCGCAACCTGCCGTACCAGAGCCCGTCGGACATGGAATTCCCGACCGGCACCGAAACCAGCATGCACATCCAGGCGCCGGATCGCTCGCAAAGCTACTCGATGCCAGCGCCTGCCGCGCAGCCTCGTGCAGTCGGTGAAGCGGCCGTGGCCACCACCCGTGTAACCGTCGAGAAGCCTTGATCATGAACGCCTCCCAACGCGGTTTTACCTTGATCGAAGTCGTGGTGACGCTGGCCCTGATCGGCCTGCTGGCCGGCATGGCCGCGCCGCTGACCGAGACCCTGGTACGGCGTGGCAAGGAGCAGGAACTGCGCACCGCGCTGTATCAGATTCGCGATGGCATCGACGCCTACAAGCGTGCCTTCGATGCCGGCTACATCGAGAAATCCCTGAACAGCAGCGGCTATCCGCCGAACCTGAAAGTGCTGGTCGAAGGCGTGCGCGACGTGCGCAGTGCCAAGGGGGCGAAGTTCTATTTTCTGCGCCGGATACCGCGGGATCCGCTGGTGCCGGCCAAACGTGACGACAACGGCGGTTGGGGCCTGCGGGCCTACAACAGTTCGGCCCAGAACCCGCGCGATGGCGAAGACGTGTTCGACGTCTACTCCCTCGCCCGGGGCCATGGCCTCAACGGCATCGCTTACCGCGAGTGGTGATTCTCATGCGCCGGGAAAAGGGGTTTACCTTGCTCGAGCTGATGGTGGTGATGGCGATTATCGCGACCCTGATGACCATCGCCTTGCCACGCTACTTCAACAGCCTCGAGGCCTCGAAAGAGACCACGTTGCACCAGAGCCTGTCGGCCATGCGCGAGGCGCTGGATCACTACTACGGCGACACCGGGCGCTATCCCGATTCCATCGAGCAACTGGTGGAGATGCGTTACCTGCGCAACGCGCCGCTGGACCCGATCACCGAACGCAATGACCAATGGGTGCTGATCGCACCACCGGACGGTGTGGCGGGCGGCGTCGCCGACATCAAGAGCGGAGCTACCGGGAGGGCGCGTGATGGCAGCCAGTATTCCGAGTGGTAAGCACGTGGAGCAGGGTGGGTTCACCTACCTGGGCGTGCTGTTCCTGATCGTGATCATGGGCATGGGCCTGGCCAGTGCCGGCGAATTGTGGTCGACCGTGTCGCGCCGCGATCGCGAGAAGCAACTGCTGTGGGTCGGCACCCAGTACGCCCAGGCGCTGCGCAGCTACTACCGCAGTTCGCCTGGCCTGGCGCAGTACCCGAAAGAGCTGGTCGACCTGTTGCAGGACGAACGTTTTCCGGAAGCCCGCCACCATCTGCGCCAGCTCTACCCGGACCCGATCGGCGGCGGCGAATGGGCCCTGCAGCGGGGTTTCGACGGACGCATTACCGGCATCAACAGTGCCTCCACCGAGGTGCCGTTGAAGCAGGCGGACTTCCCGTCGCAGTGGTCGGATTTCGAAGGCATGCAGCGTTATTCGGACTGGCAGTTCGTGGCCGAGAAAGCCTTTCTTGATGGCACCAACGGCCCTGCAAAAGGCCAGTCAGCGCTGCCGCAGGCGTTGCAGCCATGAGCCGGAAATGGTGGTGCGCGTTGATCCTCGCGGCCGTGGCGTCTTTCGCCAGTGCCAGTGAGGAAGACGAAATGATGGGCTTCATCGTCGACGACACAATCTCGCACATCGGCCACGACTTTTACTACTCGTTCAGCGAGCGCCTGCGCGACACCAGCCGCATGGATTTCAACCTGGTGGTGCGCGAGCGCCCCGACGCACGCTGGGGGAGCCTTGTGACCGTCGAGTATCAACAACGCCTGGTGTATCGGCGCTTCCTGCCGCCGAACACCGTGGAACTGAAGGACGAGGCCTACGAGGCCGCCGACTCGGTTCGACTGGAGGTCGTCCGGCGCAAGCTGGAAGCCTTGTTGCAGGACACCACCGACCTTGAGAAGGACGAACTATGAACACGACAACGTTCTCACGGCGCAGCGGATTCTGGATCTCGGGGTTGTTGATCGGGCTTGCCAGCGCCGCTGCCGTCCAGGCCACCGAACTGGTCTACACGCCGGTCAACCCGTCGTTCGGCGGTAACCCGCTCAACGGCACCTGGTTGCTCAACAACGCCCAGGCGCAAAACGACCACGACGATCCGGATCTCAAGAAGCGCTCGACGGTGGCCGGCACTTCGGCACTCGAACGCTTCACCAGTCAATTGCAGTCACGGTTGCTGGGGCAACTGCTGGACAACATCTCCACCGGCAACACGGGGAGCCTGTCCACCGACGCTTTTATCGTCAACGTCGTTGATGACTCGGGGGCACTGACGATTGAAGTGACCGACCGGGCGAGCGGCGAAGTTTCCGAAATTCAGGTGAACGGCCTCAACCCATGACGGGATGACGGTTCCGGGGAGCGATGGACATGAAAAAAATAATTGCGCTAGGGCTGATGTTGGCAGCATTACAAGGGTGCAGTCTGCGCGAGCCGATGCCGGCCGAGCAGGACACCGATACCCCGACCCTGACCCCCAGGGCCTCCACTTATTACGACTTGCTGAAAATGCCGCGACCCAAGGGCCGGCTGATGGCGGTGGTGTACGGCTTCCGTGACCAGACCGGGCAGTACAAACCGACCCCGGCGAGCTCGTTTTCCACCAGCGTCACCCAGGGCGCGGCGTCGATGTTGATGGACGCCATGCAGGCCAGCGGCTGGTTTGTGGTGCTTGAGCGTGAAGGGCTGCAGAACCTGCTGACTGAACGCAAGATCATTCGCGCGTCGCAGAAAAAGCCGAATACGCCGGTGAACATCCAGGGGGAGCTGCCACCGTTGCAGGCGGCGAACATGATGCTTGAGGGCGGGATCATCGCTTATGACACCAACGTGCGCAGCGGTGGGGAAGGGGCGCGGTATCTGGGGATTGATCTGTCCCGTGAGTATCGGGTCGATCAGGTCACCGTCAACTTGCGCGCGGTGGATGTTCGCAGCGGGCAGGTGTTGGCGAATGTGATGACCAGCAAGACGATTTATTCGGTGGCGCGCAGTGCGGGGATTTTCAAGTTTATCGAGTTCAAGAAGTTGCTTGAGGCTGAGGTCGGGTATACGACCAATGAGCCGGCGCAGTTGTGTGTGTTGTCGGCGATTGAGGCGGCGGTGGGGCATATGGTGGCGCAGGGGATTGAGCGGCGGTTGTGGCAGGTGGCGGGGGATGCTTCTACGCCTTCGCAGGATGATGTTTTGAATCGGTACCTGACTCAGAACAAGATTGATCCGGATGCGGAGTGAACGTGGCGGCCTTCGGGCCGACCAGGTTCTTGTTGGGTTGGGTGAATATCCGTTTCTTCGGGTGTTGCCGCTGGCGGTTCCGCTCTTGCAGCGGCTCACTTTTTCAAACGCCGGAATGCCGGCCCAGCAAAAAGTAAGCAAAAGGCTTGGCCCCGGCGTTCGGCCCCTCGCTGGGGCTCGGGGTTCCTTCGCTCCGGGATTCATCCGGGGGCATCGCCTCCGGTTTGCTTCGCTGCACCTCCTCTCGATGTGTTTGGCTTCGCCAAACGGTCGCTTCGCTCCCACCCCCGGATGAATCCCTCCACTCAGCCTTCCGAAGGGGCCGGCACGTCGCAAGCTTTACTCGAGCTAACGCTCATTGTTTGGTTTGGTGAGGGTGCAAGACTGGGTTTCATCGTTTGGTTTTGGTGAGGCCGCCAGATTGTATAGATGGGTGTGTTTTGATTTTTTTGTTTTGAAAGCTTGAGTTCAACTCGATGGTTCAGGTCGATGTAACTCGAATGAACAACTCGATCGGCTCCCTCTCCCCCCGGGAGAGGGCTGGGGTGAGGGCCAGCGTCCTGAAGTCTGTTTAAAAACGTGTCTGAATACACCGAACCTTCCCACAAGGTTTTCAGGTTGTCCGTCGGAAGCGCGGGCTCTAGCCTGTTTCGGTCGCTGCCAATTCAGCGATCGGGATTGGAAACCCCGACTAGAACCGAGCGCACAAGCGCTTTTCATAACGTATGCTTGCGCACCTTGAAAAGTGTGCACTCCGTTATGGCGGCTGTGCGCGGGAGACCTTCGGGTCAACCGGGTTCTCCGTTCCCCGGGTTTCCAGCCTGCGTACAGCTGCCACCCCTTCGTTCGGAAACCGAATGGGCCAGCTTCATTTCAGGATCGGAGATTCACCATGTTCAAACCAACACCCAACCCACCCGAAACCCAAGCCAACCCCGAAACCGCCCCAACCTCCCCAT
>NZ_JBWKYU010000035.1:0-17210 GCF_059423925.1 Pseudomonas sp. GW458-11-26-14-LB4
GGGGAATTGGGGGTGGATGCGGGGGGATTTGCTTGATCCCCCCGATGGGCGCTGAGCTCAGGGCTTGTTGACTTCGCGCAGCAGGTCGGCGACCGGGAGGTTCATGGTGTTTGAGTAGTAGGGTTTGTAGCCCCAAGCGGTAATGACGACTTTGCAGGGGACCTGGAGCTTTCCGGACAACAGGCCATTCAACTCCTGAGTTGAAAGAAATTCCTGAGTTGAACCGTTATTTACGGTCTGCCTTAAAGTTGCACTCGTCACGTAGTTGTATTTCCCACCTGCCTTGTTGGCCTCATCTACATCAATCAGTCCGTACGCCGAATACCTGAAGCGGTTAGTGATAGAGAAGTCCTGATCGTCACCCAGCGCACATTTCAGAGTTGTCGAAGCGGCGCCTTCCCTCATTCCTCTCCCAAACAGATCCAAAAGATTTACATCAGAGCCGTAGTAAATTTCGTAATACAGGCCGTTGGGCTTTCTCTCTATCGCCAGAAAATTGAGATTTGCAGGCTGGACCGTATGGTTTTTAGCGCAGGCTGAACACAAGGTAATCAGTAGAAGTAAAAGAGCGTTTTTCATATCAGCAAACGTCCTTGTTGATAGCTTCAAACATAAGGTCACTGGCTGACTTTCCCTGAGCGATGGGCCTGGTGAACATCGCTGGGGCATTGGCGTGGTTCGTATCCATATTCACATTGACATTGGGTCCACTGACCACTTGCCACTTCTCTCCAAAGTCGGCTACCGAATCGGACTGATCGGGCCTCGAGGGTGTGGCTTTCATATTGATCCAATAATCGGCCACCGGCGTCGGTTTCTCTCCGTATATATCAGATCCCAGCCACACCAGAGTGCCCTCCCCCACAGGATCCAGCGTTACCAACATATTGATCCTGTATCCCCACTCGGACATGACACGGGTCAAGTGGGCTCCGTTCCATCCACCCAAACTATGGCCCACTATATAGATAGGGCAGGATTTATAAGGAATCAGGTTCAGAACATATTTCTGAATATCCTTCTTCCCCCGAACCTCGTTGTACCCAAGCCACTCGGATTTATACTTGCCCTCTTTTTCCAGCTTACCGTTTCGATCATCAAAGCCAGATTTAGCTTGGTTAACGTTTTCAAAGGGGCCGGAAAAGTAATAGCTCTCCTTGTCACCTGCCCCGCCGATAAAAAAAATAATCGCCTTGGTACTCTCCACCGGAACAGCCTTCACACTGACATCCTTCTTGTCCGTCAGCGTATGTTCCTTGTGCAGCTTGTAATTGTTGCCTTTCTCGCACGTAACCGTTTCCGCACTCATGCTTCATTCCTCCAGAAACAGTTTGATGGTTTCAAGAAGATGCGAACTGATCGTGTGGGTAAAACCGGCGGCGTCAGACACCCCGTGTTCCATCCGACCGTCCGCGCGCTGAATCATGTATGGATGATTCGGCATCGGTTCGCCGGTCGTGTCATTCACCAACTGCAACTTGTCAGTGAAGTGCACCGGCATTGGCAGCAGGCCGCTGAAGGGGGCGTTCACCACGGTATCGCCGATGATCACGGTGCCAGATCCACCGATGACCACATTCCCATGCCCACCGGTACTGTCCAGGGTGGCGGCGTTCAGGCCATTGATAAATACCGTCGAGGCAACGCCACCGGTGATCGGGCTGCCGCACGCCGACTTGTCGGTCATTCGTGCAGCGGGCAGCCCGTCGAAATTCACATTCGGCGAACCGCTGACAATCGAGTTGGTGCCATGCCCCGGCAACGGGCAGGCGGTCGGGTCTGTCACTCGGGCAGCGGGTTTTCCGCTCATGAAAAGCTCCTTGCGGTGTCGCGTCATCATCCGTGGGGCGCGCAGCATGAACAAAGTCCTTCCATTGATCAAACCCGATTGCAAAAAAACAGGCGCCTGAAAAGGCGCCTGTTTTTTATGGCCAGTAACCGATTGCGTTATCGCGATGGCGGCACCCGGATATCCCCCGCCCGGCACTGGGTTTTCACACCCTTGCCGCAGGCGCCGAATTGCAGGTCCTTGCCCATGCACACGCGCACTTCCGAGAGTTCCGGGCCGTTGCAGATCACGGCGATGCCGTCTGACGGGATGCCCGGATTGCTCCTGCGGAACAGGTCGGCAATTTCCTGCGCTTCGAAGTAATAAGAGCTACTGAACGGTTGCAGCTCTTGCGGGATGTTCACCGCCGCTACGGCCTTGTCCGCTTCCTCCAGATAGCCCATCGCGCCGAGGCCGCTGCAGGTGCCGTGTTTGCTCCATTCGTGGTCGAGGAGTTTTTTGGTCGGGAACAGCGTCAGGCCTTTGGCCGTTTCGGCGGCCGACAGGCTAGTCAGCGGCGGGCAGGACTCCGGCCAGCCGCCCTTGGCGTATTGCGGCCAGAGGCCATGCAGGACAAAACCGTAACCCTTCCCGGTGCATTGCGGGTCGTCCTTGTGGGTCAGGCAAAAGGTCGGCGACCAGGACAACGTCAGCAGGTAGTAATCGAATACCCCCGCCACCGATTCCGCCTTGCTGGCAGACGACTGGCGCGCCGAACTCAGGCCGATGCTACCGACCGTCAGCGCAATCAGCGCCATAATTGTAAAAAGCTTTTTCATGTTCCCGTTCCTTGGGACGCGTGCGTCCGTGGTTTCTGTGGTCTGACCGTCACTTGGTCAGGGGCTGATTGAGTCACGCTTGTGTTGCAGGCGCATGACGCAGGGCAAAACCTGCATTACTTTGAAAGGACTACGATGTTGTTGAACTCAACACAGGGAACCGACATGAGTAAAGCAGACGAACTCGCCGCGAAACTCAAACAAACCCGGCACACCCATGCTGACGAAATCACCTGCGCCGAACTGGAGATAGATTGCTGGCCGGCCCAGGTCTACGCCTTGTATCACCGCATCGAGGGCTGGTTGCAACCGGTCACCGAGGTAGGCCTGAAGATTCGGCGAAATCCTACCCATGTTTGCGAAAGTTCACCGGACGGCGAGACCCACGACTACGCCATCGACCAGTTGATCATCGAAGCCAACCACCACAGCCTGACATTCGACCCCATCGCCCGCTTCACCGAAGACGGCGCAGGGCGCGTGCAAATCGTCCTGCCGGGGCGCGAAGCATCGCTGCTGCGCACGGTTGATGAACACGGCGAAAGCCATTGGTGGTTGCAGACGCTCGAGACCGGGCAACAGCTGGATGCGATTGCGTTGACGGAAAACAACCTGCTGTTGGTAGTCCAGGAAGGGCTCGGTCTGTAGGTTGAACCTGACACAACTGTAATCCGCGCCTCAGCCAGCTGAAAGCTGCCGCTGGTTAGCCTCCCCGTCATTAGTCAAACGGGGACTTCCAGCGCATGCCTTCCACCACCTCAAGACGCACCTTCGTCAAAGGCCTCGCCGCCAGCGGTCTGCTCGGCGGCCTCGGCCTGTGGCGCGCGCCGGTCTGGGCCTTGAACAGCCCTGGCCAGGTGAACGAGTTAAGCGGCACCGACTTCGAGCTGTTCATCGGTGAAACCCCGGTCAACTTCACCGGCCAGCCCCGTACCGCCCTGACCATCAACGGCAGCCTGCCCGGCCCGCTGCTGCGCTGGCGCGAAGGCGACACCGTGACGCTGCGGGTGCGCAACCGGCTCAAGGACAGCACGTCGATCCACTGGCACGGCATTCTGCTGCCGGCCAACATGGACGGCGTGCCGGGCCTGAGTTTCAAGGGCATCGAGCCGGGTGGCGTGTACGTCTACCAGTTCAAGGTTCGCCAGCACGGCACCTACTGGTATCACAGCCATTCCGGCTTGCAGGAGCAGGCCGGGGTCTACGGGCCGTTGGTGATCGACGCCCGGGAACCGGAGCCCTTCCAGTACGACCGCGACTACGTGGTGATGCTCAGCGACTGGTCCGACGAAGACCCGGCCAGCCTGATGAAGACCCTGAAAAAACAGTCCGACTACTACAACTTCCACAAGCGCACCGTCGGCGATTTCATCCACGACGTCGGCGAAAAAGGCTGGGGCGCCACCGTCGCCGATCGCACGATGTGGGCGCAGATGAAGATGAATCCCACCGACATCGCCGACGTCAGCGGCGCCACGTACACCTTCCTGATGAACGGCCACGCCCCGGATGACAACTGGACCGGCCTGTTCCGCCCCGGCGAAAAGCTGCGGCTGCGGCTGATCAACGGTTCGGCCATGAGCTACTTCGACGTGCGCATTCCCGGATTGAAAATGACCGTGGTCGCCGCAGACGGCCTGCACGTCAAACCGGTCAGCGTCGACGAGTTGCGCATCGCCGTGGCGGAAACCTATGACGTGATCGTCGAACCCGCCGCCGACGCCTACACCCTGTTCGCCCAGGCCATGGACCGCACCGGCTACGCCCGTGGCACCCTCGCCACCCGCGCCGGTTTGTCGGCTCCGGTGCCGACGCTGGACCCACGCCCGCTGGTGACCATGGACGACATGGGTATGGGCGGCATGGATCATGGCTCGATGGACATGAGCGGTATGGATCACTCGAGCATGAACATGGGCCCGATGCAGGCGCACCCCGACAGCGAAAAGGACAACCCGCTGGTGGACATGCAAGCCATGACCACCGCGCCGAAACTCGACGACCCCGGCCTCGGCCTGCGCAACAACGGTCGCCGCGTGCTGACCTACGCCGACCTGCGCAGCCCCTTCGAAGACCCGGACGGCCGCGATCCGAGCCGCACCATAGAACTGCATCTCACAGGCCACATGGAGAAATTCGCCTGGTCGTTCAACGGCATCAAGTTCTCCGACGCCGAGCCGCTGCTGTTGAAGTACGGCGAGCGGATCCGCCTGGTGCTGGTCAACGACACGATGATGACCCACCCCATCCACCTGCACGGCATGTGGAGCGATCTGGAAGACGAAAACGGCAATTTCCAGGTGCGCAAACACACCATCGACATGCCGCCCGGCACCCGCCGCAGCTACCGCGTGACTGCCGATGCGCTTGGCCGTTGGGCCTATCACTGCCATCTCCTGTACCACATGGAAATGGGCATGTTCCGCGAAGTGCGGGTGGAAGAATGAGGACGCCGACCATGACTCGATTTGCCGCGTTTTCGTTGTCACTCCTGTCGATGGCCCAAGCCTTCGCCGCCAGCGACATGCAGGGCATGGATCACAGCCGGATGGCTGATATGCAAGGCATGGATCACAGTCAAATGACCGACATGCAAAGCATGGACGACGGCATGATGCAGCCCGCCGCGCCGACCGAAAGCCGCACGCCGATCCCGGCACTGACCGACGCCGACCGCGCCGCCGTGTTCACCAGCCACGCCGGGCATCAGGTCCACGACAGCGCCATCAACACGTACTTCCTCGCCGACAAACTCGAATGGCAGAACGCCGACGACGCCAGCACCCTGGCCTGGGATTTGTCCGGCTGGATTGGCGGCGACATCGATCGGCTGTGGTTGCGCTCCGAGGGCGAGCGCAGCAACGGCAAGACCGAAGACGCGGAAGTCCAGGCGCTGTGGGGCCACGCGATTTCGCCGTGGTGGGACGTGGTCACTGGCGTGCGCCAGGACTTCAAACCCGGCGCCCCGCAAACCTGGGCCGCGTTCGGTCTGCAGGGGATGGCGCTGTACAACTTCGAAGCCGAAGCCACGGCGTTCCTCGGCGAAAACGGCCAGAGCGCGGTGCGGCTGGAGGGCGACTACGACATCCTGCTGACCAATCGCCTGATCCTGCAGCCGACCGCCGAACTCAACGTCTACGGCAAAAACGACCCGCAACGCGGGATCGGCTCGGGCCTCGCGAACACCGAAGCCGGGCTGCGCCTGCGCTATGAAATCCGCCGCGAATTCGCGCCCTACATCGGCGTGACCTGGAACCGCACCTACGGCCATACCGCCGATTACGCACGGGAAGAAGGCGAGGATCGCAGTGAAGCGCGACTCGTCCTCGGCGTGCGGCTGTGGTTCTGAATCCCATCAAAAAACAACACCGAGGTCTTGCATGCGCACATTGAAAATCTCCCTCGTCCTCGCCAGCGGTTTGCTCCTGAGCACCCTGGCCCAGGCCCATCCGAAACTGCTGTCGTCGACCCCGGCCGAAGGTGCCGACGGCGCGGCGCCCGGCAAGATCGAACTGCGTTTTTCGGAGGATCTGCTGACCCAGTTCTCCGGCGCCAAACTGGTGATGACCGAAATGCCCGGCATGGCCCACTCGCCGATGCCGATGAAGGCCAAAGTCAGCGCCGGCAGCGACCCGAAAACCATGCTGGTCACCCCGCTCGCACCGCTACCCGCCGGCACGTACAAGGTCGAATGGCGCGCAGTGTCGTCGGACACGCACCCGATCACCGGCAACGTCACGTTCAAAGTGAAGTGAGCGATGGCTGAACTGATCAACATCCTCCTGCGTCTGGCGTTGTATGTGGATTTGCTGCTGTTGTTCGGGCTGGCGTTGTTCGGGCTGTACAGCGTTGAAGCGGTGCTGCGGTTTCGGCCGATGCTGCGCGGGATGGCGTTGATCGGGGCACTGCTGTCAGCAGCGGGACTGGTGCTGATGACCCGCGCCATGAGTGGCGAAACGGAGTTCGCGGCGCTGTGGCCACACCTGCAAATGATGGTGCTGGAAACCGACGTCGGGCTGGCGTGGACGCTGCGGATGATTGCGCTGATCGCCGTGGTGATCTGGCCGGGATTGTGGCTGGCATCGATGGCCGGCGCCGTCGCCCTCGCCTCCCTGGCCTGGAGCGGACACGGGGCGATGGATAACGCGTGGCATCTGCTCAGCGACATCCTGCACCTGCTCGCGGCGGGTGCGTGGCTGGGCGCCATGCTCGCGTTGATCTTGATGGCGCGGCTCGACGCATTGTGCAGCGAGGCGCGCATTCGTTCGCTGGCGGATTCCGTCAAACGCTTCGAAGGCGTCGGCGCGGCGATTGTGCTCATCCTCTCGGTGACCGGCGTGGCGAATTACCTATTCATCGTCGGCCCGACACTGGGCGAAATCCTGCTCGGCAGCTACGGGATTCTGCTGGCGATCAAGGTTGTGTTGTTCGGGGGCATGCTGGTGCTGGCCGCGTTGAACCGCTTCCACCTCGGGCCGTTGCTCGAACAATCGTTGCGCGCCGGGCAGCATCAAGTGGCGGCCAACGCCTTGCGTCGCAGCGTGGCATCGGAGCTGGTGATTGCGCTGTTGATCTTGGGACTGGTGGCGTGGCTGGGCACGTTGAGCCCGGAACCGGGGTGACACCCGGCAAACCCATTCACTACACTGGCCCGCACTCCCACTGCACAAGCCAGATCCCCATGACAATTCGAAAAAGCACGATGATCTTCTGCGGCCTGCTGGCCATGGCCGGCGCCGCCCAGGCACAAGAATCGGCCTCGCACCTCGACACCATCCAGCAACAAGGCCAGTTGCGCGTCTGCACCACTGGCGACTACAAGCCCTACACCTTCAAACGCCCGGACGGCGGATTCGAAGGCATCGACATCGCCATGGCGCAAACCCTGGCCGACAGCCTCGGTGTCAAGGTCGAATGGGTGCAAACCACCTGGAAAACCCTGATGCCGGACATGCAGGCCGGCAAATGCGACATCGGCGTCGGCGGCATCTCGGTGACCCTGGAACGTCAGAAAAAAGCCTTCTTCAGCAACACCCTCGACGTCGACGGCAAGATCCCGCTGGTGCGCTGCGCCGACCAGTCCAAATACCAGACCATCGAGCAGATCAACCAACCGAACGTGCGCCTGGTCGAACCCGCCGGCGGCACCAACGAAGCCTTCGTCCACGCCTTCCTGCCCAAGGCGCAACTGGCGTTGCACGACAACGTGACCATCTTCGAACAACTGCTCGACAACAAGGCCGACGTGATGATCACCGACGCCTCCGAAGCCCTCTACCAACAGAAACTCAAACCCGGCCTGTGCGCCGTCAACCCGAGCCAGTTCATGCAATACGGCGAAAAAGCCTACCTGCTGCCGCGCGACGACATCAGCTGGAAACTCTACGTCGACCAGTGGCTGCACCTGAGCAAAGTCACCGGCAAATACCAGAAAGTCCTGAGCGAATGGATCGCCGTACCCGCGGCCCAGTAACCCTCAGTCGTCATGCATCAGGCCGGAGCTGTACTGGTTGAAACTGTTACCGATATTGCTCCCGCCGAACTTCAACGTATTCACGTTCCGCGCCTCCGGCGACTGACAGTCGCTGGAGAAACAACTGGTGGTGGTCAAGCCACCGGCGCCGGAACAGGCGCTTAGAAACGAGATGGTTGCGACGAGCAAAAGCGCTTTGAGTGGATTGTTCATGGTGTGTGGCGCTCGGGTGGGGTCGGGATCTAGTGGATGGATCGTAGGCCTGCGCGGGTGGCGGGAAGATGAAACTTGCGGGGATTTCAGCGGGGGTTCAGGTTCGGCCTTTCACAAAGGTTTACATCGGCTTTCCAGTTCGCTCGGTATAGTTTTTTGCAACTTGAGCAACCCAGAGAACCCGCAATGCCGTCGACCAGCCACTTGGTAAATCCTGACCTGATAAAGATTCGACGGCTGTTCACAACGCCCCTCGCCAGCATCCAGTACCCCGATGCCGCAAAACTTAATTCCCAACTGAAAACCATCATCACAGCCCGCATGGCGCAAGATCGCAGCGGCGCCCAGCGCAGCAACGACGGCGGCTGG
Organism: Pseudomonas sp. GW458-11-26-14-LB4; assembly: GCF_059423925.1. Taxonomy (NCBI): domain Bacteria; kingdom Pseudomonadati; phylum Pseudomonadota; class Gammaproteobacteria; order Pseudomonadales; family Pseudomonadaceae; genus Pseudomonas; species Pseudomonas sp. GW458-11-26-14-LB4. The sequence goes on from NZ_JBWKYU010000035.1 coordinate 8,663, forward strand.
CAGTCCGCGAACGACTTCCATGAATGGGGCGAAGAAGCCAGCGACGCCCTGGTGAAATTCGCCAAAGCGTTCGCCGTGCAAATGACGGCAGTGCACAGCGAACAATTCGGACTGACCGAACCGAGTTTCGAATGGAAACTCAACGCATGGGCCAACGTAAATACCGCCGGCCACAGCAACGCCCTCCACGGACATCCGGGCGCCTTCTGGTCAGGCGTCTACTGGGTGGACGCCGGCGGCCGAGAAGACGACCCGACCGTCGGCGGCGACCTGGAATTCGCCGACCCACGCGGCATGGTCGCTTCCACCTACAACCCCGCACTGCGAATGCGCGTCGAAGACTGCATAACCGCCGGCTTCAGCAGCACCTGCGCCGCCAGCAGCGGCACCTTCATCATGTTTCCGTCTTGGTTGATGCACTCGGTTCGACGGTTTGAAGGGACGAGACCACGGATTTCGATTGCGTTTAATTTTGGTGCCTGAGCCGCAGAAAATCAGCCCTCCGCGACAGAGGGCCGCAACGACCTACTTCGGCTCGACGTTATCCAACGCCTGATTCACCGCCAACGACCCCAACATCACCAACTGCGCAATGCCGATGGCAGTTTTGCGGTGGGCGGGTTCCAGGGTAGCGGCGAAGTTATTGAGCATTTCGGAGGCTGATCCCAAGGATTCGCTGGCGTTGGCAAGCAGGGATTCGGTGTCGTAGGCCGGGTTGGCGAAGTACATCGGGTCATGTTGGGTGTGGCTGCCCATGATCCGTTGCTGTGGGGTGAGGTAGTGATCGAGGGCGCGCTCGGCGGCTTCGTTCAGGGTTCGTGAATCGGGGAATTTGTAGGGGGAAACTGGATCGGTTTCTGGTGGGTTGGGTGTTGGTTTGAACATGGATGAAACTCCTAACACTTTTAGTGAAGGCTTCACCCTTTCGCTACCAAACGAAGGGTGGCGGCCATGAACAGGTTGGTAGACCGGGTGTTAGGTGCCGGCGCGCCCGAAGACGCCCTGTACATGACCACCATAGACCCCGGTCGAAAGCACAACCGGAGACGATGACGCTGTACATCTAACACACGGGCTACCAAACCCGATCACTGGTTTTCAGTGACCCGAGAACGATAAAAGCCACGGGCTAGACGCACAAGCCGGCGGATTCTGTCTTAGGTGTAGGGGGTGGCGCAAGGATGCGTAGGGCCTGGATGACGTCGATAGTATTCAATTAAACGATCTAGCGTTGCTGTTTAAAGCAAGCTCAAGGAGTAGTGACTAGCCATGCGCTACGGGTAGCGCAGCGCGTCGGGCCAATGATGGATTGGGCGTAGCCCCTCGCTTGCACCCCAGCCAGCCTAGCTTATCCCCCAAGCAGATCTTGCTTTGTAGCAATTTCTAAGCATGCACCAACTACCACCCACCCAGGGCATTATCGGTACAATGCGTTGCTTTTTTGAAACACGTTGGTTGGTACACAGATCGGTACGCGGTACAGATCGCCGTAAATGGTGGGGCGGCCCGGCGAACCACGCCTAGCCTAACCTGCAGGGGACAGTCGCAGTGGCTGTCCCTTAATGAACCTCGTAACAGCCGTCCTTAGTGCATTCGCCGAAGTTAACGTGGTCACCTTGCTTTCTGAGAAGGCAGTCGGCTTTGCCCGCGTCGCCACTGAGTTGGCTCTTGCAGTTAGTGCAACTCGATTGGCCGTTTATGGTCTCTTTCGATCCGATGATGCAATACGAGTTGCTTTCAAAAAGGCCCGCAGGAGCAGGAGCTGGAACAGGGTCGGCTTGGCAGGCGGAAAGCAATAGCAGGCTAAGGAGAGCAATCGTCTTTCTCATTGCCAACCACCAGTTTGTGTAATCGCCACAATCTCCGGCAGCAGGCACTTGATCATGTCTCCGAAAATCTTTTTGAGACCGCTAGTAATTGCGCCCTTAAAGGTTTCATAAGCAACGGTGAAGTTCTCCGTGGCGTAGAACACGATAGCCGCCAATAAAGCTGAAGCAACGATTACCTCGACAACGACCTTCTTTGTGTACTCATCGAAATTCTGGGGAGCATGCGCCAGCAATGCATAGAGCACGATGGTCGCCATGCGATAGCGCAGCACTGGGTACGTCAGCGTGATGTGAACGCAGCCGATCTTGAAAGTAGCCGTTTTCCACTCGATCTTGATTTGCGGGTAGCTGAATATTTCAGCGATTTTGATTGGATCCTCTCGCGTCAACATCCCGCAATCTGCGGGACCGTTTAGGACCACTACACCCTCGTAGACCTTGTCAACTGTAGCGGAATCGTTGGGGTCAGTCGCTTCTACTTCGCGTACTGGATCTCTTGAAGCTATTGGGGGCGTTACGTCCGGCCCAAGCTCCGTCACTACGGTGCGATACCCGCCGTTCTCAAGGGTCTGGCACATATCGGCATTATTAATCTTCGATTTGGAATTCAGCTCGGTGTTTCCACACTGCCCATTTTTTGATGCCTCCCAGTCTGTTGGCTTCGCCTGCTTTAACGTGCCACGGTTTGCCTTAGTGATGACATAGAACACGCTCACTAGGTATTGGTCACGCCTTATCGGGTTCATTGCCCGAGTAGCCAGCTGGTCAGCGATCTCGTCCGCGCTCTGTTTCAGAGGGTTGAAGGTGGCCAAAATCGCCTGCATGTCGCTGATGATTGAGTCATCACCTTTCCTAACGAATAGTTGTGCATACAACTGAACTGTGACGTCGTAGCTGACCGGAACGGCTTTGATGCTCGAACTGATTAGCGACTGCCTTTCAAATACGTCGAAACGACATGCCACCTCCCCAACCAGCTCAGTCAGCGGATTTTTGTCCACATCGAGAAAAGGACCGAGTGATTTCTGTGCGGCTGGACCTGGCACAAGAACGAGATCGGGATCGTCGGCTCCCGGAGCGGGCGAGTTATAGATTAGGTTGTCCCGATCTTTCAAAAACCTACGAATGTTCGGGACAGAAAAATCCGCGTTGCACTGGAAGTTAAAGGCCATGAGAACTCTCCGCTTTCGTTTTTGATGGAGCGGGCGTTTCGAATACATGACTGCGGGGCACCAGGTCCCGCATTGACAGGCTGAAGCATAGGTTGAATTTCAGCAGAGTGTAGTGAACAGCCTAAAACTGGCTAAATCGGGCTATTGAGAACAGTCCGATCTTGTGTCTTCGATCAGCAGCCACTAGTCGCCCATACCTTTCCCAAGGCCAGCAATGGGTCGTGAACAGGCGCTCGGGACGGAAAGCATGGGTAGGGATTCGAACTCCTTCGATCCTCCTCCTATACCGCTGTAGACCGCTAAAAACGGCTATCTAACAACATTTAAGAGGCATGCTGCGGCCTATAGCGGCTCTGGATTTGCCCTAAATATGCCCTAAACCCGCGCCGAGTTCGCAGCACCATAGCCGCGTCCGATCCAAAATTTTTGATGCTCAAGTAGACCCGCCCTGCTGAAGAGCATGAACCTCATCAAGTAAATTGGGGTGTCTACCCAAATAACGGATCATCGCATCACTCATTTTTTTGACCTCACTGGTAGCGTATGGTCCCCAAGCCGCTACCTGGCGCGCATCAAATCCTTCATTTGCTTCGAACCGCATCTGAATTGCTGACCTGGTCAAATTGACGTTGCGCTTCAGCGATAGGAACGCATCCGCAACCTTTGAATCATCGAGGCGGACATACTCAATTTCTTTTAGATCCTCAAGGGCTATTTCCAACAGGTTTGAGTGATATTTCAGCATCGGAATGGTGGGCGCACCCTCCAAGATATAATCACTTGCCCCTACAATCACCTCGCTCGCATAGACAGCCACTCCATAAGCTTTCTGCATGTAATCGTATCCTTCAAAGAGCTTGTCCTCCTTTTGCTGCGATACGCCTCGTTGTGCAATCGCGACTGCGGCCAAAATCGCACCTATACTTCCTAATGCTTGCACCCAAGCAGTCATACCCTCAGTCGACCCGACGGCTTTTAGGACTACCCAGAGCCCCCAACCCAAAACGCCTATTGAGACAAAGCCCCATACCACCCATACAGAAGCCCGCTTCATGCGTTCAGGGATTAATAACCCTTTCATTGTCGAATAGCTCTATGGTGAAAACTCGAAGCTTGACTGGATTTGAACAGCCGGTCTAGCGCGGAACCCTGCACACTCCGATTGTGTTGGAGTGATTCAGCTTTTGGGCCCCTGCCCTCCGTGTTTACTGGGTTAAAGCGCCCATTTGACACCCATGCATTTATGCAAGATTGGCACTGAGTGGCATTGTTTGGCGTACGATTTGCCCCATTTTTGCCCCACGACAGCCGGGCGCTCATTGAGCGTCAGAGCAGACGTCCCCATCGACGGATTTCACTTCTCGCCCTATTGCAGAACCGCCTTTCTGAAATTAGTATCGGTTCCATTCCAAGGTGTAAGCCCGCCAAGTCTCACGAGGACGATTCTGGGCAGATCTTCATCTTCTCCAGATCGATTTCTGGGTTGCTTTGAATCAGCCGGGAACTCAACTTCAAATACTGATTTGGGTACCGACCAATGTTAAAGCACCTCGCGGACTGCTTAAGAATTATTGCAACATCGCCACAGCTACGACTTCTCTTGTTCCCCATATCATTCTCTATTCCAATCTTATCTTTTGCTGTGCTGATCTGGGTGTATCACATTAATTAGCCACAAGCACGCAGCTGCTTTTCGCCGATTGCTGAGGCTTTCGGTAAAGGCAGCGACTGGATTATTAATGTAGGGAAAGGATAGGGATAGAAATTCTAACCACTTCTAGCATTCTAGCTGTTCGCAGTGTAGAAGTAATGCGTTCGGCACCATCTGAAGGGTTCTCGCGGCGTATACCGCTTTTAATTCTACATTAAATAATTAGCCCACAACGTAGATACAAAAACCCCTACCCAATCAAGCAACCATAAAAACCAAAACTTAGCAGAACCAGCTACAGATAACAAAAAATCATACAACGGCGGCGTCTTCAATATATAAACATAAAAAGTCACAAAAAACAGAATACTGGCCAACCCCAGAATAACCTTAGATACTCTGATATTAAAAATACAGGACGCCTTGAGGGCTGTAAAAATCGACTCAACCTCATTAAATATTCGCGGCAACTCCACCTTAAATCGCTTTTCCTTCGATTCTATCTCCGACTTAATAGATGTCAACGCAACCAACTGACTCAATATCAACCAAACAATTATCAAGGTAAAAAAAGCAGCGGAAAAAATTATCGAAGCGTTGATTAAAATATAGTTCTGCTCGCCCACGTTTTTCAGCTGACTAGTGGCCAATATCGTGGACACTGGAATTGCTAGCAGTTTACCCTGTATTCCTGATAGTAATGCGTTTAGCTTTACATTGAACTCGCGCTTTTGCTCATAAAGCTTCTCTTGATCATTCTGAAAAGAAAAACTAGCCACAAACAAGTCATAATTATTACGCGCAACTAGCACAATTTCTAATGCATGCTTAAGAAGATGCCGCAGACGCATTTCTAAATCGCACGAACGCATGGCCTCAGCTATGGCATTACGCACTATCCGCTCTTTTTCACTGGAATGAATGCTATCGCTAAATAACTCACCTAAGACCTTAAGCGCTTCCTGAATTTCCATTGGCACACTTTCCAAGTAACCAGATTCTGATTTGAAAGGTATGCATGTTTTCCCATTATGGGTTCGCACTACGTAATTTCTACCACTTCCATCACGCTCAGTTATATGGTGCTGGTCAAGTGATATAACAAATTTGTTAGCAAAAATTAATCTTTCTATTACTGCAGGATATTCCGCCCCGCTTGCGTCCCAAGACTTATAAAATGGTTCTGCAAATGCATAGTTTTCAGGCAAAGCATGCAAATTATAGAAATGGAGCAGATCGTTCGGACTCCGAACCAGACAACAGTGAGCACCTTTTGGCAAGTCTATAGAAACTTCAAATATATCAATGCTGTTCAAATCCGCAACATGCTGACCTTTTTTCTTAAGGCTCACTTCCGTATGAGGACTATCAATAAGCGCCTTGATCAGAACAACCGCTTTCTGACTGAAAGCCTGCTCGCAAACTATACAAGATGGGTGCCACTCAAACGCGGCCAAGTCCAATAGCTCTAATATTCTATCGATGTCTTTCAGTTCTTCTGAGCTAGTCATTTTATTGGTATAAGTTTCAAAGTTGCAGCAGGAGCTTCGGCGATTTCTATGTTGCCATTATCATTTTGAAAAATCAGACCATCCTCGATTGCAGATTGCTCAAAGGACAATGTGTATTGCTTCTTTGGCCCAATGACCTTGTACTTCATCAATGATTTCAAAAACTGAGTAACTGGAACAAATTCGGCTGGTATCTCCAACTTGTTCACTTTCAGATATTCAATGAATTTCTCAGGCGCATCCGGCTCAATCAAATTGGCTACAGCACTTAAGGTTATTGCGAGGCTATTAGCGGCTTGACTTTCAGCCCAATCCTGTATTGCTCTTCTTGCTGCTAATGCACCGTCCTCATCTTTGAAGGATTCACAATAGCTTTTAACCGCCGCGACAATCTCCTTGGTGTGTTTCGATGGATCGTGATACTGGGACTCATCGATATTCAAAAGGCTTTTGAAATAACCTACTACTGTATCGAGCCGGTTTTTTCCTTTTAGAAAAGCGACGTGTCGCTCACGCTCAACCTCTTCTTTTGACAACCAACGCCCGACATGAATATCAGCGGCAAAATGTAGCTTATCTGTTCCGAGAGTAACGACCTCTTCAAGCTCCATCGCTGCATTAATACCGATACCTTTCTGGTCCTTTATAAGAACAAGCATTAAATGCCGCTCTTCCTCTATTATGTAATCTATAATCGTCAAGTAGCCGCCAGTGGAGAGTGGAGCTTCTTCCATTTTATCAGCGAGCTTTTCCATCATCATTATAGAATAATCATAGAAAACCGAGTTATCCTCTGGCTTCGCCGTATCACCTAAGTACTTGCGTGTTTTAGTTTCGAACCAGCTATCCGTTTCGATACCTGCAAAAGCAACACTTGCTTCACCGTTGAAACTCTTAAGAATGCTCGCAGCCAGCGTATTGACTTTCTCATCAGGTAAGACCATAGCTTCATGCCTTGGCGATGTCCGCACCAGCTTCTGGCCCTGTACGCTAATAAGCTTGTGAAAAACGAAACGCTGCACGATAGGATTAATGTCCTGCGTGCTTGATTCTGGTTTTTTTTCAGTAGCCATTTGAATTCACGTTCCCTGTTCTTTTTGTAGAGGCATTGACGAAAACTAACCATTTATAGCTCATATCTAGCTGATTGCTATCATTAGCTGCATGTCACTGACCAAAGCTGATCGAGTCTGGTTGTATAGCTTTGGCTCATCATTTCCCGCCGCATGCCCCAATCTGGGTTGCTCGGCACACTCGCGGACCGGAGCGTCCCCCTACCCCACCGTCCATTGATCTCGTCCAACACCGCCATCACCCTTGTTGCCTCAGCGGGCTGAGAAATGGCGAACAGATCGTCCGTGTATTCACCCGGCTGGCATAGATTCAGCAATAGGACTTCCGCCTTGCTGTAACTGAATCCAGGACGGAATACGCGATCAAGTGCATCGACCGCTGCCGTCGTTAACAGCCGAACGTCATCCGTTGGGTACGGTAGATCGATCACTACACCGTTTGCGTATTTAGCCTCATCGGGGTTGAACATGCCGGTGCGAATGCTGACGCGGATCTTCTTGCACAGTGACTTCTGCGCCCGGAGTTTTTCCGATGCCCGCATCATGTAGGTTGCCACTGCCTCTTTGATCGGAGGCTGCTCCTTAAGCCTTTTGCCGAACATCCGGCTGCAGCAGATCTCTTGCTTGGGCGGGTCCGGCTCGTCCAGCTCCAGGCACGGCGTGCCGGCCAGCTCACGGTCGGTTTTCTCTATCACCACGCTGAAGTTTTTTCTCAACGCCCACGGGTCTGCTTTGGCAAGATCCATCGCAGTCTTGATGCCCATGCCATCCAGGTGCAGTTTCATGCGCTGCCCCACTCCCCAGACCTCAGCCACGTCCGTGTTGCGTAGCACCCAGTCGCGCTTGACCGGGTCGCAGATGTTTACGACGCCACCGGTTTGCGCCTGCAGGCGTTTGGCAGTGTGGTTAGCCAGCTTTGCCAGGGTCTTGGTGCGCGCGATGCCGACACCGACGGGGATGCCCGTGCAGCGCAGCACCTGGCTGCGGATCTTGCGGCCGAGGCCGTCCACGTCTTTGATGCCGGTGAGGTCGACGAAGGCTTCGTCGATGCTGTAGACCTCGACGGCCGGCACCATCGACTCGATCAACGTCATCACACGTTCGCTCATGTCGCCGTATAGCGCGTAGTTCGAGGAGAACGGGACAATGCCGAAGAAATGGCGAGAAATGGGGACGGCGAGAAATGGGGACTGATTTATTTACCAGCCTCAAGACCTGCCAGCCCGCTCTTCCGATGCTCCCAAGCCCCACCTCCTCAATCCTGATAAACTCCCCCACCTCCCAGCCACACCGATTCCGTACCCCCAATGCC
>NZ_JBWKYU010000036.1:0-16164 GCF_059423925.1 Pseudomonas sp. GW458-11-26-14-LB4
ACCCTGATCAAAACCATCGCGATGGAAGACGGCCTGCGTTTCGCAATCCGTGAAGGCGGCCGTACCGTTGGTGCTGGCGTCGTAGCCAAGATCATCGAGTAAATAGTTGTAATGTCTTTTTCAGGCCGGCATAATGGCCGGCCTGATTTTGTTTTAGGTCAGTAGCTCAATTGGCAGAGCGACGGTCTCCAAAACCGTAGGTTGGGGGTTCGATTCCCTCCTGACCTGCCAGATTCACTTGGTGTGTCTGGCTTTCTTTTCACAGGATCTTCATAGATGACTCCTAAAGCTGAAGCTCAAGGCTCTCGCTTCGATTTGCTCAAGTGGCTTGTCGTAGTCGCTTTGGTAATTGTTGGCGTTGTCGGCAATCAGTATTACGCTGCTTCGCCGATCCTGTACCGTGTACTCGCATTGCTTGTTATTGCTGCTGTAGCTGCCTTTGTAGGCCTGCAGACTGCCAAGGGCAAGTCTTTCTTTGTACTGGTTAAGGAAGCTCGCACCGAGATTCGTAAAGTCGTATGGCCAACTCGCCAAGAAACCACGCAGACCACGCTGATTGTTGTGGCTGTTGTTCTGGTTATGGCGTTGCTGTTGTGGGGGCTTGATTCCCTGCTCGGCTGGCTTGTTTCCTTGATTGTCGGCTAAGGGTGTCCCGTGGCTAAGCGTTGGTACGTTGTGCATGCTTACTCGGGTTACGAGAAGCATGTCATGCGTTCGTTGATCGAGCGTGTAAAGCTGGCTGGCATGGAAGATGGCTTCGGCGAAATTCTGGTTCCCACTGAAGAAGTGGTTGAAATGCGTAATGGCCAGAAACGCAAAAGCGAGCGCAAATTCTTCCCAGGTTATGTGCTGGTTCAGATGGATATGAACGAGGGTACTTGGCACTTGGTCAAGGATACTCCTCGGGTGATGGGTTTTATCGGCGGTACTGCTGATAAGCCAGCACCAATCACCGATAAAGAAGCTGAAGCGATTCTGCGTCGCGTTGCTGACGGTAGCGACAAGCCGAAGCCGAAGACGCTGTTCGAGCCAGGCGAAACCGTTCGAGTCAATGATGGTCCGTTTGCTGACTTTAACGGTGTTGTTGAAGAAGTTAACTACGAAAAGAGCCGGATCCAAGTGGCAGTGCTCATTTTCGGACGCTCTACTCCGGTAGAGTTGGAGTTCAGTCAGGTCGAAAAGGTCTAGCTGAGCAAGCATCCCAACCCCGCAGCCCTAGGCTGTGGGGTTTTGTCGTCACTGGGATAAACGCGCAAGTAACCGGGGAGCCTTTCGAGGCGTTCGAACCCGTAATTGGAGTGCCTCATGGCCAAGAAGATTACCGCTTACATCAAGCTGCAAGTGAAGGCCGCTCAGGCTAACCCAAGCCCACCTGTTGGTCCTGCTCTGGGTCAGCACGGCGTGAACATCATGGAATTCTGCAAAGCTTTCAACGCCCGTACCCAGGGTCTGGAAGCTGGTCTGCCGACTCCAGTGATCATCACTGTCTACAGCGACCGTAGCTTCACTTTCGAAACCAAATCCACCCCTGCTTCGGTTCTGCTGAAGAAGGCGGCCGGTCTGACCAGCGGTTCCGCTCGTCCGAACACCGTTAAGGTTGGCACTGTTACCCGTGCTCAGCTGGAAGAAATCGCGAAAACCAAAAACGCGGATCTGACTGCAGCTGATATGGATGCAGCCGTGCGTACTATCGCCGGTTCTGCTCGTAGCATGGGCCTTAACGTGGAGGGTGTGTAATGGCTAAGCTGACCAAGCGTCAAAAGGCTATCGCCGGCAAAATCGAAGCAGGCAAGGCCTACAACATTGTAGAAGCCGCTGCACTGCTGGCCGAGCTGTCGACTGTCAAGTTCAGCGAGTCGTTCGACGTAGCTGTAAACCTGGGCGTAGACCCGCGTAAATCCGACCAGGTTGTTCGTAGCGCTACTGTGCTGCCACACGGCACTGGCAAGACTGTTCGCGTTGCTGTGTTCACCCAGGGTCCAGCTGCTGAGGCCGCTCTGGCTGCCGGCGCTGACCGTGTAGGTATGGACGAACTGGCTGCCGAAATGAAAGGCGGCGACCTGAACTATGACGTAGTGATCGCATCCCCGGATGCCATGCGCGTTGTAGGTCAGTTGGGTCAGATCCTCGGTCCACGTGGTCTGATGCCTAACCCGAAAGTCGGCACTGTTACCCCAGACGTCGCTACCGCGGTTAAAAATGCCAAGGCTGGTCAGGTTCGTTATCGCACTGACAAAAACGGCATCATCCACACTTCCGTTGGCAAGATCGGCTTCGATGCCGTCAAGCTGAAGGAAAACGTTGAAGCCCTGATCGCTGATCTGAAGCGTATCAAGCCAGCTTCTTCGAAAGGTATCTACGTCAAGCGCGTTACCCTGAGCACCACTATGGGCCCAGGTCTGGTCATCGACCAGAGCTCGCTGGACGCGTAAGACAAAAATTGGCGCAGTTGACTGCGCCAATTGAAAGATTGGGGTCCCTGCCTGGCGGGGGCTATCCAAGACCGTAGGCGACGCAAGTCTTAAACCTCAAGCCTACGCAGATGGTGCTCCCGGTTCCTTACCGAATCAGACACCAAAACGACATTCGGTTTCGATCGAATGAAACGGTAACAAGCAGGAGTTAAACCCGTGGCAATTAATCTCGAAGACAAGAAGGCCATCGTCGCTGAAGTCAACGAGGCTGCCAAAGTCGCTCTGTCCGCTGTCGTGGTTGATGCCCGTGGCGTAACAGTAGGCGCAATGACCGGACTCCGTAAAGAGGCTCGTGAAGCTGGCGTTTACGTACGTGTTGTACGTAACACCCTGCTCAAGCGCGCTGTTGCTGACACTCCTTACAGTGTCCTCAACGACGTGTTCACCGGCCCGACCCTGATTGCATTCTCCAACGAACACCCGGGCGCTGCTGCTCGTCTGTTCAAGGAATTTGCCAAGGGTCAGGATAAGTTCGAGATCAAGGCAGCTTCGTTCGAGGGCAAGTTCCTCGCAGCGAATGAGATCGACGTGCTGGCAAGCCTGCCAACTCGCGACGAAGCTATTGCGAAACTGATGAGCGTGATTCAAGGCGCTACCAGCAAGCTGGCTCGTACTCTGGCGGCAATTCGCGATCAGAAAGAAGCAGCTGCAGCCTGAGGCTGAGCGTTTCCACTCTCGCGTATTTTTGTTTATTTCGACGGCCGTACAGGCTGTCCACCAAATCAGGAATTGAGTCATGTCTCTGACTAACGAACAAATCATCGAAGCAATCGGCCAGAAAACCGTTCTGGAAGTTGTTGAGCTGATCAAAGCAATGGAAGAAACCTTCGGCGTGACCGCTGCTGTTGCTGCTGCTGGTCCAGCTGCTGCTGCCGCTGTTGTTGAAGAGCAAACCGAGTTCAACGTTGTTCTGGTTGAAGCCGGCGAGAAGAAAGTAAACGTGATCAAGGCAGTTCGTGAACTGACCGGTCTGGGCCTGAAAGAAGCCAAAGAGAAAGTCGACGGCGCTCCTCAGGTTGTAGCTGAAGGCGTTTCGAAAGAAGCTGCTGAAGACGCTAAGAAGAAGCTGGAAGAAGCAGGCGCTAAAGTCGAGCTGAAGTAAGCATCGACTTTGCTCCTCCAGCCCGAGCGTCAAGCGACAGGCTGATGGCTGGTGGCTCTTGCCACCGGCCTTTTTCCGTTATTGGCAGCCGACTGGGTCGGTGTCGATAACGAGCTGTAACCACCCGATGCGGTGGCGCAAACCATGGGGTTTGCACGATTTTCTGGCTGCTCCCGTCGGGAGGGGCCAAACAAGCAGGTGACCAAGCTGGGGAACGCTGATGGCTTACTCATATACTGAGAAAAAACGTATCCGCAAGGACTTTAGCAAGTTGCCGGACGTCATGGATGTGCCTTACCTCCTGGCCATCCAGCTGGATTCGTATCGTGAATTCTTGCAAGCGGGAGCGACTAAAGATCAGTTCCGCGACGTGGGCCTGCATGCGGCCTTCAAATCCGTTTTCCCGATCATCAGCTACTCCGGCAATGCTGCGCTGGAGTACGTCGGTTATCGCTTGGGCGAACCGGCATTTGATGTCAAAGAATGCGTATTGCGCGGTGTAACTTTCGCCGTACCTTTGCGGGTAAAAGTGCGCCTGATCATTTTCGACAAAGAATCGTCGAACAAAGCGATCAAGGACATCAAAGAGCAAGAAGTCTACATGGGTGAAATCCCATTGATGACTGAGAACGGTACCTTCGTAATCAACGGTACCGAGCGTGTTATCGTTTCCCAGCTGCACCGTTCCCCGGGCGTGTTCTTCGACCACGACCGTGGCAAGACGCACAGCTCCGGCAAACTGCTGTACTCCGCGCGCATCATTCCTTACCGCGGTTCGTGGCTGGACTTCGAGTTCGACCCGAAAGACTGCGTATTCGTGCGTATCGACCGTCGTCGCAAACTGCCGGCCTCGGTACTGCTGCGCGCGCTCGGTTATACCACCGAGGAAGTGCTGGACGCGTTCTACACCACCAACGTATTCCACGTGAAAGGCGAAGGCCTGAGCCTGGAGCTGGTGCCTCAGCGCCTGCGTGGTGAAGTCGCAGTTCTCGACATCCAGGATGACAAAGGCAAGGTGATCGTTGAGCAGGGCCGTCGTATTACTGCCCGCCACATCAACCAGCTGGAAAAAGCCGGGATCAAAGAGCTGGACGTGCCTCTGGATTACGTTCTGGGTCGTACCACCGCCAAGGCCATCGTACACCCGGCTACCGGTGAGATCCTGGCAGAATGCAACACCGAGCTGTCGACCGAGATCCTGGCGAAAATCGCCAAGGCCGGCGTCGTACGCATCGAAACTCTGTACACCAACGACATCGACTGCGGTCCGTTCGTCTCCGACACGCTGAAGATCGACTCCACCAGCAACCAATTGGAAGCGCTGGTCGAGATCTATCGCATGATGCGTCCAGGCGAGCCGCCAACCAAAGACGCTGCCGAGACCCTGTTCAACAACCTGTTCTTCAGCCCTGAGCGCTATGACCTGTCTGCGGTCGGCCGGATGAAGTTCAACCGTCGTATCGGTCGTACCGAGATCGAAGGTTCGGGCGTGCTGTGCAAGGAAGACATCGTCGCGGTACTGAAGACTCTGGTCGACATCCGTAACGGTAAAGGCATCGTCGACGACATCGACCACCTGGGTAACCGTCGTGTTCGCTGCGTAGGCGAAATGGCCGAGAACCAGTTCCGCGTTGGCCTGGTACGTGTTGAGCGTGCGGTCAAAGAGCGTCTGTCGATGGCTGAAAGCGAAGGCCTGATGCCGCAAGACCTGATCAACGCCAAGCCAGTGGCTGCGGCGGTGAAAGAGTTCTTCGGTTCTAGCCAGCTGTCGCAGTTCATGGACCAGAACAACCCGTTGTCCGAGATCACCCACAAGCGTCGTGTCTCTGCACTCGGCCCTGGCGGTCTGACTCGTGAGCGCGCGGGCTTCGAAGTCCGTGACGTACACCCGACTCACTACGGTCGTGTCTGCCCGATTGAAACGCCGGAAGGTCCGAACATCGGTCTGATCAACTCGCTGGCTGCTTACGCTCGCACCAACCAGTACGGCTTCCTCGAGAGCCCGTACCGTGTGGTGAAAGAGGGTGTGGTCACCGACGACATCGTGTTCCTGTCCGCCATTGAAGAAGCCGATCACGTGATCGCGCAGGCTTCGGCGACCATGAACGAGCAGAAAGTCCTGATCGACGAACTGGTGGCCGTGCGTCACCTGAACGAATTCACCGTCAAGGCGCCGGAAGACGTCACCTTGATGGACGTTTCGCCGAAGCAGGTAGTTTCGGTTGCAGCGTCGCTGATTCCGTTCCTCGAGCACGACGACGCCAACCGTGCGTTGATGGGTTCGAACATGCAGCGTCAAGCTGTACCAACCCTGCGCGCTGACAAGCCGCTGGTAGGTACCGGCATGGAGCGTAACGTGGCTCGCGACTCCGGCGTTTGCGTCGTGGCTCGTCGTGGCGGCGTGATCGACTCCGTTGATGCCAGCCGTATCGTGGTTCGTGTTGCTGATGACGAAGTTGAAACCGGCGAAGCTGGTGTCGACATCTACAACCTGACCAAATACACCCGCTCGAACCAGAACACCTGCATCAACCAGCGTCCGCTGGTGAGCAAAGGTGATCGCGTTCAGCGTAGCGACATCATGGCCGATGGCCCGTCCACCGACATGGGTGAACTGGCTCTGGGTCAGAACATGCGCATCGCGTTCATGGCATGGAACGGCTTCAACTTCGAAGACTCCATCTGCCTGTCCGAGCGTGTGGTTCAGGAAGACCGCTTCACCACGATCCACATTCAGGAACTGACCTGTGTGGCCCGTGACACCAAGCTTGGCCCAGAGGAAATCACTGCGGACATCCCGAACGTGGGTGAAGCCGCTCTGAACAAGCTGGACGAAGCCGGTATCGTTTACGTAGGTGCTGAAGTCGGCGCAGGCGACATCCTGGTAGGCAAGGTCACTCCGAAAGGCGAGACCCAACTGACTCCGGAAGAAAAACTGCTGCGTGCGATCTTCGGTGAAAAAGCCAGCGACGTTAAAGACACCTCCCTGCGCGTGCCAACCGGCACCAAAGGTACTGTCATCGACGTACAGGTCTTCACTCGTGACGGCGTTGAGCGTGATGCTCGTGCACTGTCGATCGAGAAGTCCCAGCTGGACGAGATCCGCAAGGATCTGAACGAAGAGTTCCGCATCGTTGAAGGCGCGACCTTCGAGCGTCTGCGTTCCGCTCTGGTAGGCCACAAGGCTGAAGGCGGCGCGGGCCTGAAGAAAGGTCAGGACATTACCGACGAAGTACTCGACGGTCTTGAGCATGGTCAGTGGTTCAAACTGCGCATGGCTGAAGATGCTCTGAACGAGCAGCTCGAGAAGGCTCAGGCCTACATCGTTGATCGTCGCCGTCTGCTGGACGACAAGTTCGAAGACAAGAAGCGCAAACTGCAGCAGGGCGATGACCTGGCTCCAGGCGTGCTGAAGATCGTCAAGGTTTACCTGGCAATCCGTCGTCGCATCCAGCCGGGCGACAAGATGGCCGGTCGTCACGGTAACAAAGGTGTGGTCTCCGTGATCATGCCGGTTGAAGACATGCCGCACGATGCCAATGGCACCCCGGTCGACGTGGTCCTCAACCCGCTGGGCGTACCTTCGCGTATGAACGTTGGTCAGATCCTTGAAACCCACCTGGGCCTCGCGGCCAAAGGTCTGGGCGAGAAGATCAACCGGATGGTCGAAGAGCAGCGCAAAGTCGCTGAGCTGCGTACCTTCCTGGACGAGATCTACAACCAGATCGGCGGTCGTAACGAAGATCTGGACAGCTTCTCCGATCAGGAAATCCTGGATCTGGCGAAGAACCTGCGTGGCGGTGTTCCAATGGCCACTCCAGTGTTCGACGGTGCCAAGGAAAGCGAAATCAAGGCCATGCTGAAACTGGCAGACCTGCCAGAAAGCGGCCAGATGCAGCTGACCGACGGCCGTACCGGCAACAAGTTCGAGCGTCCAGTTACCGTTGGCTACATGTACATGCTGAAGCTGAACCACTTGGTAGACGACAAGATGCACGCGCGTTCTACCGGTTCGTACAGCCTGGTTACCCAGCAGCCGCTGGGTGGTAAGGCGCAGTTCGGTGGTCAGCGTTTCGGGGAGATGGAGGTCTGGGCACTGGAAGCATACGGTGCTGCTTACACTCTGCAAGAAATGCTCACAGTGAAGTCGGACGATGTGAACGGCCGGACCAAGATGTACAAAAACATCGTGGACGGCGATCACCGTATGGAGCCGGGCATGCCCGAGTCCTTCAACGTGTTGATCAAGGAAATTCGTTCCCTCGGCATCGATATCGATCTGGAAACCGAATAACACGTGACGCGATCGAGAGCGGGGCAGGATTGCCCGCTCTCTGCTCCGCCAGGAGGAAAGGCCTTGAAAGACCTACTGAATTTGCTGAAAAACCAGGGTCAAGTCGAAGAGTTCGACGCCATCCGTATCGGATTGGCCTCGCCTGAGATGATCCGCTCGTGGTCGTTCGGTGAAGTTAAAAAGCCGGAAACCATCAACTACCGTACGTTCAAACCTGAGCGTGACGGTCTGTTCTGCGCCAAGATCTTTGGCCCGGTAAAGGATTACGAGTGCCTGTGCGGTAAGTACAAGCGCTTGAAGCACCGTGGTGTGATCTGCGAGAAGTGCGGCGTTGAAGTTGCACTGGCCAAGGTTCGTCGTGAGCGCATGGCGCACATCGAACTGGCTTCGCCAGTTGCCCACATCTGGTTCCTGAAATCGCTGCCGTCCCGTATCGGCCTGCTGATGGACATGACCCTGCGTGATATCGAACGCGTTCTCTACTTCGAGAGCTATGTCGTTATCGACCCGGGCATGACCACTCTTGAAAAAGGTCAGCTGCTGAACGACGAGCAGTACTTCGAAGCGCTGGAAGAGTTCGGTGATGACTTCGACGCCCGTATGGGTGCCGAAGCTGTCCGTGAACTGCTGCACGCTATCGACCTGGAACACGAGATTGGCCGTCTGCGTGAAGAAATTCCGCAAACCAACTCCGAAACCAAGATCAAGAAGCTGTCCAAGCGTCTGAAGTTGATGGAAGCCTTCCAGGGTTCCGGCAACCTGCCAGAGTGGATGGTGCTGACCGTTCTGCCGGTTCTGCCGCCAGATCTGCGTCCACTGGTTCCGCTGGATGGCGGTCGTTTCGCGACTTCCGACCTCAACGATCTGTATCGTCGAGTGATCAACCGTAACAACCGTTTGAAGCGTCTGCTGGATCTGTCCGCTCCGGACATCATCGTGCGCAACGAAAAGCGTATGTTGCAGGAAGCTGTCGATGCACTGCTCGACAACGGTCGTCGTGGCCGCGCTATCACAGGTTCCAACAAGCGTCCTCTGAAATCCCTGGCTGACATGATCAAGGGTAAGCAAGGTCGTTTCCGTCAGAACTTGCTCGGTAAGCGTGTTGACTACTCCGGTCGTTCGGTAATTACCGTAGGTCCGACCCTGCGTCTGCACCAGTGCGGTCTGCCGAAGAAGATGGCTCTCGAGCTGTTCAAGCCGTTCATTTTCGGCAAGCTGGAAATGCGTGGTCTGGCGACCACCATCAAAGCCGCCAAGAAAATGGTCGAGCGCGAGCTGCCGGAAGTTTGGGACGTTCTCGCTGAAGTGATTCGCGAACACCCGGTCCTCCTCAACCGTGCACCGACTCTTCACCGTCTGGGTATCCAGGCGTTTGAACCGGTACTGATCGAAGGTAAGGCTATCCAGCTGCACCCTCTGGTCTGCGCCGCGTACAACGCCGACTTCGACGGCGACCAAATGGCCGTACACGTACCGCTGACGCTGGAAGCCCAGCTCGAAGCGCGTGCGTTGATGATGTCGACCAACAACATTCTGTCGCCAGCCAACGGTGAGCCAATCATCGTTCCGTCGCAGGACGTTGTACTGGGTCTGTACTACATGACTCGTGAAGCGATCAACGCCAAGGGCGAAGGTCGAGTGTTCGCGGATCTGCAGGAAGTTGACCGTGTGTTCCGTGCCGGCGAAGCAGCACTGCACGCCAAGATCAAGGTTCGTATCAACGAAACCGTGAACGATCGTGACGGCAACAGCGTGAACAACACCCGTATCGTCGACACCACTGTCGGCCGTGCGCTGCTGTTCCAGGTTGTGCCAAAAGGTCTGTCGTTCGACGTCGTCAACCTGCCGATGAAGAAAAAGGCGATCTCCAAGCTGATCAACCAGTGCTACCGCGTGGTTGGTCTGAAAGAGACCGTGATCTTCGCTGACCAGTTGATGTACACCGGTTTTGCCTACTCGACCATTTCCGGCGTTTCCATCGGTGTTAACGACTTCGTTATCCCGGATGAAAAAGCCCGCATCATCGGTGCTGCCACCGACGAAGTGAAAGAGATCGAGAGCCAGTACGCCTCCGGCCTGGTAACCCAGGGCGAGAAGTACAACAAAGTGATCGACCTCTGGTCGAAAGCGAACGACGAAGTTTCCAAGGCGATGATGGCCAACCTCTCGAAAGAGAAAGTCATCGACCGTCACGGCGACGAAGTCGAGCAAGAATCGTTCAACTCGATGTACATGATGGCCGACTCGGGTGCGCGGGGTTCCGCAGCACAGATTCGTCAGCTGGCCGGTATGCGTGGTCTGATGGCCAAGCCGGACGGTTCCATCATTGAAACGCCGATTACTGCGAACTTCCGTGAAGGTCTGAGCGTACTCCAGTACTTCATCTCGACTCACGGTGCTCGTAAAGGTCTGGCGGATACCGCGTTGAAAACTGCGAACTCCGGTTACCTGACTCGTCGTCTGGTAGACGTGGCGCAGGATCTGGTTGTAACCGAGATCGATTGCGGCACTGAACACGGTCTGCTGATGACTCCGCACATTGAAGGCGGTGACGTTGTAGAGCCGTTGGGTGAGCGCGTATTGGGTCGTGTCATTGCCCGTGACGTATTCAAGCCGGGTACCGAGGACGTCATCGTTCCTGCTGGCACTCTGGTAGACGAGAAGTGGGTCGAGTTCATCGAGCTGAACAGCATCGACGAAGTGATCGTGCGTTCGCCGATCAGCTGCGAAACCCGCTATGGCATTTGCGCCAAGTGCTACGGCCGTGACCTGGCTCGTGGTCACCAGGTGAACATCGGTGAAGCGGTCGGCGTTATCGCTGCCCAGTCCATCGGTGAGCCGGGTACCCAGCTGACGATGCGTACGTTCCACATCGGTGGTGCGGCAAGCCGTACTTCCGCAGCCGACAGCGTTCAGGTGAAGAATGGCGGTACCGTCCGTCTGCACAACCTGAAACACGTTGAGCGTGTGGATGGCAACCTGGTTGCTGTGTCCCGTTCCGGTGAGCTGGCAATCGCTGACGACTTCGGTCGTGAGCGCGAGCGTTACAAGCTGCCGTATGGTGCCGTGATTTCGGTTAAAGAAGGTGACAAGGTCGACGCTGGCGCAATCGTGGCCAAGTGGGATCCGCACACTCACCCGATCGTTACCGAAATGAAAGGTACCGTGACCTACGTGGGCATGGAAGAAGGCATCACGATCAAGCGTCAGACTGACGAATTGACCGGTATGACAAACATTGAAGTACTCGATGCCAAAGACCGTCCGGCTGCCGGCAAGGACATCCGTCCTGCGGTGAAGATGGTTGATGACAACGGCAAGGATCTGTTGCTGCCAGGCACTGACGTTATCGCTCAGTACTTCCTGCCAGCCAACGCCCTGGTCGGTGTTGCGGACGGTGCGAAGATTGCGATCGGTGATGTTATCGCTCGTATCCCGCAAGAAACTTCGAAAACCCGTGACATCACCGGTGGTCTGCCGCGTGTTGCCGACCTGTTCGAAGCCCGTCGTCCGAAAGAAGCGTCGATTCTGGCTGAAGTCAGCGGCACCATCGCGTTCGGTAAAGAGACCAAAGGCAAGCGCCGTCTGGTTATTACCCCGAACGACGGTAGCGATCCGTACGAAGAGCTGATTCCGAAGTGGCGTCACCTGAACGTGTTCGAAGGCGAACAGGTAAACCGCGGCGAAGTTATCTCCGACGGTCCGAGCGATCCGCACGACATCCTGCGTCTGCTGGGTGTGAGCGCGCTGGCCAAGTACATCGTCAACGAGATCCAGGACGTTTACCGTCTGCAAGGCGTGAAGATCAACGACAAGCACATCGAGACCATCCTGCGTCAGATGCTGCGTAAAGTTGAGATCTCCGAGTCCGGCGACTCCAGCTTCATCAAGGGCGACCAGATGGAACTGACTCACGTTCTGGTAGAGAACGAGCGTCTGAATGCGGAAGACAAGTTTGTCTCCAAGTTCACCCGCGTTCTGCTGGGTATCACCAAGGCGTCGTTGTCGACCGAATCGTTCATCTCGGCGGCTTCCTTCCAGGAAACCACCCGCGTACTGACCGAAGCGGCCGTAACCGGCAAGCGCGATTACCTGCGCGGCCTGAAAGAAAACGTGGTCGTGGGTCGTCTGATCCCGGCCGGTACCGGTCTGGCTTATCACAGCGAGCGCAAGCGTCGTCGTGATGCAGACAAGCCGTTGCGCGTAAGCGCCAGTGAAGTGGAAGCTGCACTGACCGAAGCGCTGAACTCGAGCGGTAACTGAGTTCTGCGAAAAATGAGCTGAGGCCCTGATCAAGCCGTTCATCGAATCGAGACAATTTGTCGAGGTTCGACGAGCGGGGAGGTCGGGGCCTTGCCTTGACTGGGGACAAGATCCTCTTTAGACTCTTGATCCCCTAAATTTGGCGGGAGTTCGTTCCTGCCATTTTGCTTTTCTTGCAAGACAATAGCGTCGCAAGACAACAGTGGAGCTAGTAGATGGCAACTATCAACCAGCTGGTACGTCAGCCGCGTAAGCGTATCGTCGAGAAATCCGACGTGCCTGCGCTGCAGAACTGCCCGCAACGTCGTGGCGTGTGCACCCGTGTGTACACCACTACGCCGAAAAAACCTAACTCGGCACTGCGTAAAGTATGCCGTGTGCGTCTGACCAACGGTTTCGAGGTTTCCTCGTACATCGGTGGTGAAGGCCACAACCTGCAAGAGCACAGCGTGGTACTGATCCGCGGCGGTCGTGTAAAAGACTTGCCAGGTGTTCGTTACCACACCGTTCGCGGCTCCTTGGATACTTCCGGCGTTAAAGGCCGTAACCAGGGTCGTTCGAAGTACGGTACCAAGCGTCCGAAGTAATCGGCCGTTTTGCAGATTTTCATTTTATTGAGTCGATAAGAGTAAGGTCGGGCGCTCATCCACTGGATCTGTCCCGAGCTAACCTGAAGACCGTTTGAGGGCTTATCAATGCCAAGACGTCGCGTAGCAGCAAAGCGTGAGATTCTGGACGATCCGAAATACGGAAGCCAAATCCTCGCCAAATTCATGAACCACGTTATGGAAAGCGGCAAGAAAGCCGTTGCCGAGCGTATCGTTTATGGTGCCCTGGAAACCGTTGCGGCTCGCAAGACCGGCACCGATCCCCTGGAACTCTTCGAAAAAGCACTCGACGCCATCGCTCCGCTGGTCGAAGTGAAGTCGCGCCGCGTTGGTGGTGCTACTTACCAGGTTCCGGTCGAGGTTCGTCCGTCCCGTCGTAACGCTCTGGCAATGCGCTGGTTGGTAGACTTCGCCCGCAAGCGCGGCGAGAAGTCTATGGCTCTGCGCTTGGCTGGCGAGCTGCTGGATGCTGCTGAAGGTAAAGGTGCTGCTGTTAAGAAGCGTGAAGACGTGCACCGTATGGCCGAAGCTAACAAAGCTTTCTCGCACTACCGCTTCTAATTTTAGCTTCACTAATTTTGCGAGGGCTTTATGGCTCGTACTACTCCGATTAGTCGCTACCGTAACATCGGTATCGTCGCACACGTGGATGCTGGTAAAACCACCACCACCGAGCGCGTCCTTTTTTACACTGGCAAAAGTCACAAAATGGGCGAGGTGCATGACGGCGCCGCGACCACAGACTGGATGGTTCAGGAGCAGGAGCGTGGTATTACCATTACTTCTGCTGCCATTACCGCCTTCTGGAAAGGTTCCGAGAAGCAGTACCCACACGAGCATCGCTTCAACGTAATCGATACTCCGGGCCACGTAGACTTCACCATTGAAGTAGAGCGTTCCCTGCGCGTACTCGACGGCGCGGTCGTTGTGTTCTGCGGTACTTCGGGTGTTGAGCCTCAGTCGGAAACCGTATGGCGTCAGGCCAACAAATACGGCGTTCCACGTCTTGTTTATGTAAACAAGATGGACCGTGCTGGTGCCAACTTCCTGCGCGTGATCGGTCAGATCAAACAGCGTCTGGGTCACACTCCGGTGCCGATCCAGCTGGCTATCGGTTCGGAAGATAACTTCCAGGGCCAGATCGACCTGATCAACATGCAAGCTGTCTACTGGAACGACTCTGACAAGGGTATGGTTCCGGTTCGCAAGGAAATCCCTGCGGACATGCTTGAACTGGCTGAAGAATGGCGCAACAACATGGTTGAAGCCGCCGCCGAAGCCAGCGAAGAGCTGATGAACAAGTATCTGGAAGGTGAAGAGCTGTCGATCGCCGAGATCAAGGCTGCTCTGCGTCAGCGTACTATCGCCGGCGAAATCGTTCTGGCTGTTTGCGGTTCTTCGTTCAAGAACAAGGGTGTTCCCCTGGTTCTCGACGCCGTTATCGACTTCCTGCCTGCTCCGACCGACATTCCTGCTATCAAGGGTTCCAACCCTGATAACGAGGAAGAGGAGATGGAGCGTCATGCAAGCGACGACGAGCCGTTCGCGGCCCTGGCGTTCAAGATCGCTACCGACCCATTCGTGGGTACCTTGACCTTCGTCCGCGTTTACTCGGGCGTGTTGAACTCCGGCGACGGCGTGATTAACTCGGTTAAAGGCAAGAAAGAGCGCGTGGGTCGTATGGTGCAAATGCACGCAAACGCCCGTGAAGAGATCAAGGAAGTACGCGCTGGCGACATCGCGGCCCTGATCGGCATGAAGGACGTCACCACTGGTGAAACCCTCTGCAATGCTGACAAGCCAATCATCCTGGTTCGCATGGACTTCCCGGAGCCGGTTATTTCGGTTGCCGTAGAGCCTAAGACCAAGGATGACCAGGAAAAAATGGGTATCGCTCTGGGTAAGCTTGCTCAGGAAGACCCGTCTTTCCGCGTCAAAACTGATGAAGAGACTGGTCAAACGATCATCTCCGGCATGGGCGAGCTGCACTTGGACATCCTGGTTGACCGGATGCGCCGTGAGTTCAACGTCGAAGCCAACATCGGCAAGCCACAGGTTTCGTACCGTGAGCGCATCACGAAGAACTGCGAAATCGAAGGCAAGTTCGTTCGTCAGTCCGGCGGTCGTGGCCAGTTCGGTCATTGTTGGATTCGCTTTGCTCCTGCTGACGAAGGTCAGGAAGGTCTGCAATTCCTGAACGAAGTAGTGGGTGGTGTGGTTCCTAAGGAATACATCCCGGCTATCCAGAAGGGTATCGAAGAGCAGATGAAGAACGGCGTTGTTGCCGGCTATCCGCTGATCGGCCTGAAGGCTACCGTGTTCGATGGTTCTTACCACGACGTCGACTCCAACGAGATGGCGTTTAAAGTGGCTGCTTCCATGGCGACCAAGCAACTGGCCCAGAAGGGCGGTGGTGAGTTGCTCGAGCCGATCATGGCGGTAGAGGTTGTTACGCCTGAAGACTATATGGGTGATGTGATGGGCGACCTTAACCGTCGTCGCGGCATGATCCAGGGTATGGAAGACACAGTGTCCGGCAAGGTTATCCGTGCCGAAGTTCCACTGGGTGAGATGTTCGGTTATGCGACCGACGTTCGTTCCATGTCTCAGGGTCGCGCAAGCTACTCTATGGAATTCAAAAAATACGATACGGCTCCGTCGCACATCGTCGAATCCGTTACCAAAAAACAAGGCTGATTCAGCCCCTTTAGGCTAGGAGTTAATTGTCGTGGCTAAAGAAAAATTTGATCGTTCCCTACCGCACGTAAACGTTGGCACCATCGGCCACGTTGACCACGGTAAAACCACTCTGACCGCTGCTCTGACTCGCGTCTGCTCCGAAGTTTTCGGTTCGGCCGTAGTTGAATTCGACAAGATCGACAGCGCTCCAGAAGAAAAAGCTCGCGGTATCACCATCAACACCGCGCACGTTGAGTACAACTCGAACATTCGTCACTACGCTCACGTTGACTGCCCAGGTCACGCTGACTACGTGAAGAACATGATCACTGGTGCTGCGCAGATGGACGGCGCGATCCTGGTTTGCTCGGCCGCTGATGGTCCGATGCCACAAACCCGTGAGCACATCCTGCTGTCCCGTCAGGTGGGCGTTCCGTACATCGTGGTTTTCCTGAACAAGGCTGACCTGGTAGACGACGCTGAGCTGCTGGAACTGGTTGAGATGGAAGTTCGCGACCTGCTGTCCACCTACGACTTCCCAGGCGACGACACTCCGATCATCATCGGTTCGGCTCGTATGGCGCTGGAAGGCAAAGACGACAACGAAATGGGCACCACCGCTGTCAAGAAGCTGGTGGAAACTCTGGACAGCTACATCCCAGAGCCAGAGCGTGCTATCGACAAGCCTTTCCTGATGCCAATCGAAGACGTGTTCTCGATCTCGGGTCGCGGTACTGTTGTGAC
>NZ_JBWKYU010000037.1:0-10797 GCF_059423925.1 Pseudomonas sp. GW458-11-26-14-LB4
GGGTGGGGCCATGGCGGTCATTTCTTCGGCGCTGAGGCTGCCGCTGGCGTCGCTGTCCAGATCGCCGAATTGTTTGCTCAGGCTGACCAGCAGGCCGTCGTTGGACTTTTGTGACAGGGCGCTACCCAGTTCGTCCTGATCCACCGCGCCGTCGCCGTTGCTGTCGAGTTTGGCGAACAGTTCCTTTTGCAGTTGCTGGGTGCGGGCGTTTTGGGTGGAGGTGCTGCTGGTGCTGGTATAGCTCGTGTAGTTGCTGACGCTACCGATCATCGGGCTCACTCCTTGGACTGGAAAACCGGTGGGTGTACCGGCTTATGCAGCCTCCAGTCGCAAGGTGTCGTGGGTATGTGAAGTTTGTACCGGTCGGTACACAGTCAGGCTCAGTGGCGGGGTAGCTGGATCGCGGCGGTCAGGCCGCCGCCGGGTGTTTCTGCCAGGGTCAGTTGTCCGCCCTGACGTTGCGCCGCTTCCCGGGCGATGGTCATGCCCAGACCGACGCCGCCGGAGTTGCGGTTGCGTGAGCCTTCGAGGCGGAAGAACGGCTCGAATACGGCTTCGCGCTTGTCCGCCGCGATGCCCGGGCCGTGGTCGATGACGCGGATCAGCAGCTGTTCGCGTTGGTCCTGCAGTTCGATGTGCGCTTGGCCGGCGTAGCGCAGGGCGTTGTCCATCAGGTTGTTGATGCATGAGCGCAGTGCCATCGGTTGCACCTGCAAGGGGGCACAGTGGCCGCTGACCTGCACGTCGGCGCCTTGATCCTGGGCGTTTTCGCACAGTGATTCGACCAGCGCCTGCACGTCCATCAACTGCAAGGCTTCGCTGGTGCGCTGTTCGTGCAGGTAGGTGAGGGTGGCGTCGAGCATGCCGATCATGTCGTCCAGATCCTGGCGCATCTGGCCTTGCAGCTTGTCGTCGTTGATGTTTTCCAGGCGCAGTTTCAGCCGTGACAGCGGGGTGCGCAGGTCGTGGGAGACGGCGCCGAGCATCCGCGCGCGTTGCTGCACCTGTTCACGAATGCGCTGCTGCATCAGGTTAAAGGTGTGTGCGGCCTGTCGGGCTTCCCGCGGGCCGGTTTCGTCCAGTGGTGGGCTGTCGAGGTCTTCGCTCAGGCGTTCGGCTGCATCGCTCAGGCGCTGGATCGGCCGGGTCAGCAGCTTGGCGCCGTACCAGGCGGCGATGATCAGCGAGATGAACTGGAAGGTCAGCGGCACGATCGGCCCGCCGAACCAGGGGCGCGGTGGACGGGGCGGGTAGCGTGGATCCTGAGCCGGCTGTTGACCGTCGAGGTTTTGCGAGAACTCCGGCGGCGGTGGCGGGGGCGGTGGGCCGTAGAGGCGGAACCAGGCGAAGGCCAGCAGGTGCGCCAGGACAATCGCCACCAACAGCATGCCAAACAGGCGGCCGAACAGCGTGTCGAAGCGCGCTCGCATCAGCCAATGTCCCGGGCGTCGAACAGGTAGCCTTCACCCCGTACGGTCTTGATCAGTTGCGGGGCTTTCGGGTCGTCGCCGAGTTTTTGCCGCAGACGCGAGACCAGCAGGTCGATGCTGCGGTCGAATGCTTCGATCGAGCGGCCACGGGCAGCGTCCAGCAACTGTTCGCGGCTGAGCACCCGGCGCGGACGTTCGATGAACACCCAGAGCAGGCGGAACTCGGCGTTGGACAGCGGCACCACCAGCCCGTCGTCGGCGATCAACTGGCGCAGCACGCTGTTCAGGCGCCAGTTATCGAAGCGAATGTTCGCACGCTGTTCGGTGCGGTCGTCGCGCACCCGACGCAGAATCGTCTGGATCCGCGCCACCAGTTCCCGTGGTTCGAACGGTTTGGCCATGTAGTCATCGGCGCCCAGTTCCAGGCCGATGATCCGGTCGGTGGGTTCGCAGCGGGCGGTGAGCATCAGGATCGGGATGTCGGACTCCGCGCGCAGCCAGCGGCACAGCGACAGACCGTCTTCGCCGGGCAGCATAAGGTCGAGCACCACCACGTCGAAATGCTCGGCCTGCATCGCCTGGCGCATGGCCGCACCGTCGGTGACGCCGCTGGCGTGAATGTTGAAGCGGGCCAGGTAGTCGATCATCAGTTCGCGGATCGGCACGTCATCGTCGACGATCAGGGCACGGATGCTCCAGCGCTTGTCGTCTTTCTGCTCGTCGTTCACGGAGGCTTGGGAGTTGTGCATGAGGCTGTTCATCTGCCAGTAGGCCGCCAACCACAAAGATAGGCTGCGAGGTTGTGGTTTCAGCATAGGCGTCCGGCCGTGAGGCGGGAAGGGCTGCTGTAAGGACTTGTTGCGGCTGGCGAGGCTAGCGCGGGCGCATGTTGTCGGCGTGTCGGTTGTGTATCGGGTTCGACACAATACCCTGCAAGGCTATGCTGATCACGGTTGGCGCGACGATTTACCGATCATCGGGTGCCGCGCCGCCGCCGGTTCCGCTACAATGCGCGCCGATTTCGACTTGCCTGAGAGCCCATCCATGTCCGCCTGCCAGACTCCTATCATCGTCGCCCTGGATTTCCCTACCCGTGACGCCGCACTGAAGCTGGCCGACCAGTTGGACCCGAAACTGTGCCGGGTCAAAGTGGGCAAGGAACTGTTCACCAGTTGCGCCGCGGAAATCGTCGGCACCCTGCGTGACAAGGGTTTTGAAGTATTCCTCGACCTGAAATTCCACGACATTCCCAACACCACGGCGATGGCGGTCAAGGCTGCTGCCGAGATGGGCGTGTGGATGGTCAACGTTCACTGCTCCGGCGGCCTGCGCATGATGGCGGCCTGCCGTGAAGAGCTGGACAAGCGCAGCGGTCCGCAGCCGTTGCTGATCGGCGTGACCGTGCTGACCAGCATGGAGCGTGAGGATCTGGCGGGTATCGGTCTGGACATCGAGCCGCAGGAGCAGGTGCTGCGTCTGGCGGCGCTGGCCGAAAAGGCCGGGATGGACGGTCTGGTGTGCTCGGCGCTGGAAGCCACTGCGCTGAAAACCGCGCACCCGTCGCTGCAACTGGTGACCCCGGGGATTCGTCCGGCGGGCAGCGCCCAGGACGACCAGCGTCGCATCCTGACCCCGCGTCAGGCGCTGGATGCCGGTTCCGACTATCTGGTGATCGGCCGTCCGATCAGCCAGGCGGCGGATCCGGCCAAGGCGCTGGCCTCGGTGGTTGCCGAACTGGCCTGAGCGAACAGCTGAAGCATCAAAGAAGGGAGCCCGATGGCTCCCTTCCTTGTTTTCAGACCTTCAACACCAGTTTGCCGAAGTTCTCGCCGCTGAACAGTTTGCCCAGGGTTTCCGGGAAGGTTTCCAGGCCTTCGACGATGTCTTCCTTGCTCTTGAGCTGACCCTTGGCCATCCAGCCGGCCATTTCCTGGGCGGCACTGGCGTACTGCGCGGCGTAATCCATCACCACGAAACCTTCCATCCGCGCGCGGTTGACCAGCAGCGACAGGTAGTTGGCCGGGCCTTTGACCGCTTCCTTGTTGTTGTACTGGCTGATCGCGCCGCAGATCACCACGCGCGCCTTGAAGTTCAGGCGGCTCAGCACCGCGTCGAGGATGTCGCCGCCGACGTTGTCGAAATACACGTCCACGCCTTTCGGGCATTCGCGCTTGAGGCCGGCCAGCACGTCTTCGCTCTTGTAGTCGATGGCGCCGTCGAAGCCCAGTTCATCGATCAGGAACTTGCACTTGTCCGCGCCGCCGGCGATGCCGATCACCCGGCAACCTTTGATCTTGGCAATCTGCCCGGCAATGCTGCCGACCGCGCCCGCTGCACCGGACAACACCACGGTGTCGCCGGCCTTCGGTGCGCCGACATCGAGCAGGGCGAAGTAGGCGGTCATGCCGGTCATGCCCAGTGCGGACAGATAAACCGGCAGCGGTGCCAGTTTCGGATCGACCTTGTAGAAGCCTTTTGGCTCGCCAAGGAAATAATCCTGCACGCCAATGGCACCGTTGACGTAGTCGCCAACGGCAAACCCCGGATTGTTCGACGCGACTACTTTGCCTACGCCCAGCGCGCGCATGACTTCGCCCAGACCTACCGGTGGAATGTAGGATTTGCCTTCATTCATCCAGCCGCGCATGGCCGGGTCGAGGGACAGGTATTCGTTCTTGACCAGAATCTGCCCCGCCGCCGGCTCGCCGACCGGTACTTCCTGATAGGTGAAGGTCTCGCGGGTGGCGGCGCCCACCGGGCGTTTGGCGAGCAGGAACTGGCGATTGGTCTGGTTGGTCATGACAGGCACTCGAATTGAATGAAGCCTTGTTGATAGACCTTCATGGGCGATGCCGCAAGGTTGGCTCATGGGGCGAATGCAGGTTGATCCAGTACGGTGATAGTCCCCTGCTGGGTTTCATCACTGCGATTCATGCAAGCCTAACCGGCCTTTTGATAGTGCTGACGTCACTCAGGCCCCTGTGGCTATGCTGCCTTCATCAATCCCCCCGCATTCGAGGACATAACAATGAGCATGACGTTTTCCGGTCAGGTAGCCGTCGTCACCGGCGCGGCCAACGGCATCGGCCGCGCGACGGCCCAGGCATTCGCCGCCGAAGGTCTGAAGGTGGTGGTGGCCGATCTGGATGCGGCCGGGGGCGAGGGCACCGTGGCGCTGATTCGTACAGCCGGTGGCGAAGCGACCTTCGTGCGCTGCAACGTGACCGTCGAAAGCGAAGTGAAAGATCTGATGGACGAGGTGATCAATACCTACGGCCGTCTCGACTATGCCTTCAACAACGCCGGGATCGAGATCGAGAAAGGCAAACTGGCCGAAGGCTCGATGGATGAGTTCGACGCGATCATGGGCGTCAACGTCAAGGGCGTCTGGCTGTGCATGAAGTATCAATTGCCGTTGCTGCTGGCCCAGGGCGGCGGGGCGATCGTCAATACCGCGTCGGTGGCCGGATTGGGCGCTGCGCCGAAGATGAGCATCTACGCGGCTTCCAAGCATGCGGTAATCGGTCTGACCAAATCGGCTGCGATCGAATACGCCAAGAAGAAAATCCGCGTCAACGCCGTATGCCCGGCAGTGATCGACACCGACATGTTCCGCCGCGCCTACGAAGCGGATCCGAAAAAAGGCGAATTCGCCAACGCCATGCACCCGGTCGGGCGCATCGGCAAGGTCGAGGAAATTGCCAGCGCCGTGCTGTACCTGTGCAGTGATGGCGCAGCGTTTACCACCGGCCATTCGCTGGCCGTGGATGGTGGCGTGACCGCCTTCTGAGAGGCCATTGGCTGATGCATGAACGAGCCCGCCCATCGGCGGGCTTTTTTCGTCTCGGGGGCGGCTCCGTGAATTCGCTAAACAATGTGTTTCAAATATTGAGAAAGGAGGTTTTTGGCGGTTTTGTCGCACAGTCTCAAGGACGTGGCTGTGATTTACTGCCGCCAGCAAAAACGGACAGGAGTTTGCGCGCTCATGGAATTGAGAATTGACCGACAGGCAATGGTGCCGGTCGTACAGCAGATTGTTGACGGGTTGACCGAGTGGATCATGCAGGGGCAAGTGCCGCCGACGACGCGTCTGCCCTCCGTGCGAGAGATCGCACGGTGCAATCTGCTCAGCCAGTCCTGCGTCATGGAAGCTTGCCAGCGCCTTGTGGCGCAAGGGGTTCTGGCCTCGCGTCAGGGCTCGGGATTTATGGTGGCGTCTTCATTGCCCGATTGCTGCAAGGCGATCGATGGCACCGGGTGTGAGGGAGAGCGCAGCGGGGGGGGGCCAGCCGCCCGATGGCGCGGCGGTTTGACGCTGGGAAGTGGCGTCCTGCCGGAGAGTTGGCGCGAGCCCGATGATCTCGCCTATGCGATCCGCGAAGTGGCGCGCGCCGACATGGCCAGTCTGTTCAACTACAGCACGCCTCTGGGGCTGCCGGCGTTACGCGAACAGATCATCAAGCGCCTGGGATTGCTGAGTATCAGGGCCGTGGCAGAACAGGTGATGACCACCGCCGGCGCCAGCCACGGACTGGACCTGATCGTGCGTACCCTGTTCAAGGCCGGTGATTGCGTGGTGGTCGAGACGCCCGGTTATGCGCCGCTGTTCGATCTCCTGCGCTTGCACGGCGTGCGCATGCTGGAGGTTCGCCGCACGCCGGGCGGGCCGGATCTCGAGGCGCTCGAGGCGTTGCTGCAACAGTTTCGGCCCGCCGCGTTGTTCATCAACAGTCACCATCACAATCCCACGGGCAGTTGCCTGCTGCCGGCGGTCGCCCGACGTATCCTGGAGTTGAGCAGGCTCTACGATCTGCGGCTGATCGAAGATGATGTTTACGCTGACCTGCACAATGGCAGCGGCACTCGACTGGCAGCGCTGGATGACGAGGGACGGGTGATTTACGTCGGCAGTTTTTCCAAGACCCTGAGCAGCTCGCTGCGAGTGGGTTTCGTGTTGGCCGATGGCGAACTGATCGAGCGGATGGCGCGGGTCAAGATGATCAGTTGCATGGGCACCTCGAGGTTCTGCGAGGCGGTGCTGGCCGGGATGCTGGCCAGTGGCGCCTACCGCAAACTGGTGCAGCGCCAGCGCCAGCGCCTCAATACTGATCGTGCGGCGGCTTTGCAGGCCCTGGAAGATGCCGGGTGGGAAGTGTTCGGCAAGCCCACGGGCGGCCTGTTCATCTGGGCGCGCGCGCCGCTGGCGGATGAAGCGCATTTGCGCAGGCAAGCCTCGCGCTGCGGGGTGCAGCTGTCTTGTGCAACCTCGTTCAGCCCCAGTGGTGAAGCCTGCGACTGGCAGCGCATCAACGTGGCTTACGCCTGTGATCCCCGGGCGCGACAGTTTTTTCGCAGCACGACCGTGGATCGACCTCAAGCGTTCTGAAAACGACGCGTGCGTAGCTTTTTGCCATTATTCCGACGCCAGAGACTTGTGCTGGTTCAAGGCCATTGCGAATCTTCGACAACAGACTATGGCAGGGGACTACGCGCAATGATTTCGGCCGTGCAAGGACGTTTTGCCAACCTCGGTATGGCAAAAAAACTGGGTATCGGGTTTGTGCTGGTGTTGCTGCTGACGGCGCTGGTGGCCGCCATTGGCGTCTGGTCCCTGCAAACCATCAGTCAGCGCTTCGATGGCCTCAAGCAGATGTCATCGCTCAACAGTGGCTTGCTCAAGGTGCGCCTGCTGGAGCAGGACTACGCCCTGCACGGCAACCCGAAAACCGTCGATGCCTTGCATGAGGGTGTCGACGGTCTGATCGCCATGGCCGACCAGCTCAAGATTTTGTCGCCGGGCAATGAGTCGGTCATGAACGACGTCCAACAGTCATTGAGCGCTTACCGCAAGGCGTTCGATGAATTCGTCTCGTTGTCCCAGGCCAAGGACCTGGCGCTGGAGATGGCCAGTTGGTCGGTGTCCAGCGTCGCCAACAATCTCGATGTGTTGCAGGCCGGTCTGGCCGACGACGGCGCGTATACCCTGAAAGACAGCGAGGGCAAGGACGGGGCGCAATTCATCGAGCAGGCCGGTCAGGTCAGCCAGGTTTCGCGCTTGATGTTGCAGGCGATGAACGAAGCGCGGGTGCGACTGGATCAAAGCCGCAAGGGTGACGACAGCGCCGGCCAAGGCAATATCGAACAGGCTGCGCAAGCCCAGGCGCAGGCTGAGCAGCTCAAGTCCACGGTCAAGGACGAGGGTTACCTGACGGTACTCAATGAAGTGTCCGGACACATTGCCGGTTTCAGCGACAAGCTTGCCGAGTACACCGGGTTGCTGGCCCAGGAAAAGACTGTCTATCAGCAGTTGCATCAGCGAGCCGACGAAGTCGTGGCGCGGGTCGATCAGGCGTATGTCGCGCAAGACGGCGCGATGCAGGGCGAACTGAAAAAGAATTCGGTGCTGATCATTGGCTCGTCGGCGCTGGCGTTGCTGGTCGGGCTGATCGCGGCGTGGGTGATCACCCGACTGATTGTGGCGCCGTTGCGCAGCGTGATTCATGTGGCGCAACAGATTGCGGCCGGTGATCTGAGTGCAACGATCGAGGTCACCCGGCGGGACGAAATCGGTCAGTTGATGCTGGCCATGCAGCAGATGGGCGCGGGTTTGAGCACGATTGTCAGCGGGTTGCAGGCGGGGATCGAACAGCTGGCGAGTTCGGCGCAATCGCTGTCGGCGGTGACCGAGCAGACCAACCTTGAGGTCAGCAGCCAGAAAGAGGAAACCGAACAGGTCGCCACGGCCATGAACCAGATGACCGCCACCGTGCACGATGTGGCGCGCAATGCCGAAGAAGCGGCGCTCGCGGCGCAGACCGCCGATGGCAAGGTCGAAAGCGGCCAGCAGGTGGTGCGTCAGAGCATGGCGCGGATCGAGCAACTGGCGGATTCGGCGACGTCGGCCAGTTCGAGCATCGAAAGCCTCAGTGCGGAAATCCAGAATATCGGCACGGTGCTGGGGGTGATCAAGAGTGTCGCCGAGCAGACCAACCTGCTGGCGCTCAACGCGGCGATCGAAGCGGCGCGGGCGGGCGAGCAGGGCAGGGGCTTTGCGGTGGTCGCCGATGAGGTGCGGGCACTGGCTCGACGCACGCAGCAGTCGACCGAGGAGATCGAGCGGCTGGTCAGTGCCTTGCGTTCGGCGGCGCATTCGTCGGTGCAGCAGATTCAGAGCAGTGGCGAGTTGGTGAAGCTGGCGGTGAGTGATGCGTTGCAGACCGAAAGCGCACTGGGGAGTATTGCGGCGGCGGTTTCGTTGATTCAGCAGATGAACCAGCAGATTGCGGCGGCGGCCGAGGAGCAGAGTTCGGTGGCCGAGGAGATCAATCGCAGTGTGACGAGTATTCGGGCGAGTGCGGATCAGTCTTCGATTGCCATGCGCGGGAATGCGGCTTCGAGTGTTGAGCTGGCGCAGTTGGGGAGTGAGTTGCGGGGGATGGTGGGGCACTTTCGGCTTTGACCTTGGCGGCCTTTGGGCCGACCAGGTTCGCGTTTTATTGCGTTCATATCCGTTTCTACGGGTGCTCCGGCTGGCGGTTTCGCCCTTACGGCGAGTCCCTTTTTCAAACGCCAAAAAGGAACCAAAAGGCTGGGCCCCTGCGTTCGGCACCTCGCTTTGGCTCGGTGTTCCTTCGTTCCGGGATTCATCCGGGGGCATCGCCTACGGTTTGCTTCGCTGCACCTCCTCTCGATGCATGCGGCTTCGCCGCACGGTCGCTGCGCTCCCACCCCCGGATAAATCCCTCCACTCAGCCTTCCGATGGGGCCGGCACGTCAAAAGCGGTACTCGAGCTAACGCTCATTGTGTTGAGTGGTGGGAAGCCAAAGCAGAAGCAGAAGCAGAAGCAAGAGTAGAAGCAAGAGTAGAAGAAGCAGAGGATGCAGAAGGTGCAAGGTGCAAGGTGCAAGGTGCAAGGTACAGCAGGTGCAGCAGGTGCAGCAGGTGCAGCAGGTGCAGCAGTGTGAGTTGAGTTGCATACATTTCAAAACCCGAGTGCGACTCGGTCTTTCACGTCGGCGTACCTCTCCCAAACAGCGCGGTCAGTTCCCTCTCCCTCCGGGAGAGGGCTAGGGTGAGGGAAAGCTTTTGATCTTCTTTCAGGCAATAAAAAAGCCACCTCTCGGTGGCTTCTCTTTTTGACTGCGCTCAGTCGTAAATCACTTTCTTCTTCCAGTCCGCGTCAGCCTCGACATCTTTGAGGCCGGCAGTCAGTTGGTTTTCTTCGCCTTCGACCGGGGCGATTTTGTCCATGACCTGGGCGTTGGCGCGGGCCAGGAGTTTTTCCAGGTATTGGAGTTGTTCGGCGTAGATTTGCGGGTCCTGCTGTTTGCGCAGGTATTGCACGCCGCGTTCGAAGGCGAGGCGGGCCTGGCCTGGCTGGTTTTGCTGGAGGGCGTGCTGGCCGAGGTTGTTGAAGAACTCGATGTGCAGCAGTACGAGGATGTGGCGTACTTCGCGGACCCAGTGTTTGGCTTCGTTCGGTGGCAGGAAGCCGTCCTGGGCGGCGCGGGTGATCTGGCCGTGGAGGGCTTCAAGGAGGAAGCGGACGTCTTTGGCCTTGGCTTCGGTCTGGATCGGGGCCGGTGGGTTGTTGACCGGGATCGATTCGCCCTGGGCGACGAGGGCGCTGAGTTCAGTGATGCGGGCCTTGGTGGTGGCGCTGGTCTTTTCCAGGTTCAGCAGGCGCTGGCAGACGTTCAGCTCAAGGCGGGTCAGCAGCAGCTTGAGGGCCGGGGTCATGAACTGGCCGGGGAAGGTTTCGGTCAGTTCGCCGCAACGGCGCAGGCGGTCGTTGAGTTCGACCTTGGTGCGGGCCTTCTCCAGTTTGGTGTTTTCCACCACATGGTTCATGTAGCCAATGGCGATCAAGATTGCGATCCCGGCTATGACTAGCAGGGTGATCATGAGTGGTGTCACCGGTAAGACCTCTTTATAGGGTTCGCGTGCGAGTGTAGTGGCTTGGCATAGAGGAGCCTAGCGCCGCTCGACGGGTTTGGATCGGCGAGGCTGAATCTGTATCGGCCAGGAACCGGCTTATATAAATGCTGGCCCTTGGGGTTCAGATTGCCATCACCTGTGCCGTGGACTATAACGCCTTGGCGAGTGTCGGAATATAGGCGTCAATCGTCGGGCGACGCAAAAGCCGGAAACGGCCCGTAAAGCAGGTCGAAGTCATTGATTTAAATAAATTTATATCTGGGGGTTGACGACCTTTCAATCCATCCATAGAATGCGCGCCACTTGCAGCGTAAAGCACACAGCGAAACGCGGCAGGGAGTGAATGTTGTAGTGTGTCCCCTTCGTCTAGTGGCCTAGGACACCGCCCTTTCACGGCGGTAACAGGGGTTCGAGTCCCCTAGGGGACGC
>NZ_JBWKYU010000038.1:0-9658 GCF_059423925.1 Pseudomonas sp. GW458-11-26-14-LB4
TTCGTAGGGCGAGGCGGGGTCGGTTTCGGGTGGGTTGGGTGTTGGTTTGATCATGATGTATCTCCTGGAAAGCAATCTAGGAGCCATCACCCGTCGCTACCAAACGTAAGGTGGTGGCCATGCTCAGGTTGGTAGACCGGTCCAGGAACCCGGCGCTTCCGAAGAAGCCCTGCGCACGGCCACCATAAAAAAGCAGAGACGAGAACGATCCCTGCAAAGAGGTGGCGCTATGCGCCTGGAAATACCGGGCTACCAAACCCGATCACTGATTTTCAGTGACCCCAGAACGATAAAAGCCGCATGCCAGGCGCACAAGCCGGCGGATTCTGGCGTAGTCGTAGGCAATGACGCAAGGCGTTGTAGCCTTGGGGAAGTTACGGCGGGTTGCTTTAAACGGACCTGTTTAAGCGCTCAAAGGTGAGGGCTTATTTCCTGAAAACAGTCCCGTCCCTCATCGGCCGAAAGGGAAAGGGCGAAGCTATTTAGAGGTCGGAGAAGGCGGGTGCGTGCGAGTAGTTCGCAGCAGAGAGAAGCGCTTGGCACGGAACCAAGCGCTCAGGGTAGGGCGGGGCAATTACGGCTCCACCCTGATGTTTCAGTTTTTGCTGGCGTTCAGTTTGCGCAGTTCTTCGTAGGTCGCCGACTGGACGAACCAGAAGCCGGAAATGATGCACCAGCACAGGGTGCCGGCCACGAAGATACCCAGCGCCGGCAAGAACCCACTGGTGAAAATCGCGACGATAGCGACCAGCCAGATGAATGCCAGGGAGAGATAGAGGACGGTGTTGTTGACGCTGATGACGAAGTCTTTCACGGGGCATATTCCTTGCGGGATGTAGAAAAAATCCCCCTATCCGGGGGGCGGACGCATGCTATCACAGTGCCTTCACTGGCCAAGAGAAGCGAGCTCTTCGTCTGAAAATAAATCCGTCTCCTCTTTTCGTTGGGAGTGTCTGCTATCGGCCATTAGCCGACGTTCAGTGCGGTCTACTTCTGATAGATTCGAGCATCAGCGCATATCCTCTGCTCTGTTTCGAATGGAATTTGTCACATGGAGGCGTGCTATACAGCAAGCATCACCAAGAACGGAGAATCAACGAAATGAAACCGCCAGCATTCACAGTCAATGCTTTGGGCGTAATGGTGGCCATCTCCGAACTTGGGGTGTCGGTTATCGCTCAGCAGAAAATTGGAACATTCGCAGTCGCATTCGGACTTTTCGAGGCCCACCTAGAGCCAGCGGTTTGGGCACTAAAACGCGAAAGCGTGAAGGGGGTTAGACCTTCCACTGATGGGCCACCTGCTTCTCAGTTAGTCACAATTGTAGGAAATGGCAGGGAGGATTTGAGCCCAGGTGCGAACGAAGTCCTGGCACGCGCTGCCGAAGCAGCTCACAAGTTGATGCACTATCGCCATTCTCTGCTCCACGGCTACTTAGTGCCTCTCGGGGAAACAGCATTTTTTATGCGGAATCCTCGGTGGAATGGTGAGGAGAGAAAGCGACCGTTCGGTGATGCTTCAATCGAGGATTACATTCTTGATATGGCAGCAGATGTCGCATGGGTACTGGTACGGATCATCGCCGTACTGCGAAAGATAAACGACGATGCAGAGACAGAGACGAAACTCGAGTCCTTTGCTTCAGACCTCACTAGGATCAAACCATACCTGGGAGAGGTTGCACGGACTTATCGCACTACCTGAGCGCTACAGTTCCTGCGGTGCCGTATGAAAAGGCGGCACTTCCGTAGATTCCTTCGATTGACCGATTTTGGCCGATTGCTGCCTGTTGTGAGGGGCTGCAATCGACCCAAAGGAGAGGTCAATCTCTGTGTCAGGTTCAATCCAGGAACGGACGTTTACCTTTCATCAACATCAAATCAAAAACGGCTTGAAAAGGCTCGCGGCTGTTTCCGCTGTAATTGCCAAATCAAAACCCTGTTATCACCCGATAGATGGGTAACACGCGTCCTTGGAAACATTTGTGCCCGTGAAGTAAGTCATTTTTTATCGCGCGTTGACACACTCCACACCCTAAGCGTAGCCAGATCCAGTTTTCCCTGGCATCCCTTCCAAGCAAAACCCTACTGACTTTATCGGCTCTTGGAGTGGACAGCGTGCTGGCGAAATACTAGCTTGCTAGGGATAAGTGCCCCGTCAAAGCCAACCATCGAGCCGAACAAATGGAATCCGGGTGCAAAGAGGGAATTTCTTGATGGAACAAAATCACGGCTTAAGCTGCGTACTTTGTTATAAAACGTCTTCAGGTGACGATCTTTCATTTCTGGTTTTGAGCGCCCTCAGTGGGCAGTCGGTTAAGCGCTGCCGAAATCGTCATAATGACGACCCTTCATACATGCAAAGACCGAAAGCCAGCCCCCCTAGAACTGGGATTTTTGGCCGGAAACATTGCCATATGTGCAAGTTAAACCAACGGAGCCATTATGTTTGAATCAATTGACCCATTGGATGCCTATAACAAAAATGTGAATATTCTAATCGGCTCAGGGGCGTCGGCGGATTTATTCCCAACTTTGGCACTAGAAATTAAAGACGCCACCGGCGGGTGGGAAACAATTGAGACGCTAGCTACAAAGTTCGAGCATTATCCAGAAAAGCGTACAGCCCTATTCATGCATTATTACAACACCTGTATCTTTCCCGTTCAGACATTTTCCCCTTCGGCAGTTCAAACTACCAAAGGCAAGGAAAATCTTTTGAATTATCAGGCGCTCATGAAAACCCTGCTAGGCTTTCTTGATCGTCGAAAGGAACTAAATCGTAAAATCAATATTTTTACTACCAACTATGATGGGTGTCTCGCTCATAGTGCGGACCAAATTCAAGCGCAAGGGACGTATGATTTTGTAATCAACGATGGCACGTCCGGCTTCCATAAGAAATATCTACATGCGAAAAATTTCAATACATTTCAATGTCAAACAGGAGTTTTTGAAAGAGCCAGCTATGGAGTTCCTCAACTAAATATCATCCATCTGCACGGATCTGTTTACTGGTCGAAACACGCAGATAAAATTGAGGTTAGCTATGCTAATCAATTTAACCATCTGCTCACTGCAAGGACAATTAGCAAGATCAGTCCATTCTCCAGCTACTTAGGCACCCCGGGCGGGTCTACCGCACGCGTACCAAATGTGAAATTCACTAGTGAGCAAATCGCTAAGTTTTGGCAGGCGTACAATAAGTTACCTATCGTCAACCCAACAAAATGGAAATTCCACGAAACCGTATTTGAAGAGCATTATTAGCCGAACTCGATCCTTATTACTTTTGGCTTCTCATTTGCTGATGAGCACATCCTTAAGTTGGTCCAACGCTCGCTGGTAAACCCTCAACTCCAGACGTTCATTTGCTGCTATAGCTCAGGTAGCGCAGCCTCGATGCGGAAAGAATTTCAGCAATGGAGGAATGTAACTGTAATCGGTCCGCCAGAGGGCGTCAAAATGGATTTTTCCAACTTCAACAAGTACGTGCTGTCGCTCAAGCCACAAACTTATATCCCGCCAGAGGATGATCTCGTATGAGTATTGTCGTTGGTGAGGTTATTGCCGTGTCAGGTGTTAGAATTTCTCTTCGTATTTTCGAGGACTCCAGCCACGAGACCATTTTTTACGACGGGATGAAATATCGGGGGGTGTCATTAAGAGAGCATCTCCTTATTCAGCGAGGGTTCATTGATATTGTTTGTTTAGTTGAGGGCGAATACCTAGATGAAAAAAAGCTCGATGTAGAGGCTGAAAAAACCATATACGTTCGTAAGGTCGATGTTAGACCCATAGGATATGTTGTTGATGACACGTTCTATGAGGGCGTGAAATACATGCCCATGATCAGAGACCAGGCATTCCTACTAAGCGTATCCATGGTCAGCAAAATCTATGGGACCGAAGGAGATAGCAATTTTTCCATAGGCGCCATGCTAAAGGAGGATGTATCAATAAATCTGCCATGGGCCAAGATCTTCAATGGCCATCTTGGCATTTTTGGCAATACAGGGAGCGGCAAATCCAACACTCTCGCCCAACTGTACACCACCTTATTTAGAGAAAAGTTAGATGGACTGAAGAACAAAAGCCAATTTGTTATCATAGATTTCAATGGTGAATACACTGAAGGGCAAATCCTTCCTGCCAAAGATAAACAAATCACAATATTAGATACCAAGCGAGGTGGGGAACAATTCATGATCGAAAGCATCCATTTTTGGGATGCGCAGACACTTAGCCTACTATTCCAAGCTACGACCAATACTCAACAGCCTTTTCTTAGGCGGGTAGTGAGTGGCAGAGATAGATTTAAAGATATACCTCTGGCCAACTACTTTATGAAAACTTTTCAAAAAGTTTTCAGTGCAAGCGAGCCAAAATCTGACGCGCTTGAACTGACTAGAGAAATTGCTAGGTTGGTGTGCTGTGAGGAACTGGAGAACCATCTTGCAAAAATAAAGTATAACGCCGTAAAGAAGTATTTTTTTCTAGATGGCCACTATTATGACTCTGACGGCAAAAGCTATGCTGCTTTTTTAAAGCCGTTATTGGAAGCACATTTGGACTTGAGCGATCTCGATCAATTTGATGAGCTTATTGTGCGTTGCTATCTTCAGCTCTGCTTGGATGTGCTCTTGGGTTATGCACAATACGAGCATATCCAACCAGTGCTGTCACGGGCCAAATCCTCTATTGATTCCCTTCGAAAAGTAATAAAAATCGTTGATACTCCAACATCACGTCATCTACTCCATGTGATTTCACTGAAAAAATGCAACAATGAAATCAAGAAACTCCTTCCCATTCTTATCGCCAAGAATTTCTACATTAATCACAAGGAGTCGGAAACTTTAAAAAGCCCACCAGCGCAAACATTGCATTTAATAATTGATGAAGCCCACAACATACTGTCGGAACAGTCCACGCGAGAACACGAGATATGGAAAGACTATCGCCTGGAACTATTCGAGGAAATAATTAAAGAGGGGCGAAAGTATGGTGTATATCTAACACTTTCGAGTCAGCGACCAGCCGATATTTCTCCCACTATCGTTTCACAAATTCACAATTTTTTTATTCACCGCTTGGTCAATGAACGTGACCTCATGCTTTTGGACAATACCATCAGCACGTTAGATTCATCCTCGAAGGCATTGATACCCACTCTTGCCAAAGGCTGTTGTGTGGTTACTGGTACAGCATTTGACATCCCCATGATTCTTAAAGTTGATCCGTTGGTCAAGGCGCATCGGCCAGCCAGCGATGATGTCAATCTTGAGGAGTTATGGGCCAACCCGAAATCTTCACCGGATATCCTTATAGTTCCTTTACCTGACTGATAGCACTCTTACTAAAAATTAAGGGCGGTCGAATCGACGCCAGTTTTGTAGATGTATTGAATGTCTGCTTTTGGCCGAAAGCTGCCGCTCGGGAGGGTAGTCTTTAGAGGCATTGCAGCGTTTAGCATCAGCATAAATCGACAAGGGCGATTTTTTGCGTTCAACAAAGGAGGAGAGTATGTCTCTATCAAAAACGAAAGAACGATTGCTCCGCTTGTTAGGGCAGGACGACAACAGGGTCATAGCGCTGTCGGGGAAGTGGGGCACAGGCAAGACGCATCTGTGGAACGAGGTCAGAACTGCCTCTGCCAACGAGAAGGCCAAGAAGGCTCTCTACGTGTCGTTGTTTGGTCTTTCGAGCGTCGACCAAATGAAGCGCAAACTGATCGAGTCGGCAATTCCCGGCGTTGAGTCTCATGGCGGCGTGTTCGACGGTATTAAAAACCTCTTTAACGCAAGCATGTCCGCGGCTTCGCAGCACTATAAGGCGATGGCCGCCCTCAAGGACCTCAACGTGTTGTTGATGGCCCCGGTCGTGCTTCGAGACAAGCTAATAGTCATCGACGACATTGAACGCAAGCACACTAAGCTCGGTATCGACGAGGTCTTGGGCTTCATCGACGACTACTCCAAGCAGTTCAACGTGAGGTTTCTCTTAGTGTTGAACGACGACCAGCTATCCACGGATGGCGGCCAGGCGAAGCTGTGGGAGACCTTCCGCGAAAAGGTCATCGACGAGGAAGTCAGGCTAATGACCTCCCCGGAGGAGGCGTTTTCGATAGCCATCAAGCTGACGCCATCGAAATACGCGCAGGGGCTGGAGCGAGCCATTGCGATCTGCGGGCTCACCAACATCCGTATAGTGGGCAAGGTGGTGAAAACCGCCAACCAGATTTTGGCTGGTCGAGATTTGGACCAAGCGATCCTGGCGCGAGTGGTGCCGTCGATCGTCCTGTTTTCCGC
Source organism: Pseudomonas sp. GW458-11-26-14-LB4 (assembly GCF_059423925.1). Classification (NCBI taxonomy): domain Bacteria; kingdom Pseudomonadati; phylum Pseudomonadota; class Gammaproteobacteria; order Pseudomonadales; family Pseudomonadaceae; genus Pseudomonas; species Pseudomonas sp. GW458-11-26-14-LB4. The sequence continues at coordinate 6,311 of NZ_JBWKYU010000038.1, forward strand.
GATCCACTACCGCGGTATTCCAGACGGGCCCGATTTCCAATTCGCGCTGAACGTGGCGAATCCAGACTGGATGCATTTCGGCCGGGACAATAACGCAGAGCTGACTGAGCAGGAGAAGCTCGAGGACAGTTGGCGATTGCTTATGGAAGAGCTCGGCGTTCACTGCTGCGACGAGTTCGAGAAAGTGCTCGTCGATTTTTTGGAGTCCGGACTGTTCGACGCGGAGCGTGTTCAGACTATCATTGACCGGCTCATCGCTGGGACGCAGTCGCTACAAACCAGGGAGACTGCGCACGACTTCTTAAAGCGGGCGTTTTGGGACCATCGGCTAAGCGATGCCGATCTGCTGGCTCAAGCCGGTCAGTTCCCCGCCTGCGCCGAATTGCTGGACCCCTACATCGCGACCCAGCTCTTTGACACGCTCTGCGAGCTCCCTGAGGGGCAAGCGCTTGGCCATGCAATCATCAATGCGTGGATAACTGCCTTCGAGGAGGAGAATTACCAGTACGTCGAGGATGACAACCCGTTCAACAACCCGATCCATCCTGATATTCAGGCAGCTGTAAATGCTGCCAAAGCTCGGACCCAAGCGAGCACAACCATAGTCGACGCTTGTCTCGACATCATCAATAACCGGGGTTGGGGGACATTACAGGAGGTGGCCATGAAGCGGGCTACGGTAGCGGATTTCGATGCTGCAATACGAAGTATGGAAGTAGACACGCTGCGTCAGTTCATGCGGCGGATGATTGAAATGTGTCTTCAACGGTCGACTTACGACGCTCACTTCGGCACGGCGACCCAGCACTTCCTTGACGCCTGTCGAGCGATTTCGAGCGACTCGAATTCCCCTCGGCTCGCAGCGTTGATTAACAAGCTTTTCGCCAAAACAGCATTAGCAATTGAGCTTACCCCGCTAACCCCCGCACAAGTTGAGCCTGTTGTGAAGGCTGACTAGCTGAAATCTCAACTGGTGGTTTGCGCTTCCTGGGCTTGCAGAGCTTCCTCAACATGAAGACCGCGGGCACACCCACCATCTCAATGGCAGTATCTCCATAATAGGAAAAACTGATGGCGCTTGACGATAGCTTATTGTTTGCCAGCCTCGATTTTCGCATGCCTGCTCGGGGTTGATAATCGTCATGTATGACTGACTGCTTCTGGCCGAAAGCTGACACTCAACGACCTCTGCCTAACCATAGGCGATTCAAAGCTATCGCCAATATGCCCATCAGAGCGGTGCCTTGAGCCACTGTTCGACGCAACTCTGATACAGTCGCCCTTGGAAAAATCGTAGACAGGAAGTCATACATGGCAAAGCCAGCTGCACGCATAACTGACCCCACCAGTTGCCCTATGCCTGGGCACGGGCCCAAAGCCATTGCGTCCGGATCTCCCGATGTGTTTTTTGACGGCCTCGCAGCCGCAAGGAAAGGCGACACTTGTACCTGCGGCAGCGCTTTGGACTCGGCAGTGTCTGCGACGGTGTTCATCAATGGCAAGAATGCCGCTCTGGTGGGAACCGTCGGCACACACGGCGACGTGGTTATTGGTGGCTCGGGTACGGTGATCATCGGCGACTCCCATACTCCCGCACCGTTCACGCCACCACTCCCGCTTTTACTGCAGAAAACCTATGGGCATACTTTCAGCATCGTTGATAGCGAGACTGGTCAACCTCTAGTCGGAAGAAATTTCACTGCCACTGTAAATGGTCAAAAGATTACAGGTGTTACCGACAGCGCCGGGATAGCAAAGATCAAAACCCCAGTCAAAGATGCCAATATTTCTATCAGTATTGATTTTACTTCTCCAGCTCGGACGCTTAACGAACTAACGGACTGACCCAGAATGGCTGAACAATTTACTACTGAAGCAAAAGCGACTGAAGTCAAACCCGCTGTGCCAGTTGCTCCCACGATTATCACCGTCAACGATAGAGCTGCCACTAGAGAAGCGATCATCAGACTACTCAGCAAAAACAAGTGCGAATTTGTAGAGCGATCATCATGGGGAGCGCATAAAGCAAAAGGTGAAATGGTGGATGATTGGGACTACTCGATGATCGCCCTTCACCACGCAGGACGAAGTGTAGGCTGCGGTGCTGGTGCAGGACAAATGCGCGCGATTCAGAGTGAACATCAGGCTAAGTTTGATGATATCGGCTATCACTACGGCATCGATTGTACGGGTAAAGTCTTTGAAGGACGTGACATACGGTTCAAGGGATCAAGCGTACATAACTACAACACGGGTGTGATTGGTATCGTTTTACTGGAAAACCTGACAACCGCCGAAGAGGGTGGCGATATGGTCGCTTTTGCTCGCCAAGCCCTCGAAAGCATCAACGGCAACATGGACCAGAAAATTCCTGCTATACAAATTGATACCCTTCTGACCTTGATTCAGGCCCTGACCAGCGTTTTCAGGGTGACGACGTTAGGTGGGCACCGTGAATACCCCATGCAAGCCGGCGAAGGAAAAATTTGCCCTGGTAATATCGGCATGGAGCTTGTTAGAAACCTTCGGATTAAAACCAAACTTTTGCGACCGCCTTCATCATGAAATCGCTGCTAATCATATTATCAACCACGATTGTTGCCATGCTTTATATAGGTTTTTACGAAAAGATGGAGGACGCTTATCCGGAAAAAGTATTCTTTATTAAGAAAAGTCCCACATTTCAGATGGAGTTTGAAAATATTTTCGCGTACGAATCCGATGATAAAAAATTGAGTGAGCTAAGCGAGGCGGAGCGAAGTCTGGTTATTAATTATTGCAAGTATCGACTTGGCTTGGATACGACATTAAAAAGTCAAAGCGAGCTTGAAAAGTGTAAACAAAGGTAATCGTAAGTCGCCCCTGTAAGCCGAGGATTTCTCTGAAATGTATCTGGCGACTATTATCGATTGCGACTAATTGGGCTGTTTTTCCGGAGAAGCAATGCTAACCGATCAGCAAGCTCGAATAGCACTCAAAGAGCTAGTAGAGAAGTATCTCAAAGGGATAGCCCCTGATTGTCAGCTCTTAATTGAGTTGATTGAAGACTCATCGCAGCCAGTTCCTGTCAGGGGAGTATTGGAGGATATTCGAAAATATGGCAACGCCCGATACACGCAGCAAGAATTGGAACACATTGACGACTGCTTATACATCTTCGGCTGAAGCGGGTGCATGTCTGCACCCGCGTTGAAACATAGTAATTAATTAGCTTGGTTTGATAGACGTCATTTGGAGGCTGCTATTGGCCGGACGCGGACCTCGACGAATATTTGTTTTAAGCCACTTCAAAGACCCTCCAACCTAAGCCTTAACCCACCGCCCCCGACCCCAACCACTCAACCAATC
>NZ_JBWKYU010000039.1:0-6396 GCF_059423925.1 Pseudomonas sp. GW458-11-26-14-LB4
CTCCTGACCATGATTGATACCTGTAAACCATGTCCCCGGTCTCAAACGTAAAGGATGTACCCGGTCTTTACCCACCCTAGCCCTCTCCCGGAGGGAGAGGGGACTGACCGAGGTGTCTTGCGCTGTACATCGACCTGAAAGATCCAGTCGATTATGGATTCGGTAAAGCAGATTCAGGTCGGCGGACTTCTTGAGCATCCCCCGATCGGTCCCCTCTACCTCTGGGAGAGGGCTAGGGTGAGGGCAGCATTCTCAAGCGTACTCAGAGCCAACTGTTTGATGATCTCAACCACCGGCCCCACCCGCTCAGCCTGCCCATGCGGCCACACCGCATAAAGATTGTAATGCGCCGCAATCTGCGCTTGGTTCAACGCCACCAGCCGCCCGCTGCGCAACGCATCGGCAGCCAGTAATCCACGCACCAGCCCCGCACCGACACCCGCTTCAGCTGCCGCAATCAGATTCGCCGCATTATCGAAAATCACCCGCGCCGGCGGTTCGGTCGGTGTCATCCCCGCCGCATCCAGCCACGGAATCCACGACCTGCGCGTATACCCCAACAGTGGCAGTTCAAGAATCTGCGCCGGGCTCAGCGGCAGCTGCAATCCATGCCGCTCCGGCAACGCCGGGGACGCCACCGCCAGCACCCGATCCCCGCAGATCTGGGTCATCTCGCAATCGTCCCAATCGCCATAGCCATAGCGCAGCGACAGGTCTACCCGCTCGAACGTGCTGCGATCACTGCGCGGCATCGACAGGATTGTCACTTCGTAATCCGGCAATCCGTCGAGCAATTGCGGCAGGCGTGGATTGAGCCAGCTCTGCGCCAGTTCGCTGTCCACATCCAGGGTCAGCCGCTGAGCCACGCTGCGGTTTTTCACCGAGGACAGCGCCCGGTCAATCTGCGCCAGGCCATCCGACAGCACGCTGGCAAACAGCTGCCCGGCGTCGGTCAGGTTGCTGCCGCCGCCTTCGCGCACGAACAGCGGCTGGCCAATGAAGTCTTCCAGGGCGCGGATCTGCTGGCTGATCGCGCTGTGGGTCAGGTCGAGCTTGCGTGCGGCACTGGAAAAACTGCCGCTGCGCGCTGCGTGAATGAACGCGCTCATGGACTGCACCGACGGGTATCGCTTGTACATGTTGTTAGTCCTGCTTACACCGGTTGGCAGAAATCGTCGCTGGCCGCGCGTTGCCGGGGGTTCCAATAATCGGTCACCAGGCCCGCACAAAGACGGGCCGCTCTTTTGGAGCCTGACAATGATTGCATTCACGGTTAACGGCGAACGACGCGAGCTGGATGAGGCGTCCCCCTCCATGCCCTTGTTATGGGTGTTGCGTGATCAGTTGAAACTCACCGGCACCAAGTTCGGTTGCGGCATCGGCCTGTGCGGTGCCTGCACCGTGCACCTGAACGGCGTCGCGGTGCGTTCCTGCCAGTTGCCGCTGGCCGCCGTCGCGGGCCACAGCATCACCACCATCGAGGGCCTGTCGCCCAGCGAAAACCATCCGCTGCAACTGGCCTGGGTCGCCGAAGATGTGCCGCAATGCGGCTACTGTCAATCCGGGCAGATCATGTCCGCCGCCGCGCTGCTCAACACCGGTGCACCGGTCAACGACGACTCGATCCGCAACGCCATGTCCGGGAATATCTGCCGCTGCGGCACTTACGGGCGGATCAACAAGGCGATCAAACGTGCGGCGAATGCGCCGAAGGAGGCGTGATGAGCCTCATCGACGGCACGCTTCATGAACCCTCGCGCCGAGTGTTTCTCAAGCAGGCGGTAACGGTGGCGTCCGGTCTGGCGATTGCGCTGTACCTGCCTTCCGGTGCGGCGGCGACTGAAGCGAAAACCTCGGCCACTGAATTCGAACCTAACGCCTGGGTGCGCGTGCTGCCCGACGGCACGGTGAAACTGGTGGTGCACAAGCACGATTCCGGTACCGGAACCCAGACCGCGCTGGCCGCATGTGTGGCCGAGGAACTGGACGTGAACCCGATGACGGTGCAGGTCATCACCCCGGAAGATCCGTTCTTCGACACCTACATTCATCCGGTCTGGAAAGTCTTCTCCACCGGCGGCAGCACCAGTGTGTCGCTGGAGTACGATCGCTTGCGCATGGCTGGCGCCACGGCGCGGGCGCTGCTGATCAGTGCGGCGGCGCAGCAGTGGAAAGTCAGCCCCGACAGTTGCTCTACCGAAGAAGGCCGGGTCGTGCATGCATCGAGCAAACGCAGCCTCGGCTACGGCGAACTGGCCGGCGCGGCGGCGCATCTGCCGGCACCGGCTAACGTCACGCTGAAGGATCCGGCGCAGTTCAAGTACATCGGCAAACTGCGCCACAAACGCGATGCGGCGGCCAAGGTTTGCGGACGCTTCAAGTACAGCATCGACGTGCAGTTGCCGGGGATGCTGGTGGCGGTGATTCAACGCGCACCGGTAGTGGGCGCGAAGGTTGTCGCGGTGGATTCGGCGGCCGCGTTGCAGGTGCCGGGTGTGCGCAAGGTGATCGCGATTCCCGGTCGGCCGGACGTGCTCGGTGGCAACCTCGAAGGCGTCGCGGTACTGGCCGAAACGTTCTGGGCCGCGCAACAGGGACGCAAGCTGCTGGAGATCAAATGGAGCGATTCCCCGCTGGCCGGTTTCGACAGTGCCGAACTGGTCAAGGCACAGATCGCAGCGATCAGCGACCCGGCAACGCAAACCGTCAAAGCCATGGCCCAGGGCGATGTCGCCGGACAATGGCCGGGTGCGGCGAAGCTGCTCGAAGCCGATTACACCATGCCCTACAAGGTGCAGAACCCGCTGGAGCCGATCTGCATCACCGCGCAGCTCAAGGACAAGGCAATCACCTACTGGGGTGGCGTGCAGGTGCCGTCGTCGGCGCTGGAAGCGGCGCAAACCGTGTGCGGCATCGGCAAGGAAAAAGTCACCATTCATGAGCTGGTGTCCGGTGGCAGCTTCGGTGCGCGGGAAGCCAAATACTGGTTGTTCGAGGTCGCGTATCTGGCGCAGAAGACCGGCGTGCCGGTGAAACTGCTCAACAGCCGCGAAGACGAGATGCACGCGCTGTTCAATCACCCGGCCACGCTGCATCGGGTAAAAGGCGCGCTGGATGCCCAAGGCAAACTCACCGCGCTGCAACTGCACGCGGTGTCGCCTGCCTCGCCGGAACAGTGGGAGCCGGGCTATTTCGAGCGTCCGGATCACATGGATTACAGCACCACCGAAGCGATCACCGCGTGGGACTTCGCCTACCGTCCGCCGCACCTGGAGCTGAACTGGGTCAAACACGAAAGCAACGTGCCCAGCGGTTGGTATCGCTCGGTGAGCTTCATTCCCAACGTGTTCGCCGTGGAAAGCTTCATGGATGAACTGGCCCACGCGGCCGGTGAAGATCCGTTGGCATTCCGGCTGGTCAACATGCAGGAGCGGCCACGGCATGTGGCGGTGCTGAAGCAGGCCGCTGAACGCGCCGGTTGGGGCCAGAAACTGCCGCCGGACACGGCGCTGGGGATCGCCACCAATCAGGGCTACACCAGTTTCATCGCCGTGGTGGCGCGGGTCGCGAAAGTGGACGGCAAGGTGCGGGTCGAGAAGCTGACCTGTGTGGTCGATTGCGGTCTGGCGGTGTCGCCCGGCGGGGTCGAGGAGCAGATTTACGGCGGATTGATGTGGGGCCTCGGCCACGCGCTATTCGATCGTCTCGACATCCAGCAGGGCAGAGTGGTGCAGAGCAATTTCCACGACTATCGCGTCACCCGCATGTCCGACATGCCGCCGGTGGACATTCTCGTGCTCGATGGCCAGCCGGACAAACCGGGCGGCGTCGGGGAGCTGGGCAGTCCGTCGGTGGTCCCGGCAATTGCCAATGCGCTGTTCAGCCTGACCGGGGTGCGTCAGCGTTCCACGCCACTGAACCTGGGGTAAGTCGCCATGGACCTGCGTTTGCTGCGGTACTTCATGGCCCTGGCCGATGAGCTGCACTTCGGTCGCGCCGCCGAACGGCTGCACATCTGCCAGCCGCCGCTGAGCCAGCAGATTCGTTTGCTGGAGGAAGAACTCGGCACGCCGCTGTTCGAGCGCAGCCACCATCGGGTCGAGCTGACAGCGGCGGGGCAGATGCTCAAGGAGCAGGCGCCGCTGGTGTTCGAGCAACTCGAGCGGGCGCTGGACCTGACCCGCCAGACCGGGCGCGGGCAACTGGGCGAGCTGGAAATCGGCATGATCAGTTCGGTGATGGTCGGCGTGCTGCCCAAGGCGCTGCACCTGTTTCGCGAGCGCTATCCGCAGGTGACCTGGCGTTTGCATGAAATGACCCCGGCGGCCCAGGTCAAGGCGTTGAAGGAAAAACGCATCGACGCCTGCGTGTTCCGCGTCGGTTATGACGACCCGCAATTGCGCAATGAATTGCTGATCCATGAACCGATCCATGTGGTGATGCCGCAGGATCACCCGCTGGCCCGACGCGAGGTGCTGGCGCCGGCTGATCTGGCGCAGGAGCCGTTTGTGGCGCTGGAATTGAAGCAGTCGCGGTTCGCCAATTTTCTCTATCAGTGCTGCATTCAGGCCGGGTTCACTCCGCAGATCCGCCAGCAGGTGATCGAGGTGCAGACCTTGCTCAGTCTGGTTCGCGCCGGGTTTGGCGTGGCGCTGTTACCCGCATCGATCGAGCAGTTGGCTCCCGCCGGACTGGTGTTCCGGCGCCTGACCCCGGCGCTGCCGCAAGTGCCGCTGTACGCGACGTATCGGGCGGACGATGCCTCGCCGGTGCTCAAGCTGTTTCTCGATACGCTGCGCGAGCTGGTCGATCACTCATCGCGGTAATCAGGGACAAAGTTGCCCGGCACGATCACAACCGCCTGCGGTCGTAAACTTCACATGCGCGAACTTGTGGAGAACCAATGAGCCGGGACGTCCTGACCACCGAAACCAATCGCCGTCAGTTGCAGCAGATCATTGCCGGGCTGTCCGACGGGGTGATTCTGCTGGAACTCGACCAGACGATTCTCTGGGCCAACGAAGCCGCGCTGGCGATGCATGGCGTCAGCCGGATCGGCGAGCTGGGCAACAACGCCGGGGAATACGTCGAGCGCTTCAACCTGCGCTATCGCAACAACCACACGCTGACGCCGGAGCAATACCCGATCAGCCGCGTAGCCACCGGCGAGACCTTCAGCGACGTGCTGGTCGAAGTTACCCCGCACAGTGACGAGGAGCGCACCTGGGTGCATAGCGTGCGCAGCATGGTGTTGACCGATCGCGACGGCGACATCGAGTCGCTGGTGCTGATCATGAGCGACGTCACCGACTGGGCCAACGCCGAACAGCGCTTCGAAAAAACCTTCAATGCCAACCCGGCCCCGGCGGTGATCTGCCGTCTCAGCGACTTGCGTTATATCAAGGTCAATCCGGGGTTCCTGGAGATGACTGGCTACACCCGCGATCAGGTGATCGGCGTTTCGACCTATGAGCTGGATATTCTCGAACAGGCCGAGCGCAAGGACCTGGCGATCCAGCGCCTGCGCGATGTCGCGACGATCCCGCAGATGCAGGCCGAGCTGCGATTGCCGGACGGTGGCATTAAACAGGTGATCGTCGCGGGGCAGCCGCTAGTGCTCAATGACGAGGATTGCATGCTGTTCTCGTTCGTCGACATGGAGCTCAGGCATAAGGCCGAAGTCGCCCTGCGCCAGAGTGAAGAGCGGTTCGCCAAGGCCTTTCGCCTGACGCCGGTACCGATCCTGATTTGCAGCGCCGATGAGCAGCGGCTGATCGACGTCAATCAGGCCTTTCTCGATACCCTGGCTTACGAGAGCGACGACGTGCTCGGCAAGACCGTCGCGCAACTGGACTTCATCGATGAACCGGCGGAACGCGCCCGGTTACTGGCGGCACTGGAGAAAACCGGCCGCGTTGACCGCGTCGATATGCGGATCCGCAGGAAAGACGCCGAGCTGCTGGAGTGCGCGATGTCCGCAGACACCGTCAACATCCAGGACGCGGTGTGCTATCTGCTGGTGCTGATGGACATCACCGAACGCAAGCGCACCGAGCTTGAGCTGGTGGCGGCGATTGAAGAGGTGATGAAGGATGCATCCTGGTTCAGTCGGACGTTGATCGAAAAGCTGGCCAATGTGAAGAAGGTCAACTCGCCGCAGCTGCCGAGCGTGTCGTTCACCGATCTGACGGCCCGGGAGCGTGATGTGTTGGCGCTGATCTGTGAGGGGCTGGCGGACAAGGAGATTGCTGCGCGGCTGAAGCTGGCGCCGAACACGGTGCGCAATCATGTGGCGACGGTGTATTCGAAGCTGGATGTGCACAGTCGCAGCGAGGCGATTGTCTGGGCTCGGGAGCGTGGGTTGTTTTCGGGGGGCGGTCGGGGGCAGCGGTAAGG
>NZ_JBWKYU010000040.1:0-6026 GCF_059423925.1 Pseudomonas sp. GW458-11-26-14-LB4
AGTTGGAGAGCAAACCCTGCAGTTGAAAACTGCAGGGCGCGGTGGCTTTTAACCTTGACTTGAGACCGGCTAATGGGCGTCCCGTTTTTTCCGTTGTCTTGGGACGCTGGAGTGAGAGCTATGCGAGGGCTACAAAAACTGTATCCGATCGATGATTACCTGACCATTCACTACCACAGCAATCGACTTGATACCGTTCAGAACCCCTGTATCGATCTGTTGCTGACGCTGGTAGGCGGTGACCGTTAGGTTAATGAAATTAAGCGTCGCCCCAGCGGTATCCCTGAAAACCAAATTCATTTGAGTGGCATTACCAAAAATATTGCCACCCGCAATCCAGATCACCAGTCTGTTGGCAGTCCTGCCAATCAGCTCCACCTCATAAGATAGAGAGGTAATTTGCCCATTAGGCTGCGCTAAATACCCATAAAACGCCTGTCCATTTGCGTCAACGGGATCAGTAAACCTTGCAATGGCCAGCGAGTCATTCGGATGAACTTTTCCCGTCAAGGTTACTTTGATTTTATTGGTCGAAACCGATTGCCCAACCTCGGAGGCTCCCTGACTGGGTGTGGACTCAAAATCCTCAATGTCCGGCAAACCCTCTCCAACTACTCGTGCCTGGGCTTCCCTGGAAACGCCAATGACTTTGCCTCCCCTGATCTGTTCGAACTTGACCCTCACCTGACTGTTGGCAACCACCTTTACATTGGGTATTGGCCAGGAAAACTGCCCCGGTACATTGCCGATTGGCAAAGTCTCGTCATGGGTGGCGACCATGACGCCGTTCAGCCACGCTTCGAACGTTAGATGAATCTGATCCCCCGCCTGCCAAATCGTATTGATTAAGTGAATCAGCGCCCACAATGGCCCGCCATTCATTTTGCCCAGATCGACTTCTTTCGGATCGTCACCGTTTTCTCCGAGGATTTCCTGAAGGATGGCCTCGAGCAGTTCTGCCCAATCCAGATGCACATCGATCAGACAAGGAATCGACCAATGATCCTGTGCATTGAATTGGCCCAACTGTGTTGTTCCTGAGTAATTGTTTGTCTGGCTGATCACGTTGTACTTGATCGGGAACTGCGGATTGTTCGGATCCTTGGCAAAGTGCGGTGTAGTCAGAGTGAGTGTGATTGGCTGGGTCAGGTCGGGGTTGGGGTTGGTCGGCGTTGGTTCGATTCGATGTTTGGTCTCTACTCCGCCGCTATCAACAGTGATCAGGTCATAGAGATGTTTGTGCGGATAATCCAACGTTAGCAGTACGCCTTGTGCAGCTTGTGAGGCGTCCACGCTGGTGGGGGTGGCGTTGATGGCGAGTGCCGAATGTCCGCCCCCCGGTACCTGTTCATCGCCACCTGGAGCAAAAGCATCGTAAAGCACCGTCAATGAGGGAGACGTGTCGCCGTTGCCTGAAAGACGCTCAACCGTACAGTGCAAACTGTTGATGTCCTCCAGCAGCAAACCGGCAGGCAGGCGTAACAGCACCGGGTCGCTGATGCTGAATACGATTTCACTGCTGATCGGCTTTGGGTTGTTGTTCAGGTGCAAGTGAACGGTTTCATACAGATCCTGACCTTGCCAAGGCCCGAACAGCACTGCCATCCCCAAAGGGTCTTTGTAGTGATTGACGATCGAGACCCCGATATGCGCACCAATCACCGGGTCAGTCTTGAGGAGGACTTGTGGAGGCGTGAGAGCAAAAATGGCGATGGGGGGCGACGTGGTGGCGTTCATGGCATCTGCTCGCGGGGCAATTGAGATGAGCTTCATCAAAGCACCATGCAGTTGCATCGACCACTGTCAGATCTGACAGGTGAAGGCTGTTTATAGATGAACGGTCGAGTGCCGAAGAGATCTCCAAGGATTTGAACAGGCAGAAAAACGGCCCCGTAAAGGGGCCGTTTTGGTTTCAGCACTCAAACGCGCGGCTCAGCCGCCACCTCAAGATTATCCAGCGCCCGATTCACCGCCAGTTCCCCCAGCATGATCAGTTGCGCAATCCCCAGCAGCACATGCCGATGCGAGCCGTCCACCAGCCCGGCGAAGTCGGTGGCCATGGTTTTGGCCGAGGTCAGGGTTTCGCAGGCGTCGGCCAGCAGTTCTTCGCTGTCGATGCCGGGGGCGATGAGGTAGCGGGTGTTGGGTTTGAGCAGCGGTTTTCTGGGGAGTAGGGGATTGAAGTAGTGATCGAGGGCGCGTTCGGCGGCTTCGTGGAAGGTCTTCGAATCCACCGATTCGTAAGGCGAGGTGGAGTCGGTTTCGGGCGGGTTTGGCGTTGGTTTGATCATAGTGAAGCTCCTTGAGAAATGGAGCCGTCATCCATCGCTGCTAAACGAATGAGGTGGCGGCTGTACGCGGGTTAGCAGACCAGGCTCAAGGATCCCGGCGCACCGAAGTGCCCCACGCAAGCCGCCATAAAACAGAAATGGCGAAACCAGCGTGCCTTGAGAATTGCCGAGCTGCTAAACCCGATCGCTGATTCATCAGCGACCCGAAAACGATAGAGCCGGCCCCCCAAGGCACACAAGCCGGCGGATTCTGGCGGATGCGTAGGTAATGGCGCAAGGCGTTGTGGCTTGCCGGACGTTTCGGTCAACGGCTTTAAACAGTCATGGCGAGTCCGTGAAGAAGCGGTTTACAGTGACCGGCCACGCACTGATCCAGGAGGGATCTTTCATGCCTGAGCACAACCCCGCCATTCACCTCGAACGCTTCAGCGAATCCCACATCGAAAGCGTCACCGCGCTTTACAACGACCCAGCTGTGACCCGGCAGGTGCTGCAGATGCCGTTTCAGTCTGCCGAGATCTGGCGTCAACGACTGATGCCGGAAAACGAACGGATGGTGAAACTGGTGGCGTTGCATCAAGGTGCGGTGATCGGGCATCTCGGGCTGGAGGCTTTTTCGCGAATTCGCCGCAGTCACGCGGGCAGTGTCGGCATGGCCGTTGCGGTAGCGTGGCAGGGCAAGGGTGTCGGTTCGAAGCTGTTGGCAGCGGCGCTGGACATCGCCGACAACTGGATGAACCTGCACCGGGTCGAACTTTCGGTGTACGCCGACAACGAGGCGGCAATCGGCCTCTATCGCAAGTTCGGCTTCGAAAACGAGGGCCTGTTCCGCGATTACGCCGTGCGTGACGGGCAATGGGTCGACACTTTGAGCATGGCGCGTCTGCGCAAACGCTGACCTTCTGTCCGTCAATGGTCGATCAGGCGATCGTGCAGGCAAATGACTTGCACGGTCGTCATCGGCATCTGCCATGCTCAAAGTCCGCAGCACCGCTCCTTGAAGGAACACCGCAATGGACGACGTACAGCAACTGGGCGAAATGCTTCGCCACTATGCCGACAGCGAAGCGCACAAGAAGCAATTGTTCGAGACGCAATCGGCGACCTGGGCCACACGGATTAGCGAGTTGTTCGGGCAGATTCAGCAATGGCTGGAGCCGGTGCAGGCGCCGGGGTTGCTGGAGGTGAGTCGCGAGGCTTATGTGGCGTTCGGGCCGAGCACGCCGGTTGAGACCTCAACCTTCAAGACTGAAAAACTGAGCATCGTGATTGCCGGCAAACCGGTGGAGTTTGTGCCGGATGTGATGGGCAGCGGTGGTCAGATTTCGCTGGCGGTGGTGGGGCTGACGGCGGCGCGTTATGGGAGTGTTTCGTTGGTGGGGTTGCCCAATGGTGATTGGCAGTGGCGCAAGACCAATGGGTTGAAGGATCCGGATACGTTTGCTTTCGATGCGAATTTCCTCGCGCAGCAACTGCAGAGCCTCATCCCCCGCGACCGCACCTAAGATCAAAAGCCTACCCCCTCATCGGAACGCCGCCCGCCCAGCCCTCTCCCCCAAGGGGGCGAGGGGGAAAGGGAGCAGATCTGCGTTGTTTTCAATTTTGAGCTCGGCGGAAAGGGAGCAGATTTGTGTCGTTTTCAATATTGAGTTCGACGGAAAGGGAGCAGATCGGGGGCTTTTCAGTTTTTGAGTTCGGCTCGATATTTCAGGTCGGTGTATTTCGAGTAAACAACCCGGTCAGTTCCCTCTCCCTCCGGGAGAGGGTTAGGGTGAGGGGGCTGCCCCTGACACACCTCACATTTCGAGATTGACCCACCCCGGCTTCGCCACCTCCGGCGCCACCGCTTTCACGGTCTTACCGGTGGCCATCTCAACCCGCCGCGCCACCTCCGGATCATCCGCAAACGGCGTCAGACTCGCCTCATCCAGGCTCTCGGCCGTCTCGTGCCGCAAGCAGTACTCCACCGCCAGCCACAGAAACACCACGCCCAACACATTCAAGAAAACATCGAACATGACCGGCTCCCTTTATCAGGCGATCTGCGCTTCACGATGGGCGAGTGCAACGTCGGCAACGCGCACCGTGCGCCACACGTTATAGGCCATCAGCAACATACCGCTGAGGAAGAACACCCCGCCAGCAAACCGCACGACAAACCCCGGATGACTGGCCTGCAGCGCTTCAACGAACGAGTACGTCAGCGTGCCGTCCTCGTTGATCGCCCGCCACATCAGACCCTGAGTAATCCCGTTGACCCACATCGAAGCGATGTACAACACCGTGCCAATGGTCGCCAGCCAGAAGTGCAGGTTGATCAGCGGCGTGCTGTGCATCCGTTCGCGGCCAAAGACCTTGGGCACCATGTGATAGGTCGCGCCGAAGGTGATCATCGCCACCCAGCCGAGGGCACCGGCGTGAACGTGGCCGATGGTCCAGTCGGTGTAGTGGGAGAGGGCGTTGACGGTCTTGATCGCCATCATCGGGCCTTCGAACGTCGACATGCCGTAGAACGCCAGCGACAGGACGAGGAAGCGCAGGATCGGGTCAGTGCGCAATTTATGCCACGCGCCGGACAGGGTCATCATCCCGTTGATCATGCCGCCCCAGCTCGGCGCCAGCAGGATCAGCGACATCGCCATGCCCAGTGACTGCGCCCAGTCCGGCAGCGCGGTGTAGTGCAAATGGTGCGGGCCGGCCCAGATGTACAGGGTGATCAGCGCCCAGAAGTGCACGATCGACAACCGGTACGAGTACACCGGCCGATTCACTTGCTTGGGCACGAAGTAATACATCATCCCGAGGAACCCGGTGGTCAGGAAGAAACCCACCGCGTTGTGCCCGTACCACCACTGCACCATGGCGTCGGTGGCGCCGGAGTACACCGGATAAGACTTGAACCAGTCCACCGGAATCGACAGGTGATTGACCACGTGCAGCATGGCGATCACCAGGATGAACGCGCCGAAGAACCAGTTGCCGACGTAGATGTGCTTGGTCTTGCGCTGCACCACGGTGGTGAAGAACACGATGGCATACGCGACCCAGACTACCGCCATCCACACCGCGCCGGAGAATTCGATCTCGGCGTATTCCTTGGTGGTGGTGTAGCCCATCGGCAGGGTGACCAGCATGATCACGATCACCGATTGCCAGCCCCAGAAAGTGAACGCGGCGAGTTTGTCCGAGTACAGCCGCACCTGGCAGGTACGCTGCACGGCGTAGTAACTGGCGGCGAATTGCGCGCTGCCGGCGAAGCCGAAAATCACCAGGCTGGTGTGCAACGGTCGCAAGCGGCCGAAGGTGGTCCACGGCAAGTCCAGATTCATGTCGGGCCACACCAGTTGCGAGGCGATCCATACCCCCATCGCCATGCCCACGACACCCCAGAAAACAGTCGCGATGACGAATTGGCGGACGACCTTGTAGTTATAAGCCTGTCCGATTGTTGCTGTGCTCATGGTCAGTTCATCCACGGTTGCAAAGTCTTGCCAGGCCACCCGGTCTGGCACGAGCTGCACTGTAGAAACCCCACCGGAAACAAAACAGGCTCAGGAATTGTTCATTTATGCGGATCAGATCAAAGCGCTGCCTGCGGCCATCTGCCGCGCCCTGATACGGTTTTTATGCGTTTAGGTGAATCTGTTGTGCACTGCGCCGTTCGTCCATAGTCAGGGAAAATACTGTGGGAACGGGCGAACCCGAGATAGCGCCAGACGCGAACTGGCGCTATCT
>NZ_JBWKYU010000041.1:0-3024 GCF_059423925.1 Pseudomonas sp. GW458-11-26-14-LB4
TTAGCTCAACGCCTCACAGCGCTTACACACCCAACCTATCAACGTCGTAGTCTTCGACGGCCCTTCAGGGAACTCAAGGTTCCAGTGAGATCTCATCTTGAGGCAAGTTTCCCGCTTAGATGCTTTCAGCGGTTATCTTTCCCGAACATAGCTACCCGGCAATGCCACTGGCGTGACAACCGGAACACCAGAGGTTCGTCCACTCCGGTCCTCTCGTACTAGGAGCAGCCCCTCTCAAATCTCAAACGTCCACGGCAGATAGGGACCGAACTGTCTCACGACGTTCTAAACCCAGCTCGCGTACCACTTTAAATGGCGAACAGCCATACCCTTGGGACCGGCTTCAGCCCCAGGATGTGATGAGCCGACATCGAGGTGCCAAACACCGCCGTCGATATGAACTCTTGGGCGGTATCAGCCTGTTATCCCCGGAGTACCTTTTATCCGTTGAGCGATGGCCCTTCCATACAGAACCACCGGATCACTAAGACCTACTTTCGTACCTGCTCGACGTGTCTGTCTCGCAGTCAAGCGCGCTTTTGCCTTTATACTCTACGACCGATTTCCGACCGGTCTGAGCGCACCTTCGTACTCCTCCGTTACTCTTTAGGAGGAGACCGCCCCAGTCAAACTACCCACCATACACTGTCCTCGATCCGGATAACGGACCTGAGTTAGAACCTCAAAGTTGCCAGGGTGGTATTTCAAGGATGGCTCCACGCGAACTGGCGTCCACGCTTCAAAGCCTCCCACCTATCCTACACAAGCAAATTCAAAGTCCAGTGCAAAGCTATAGTAAAGGTTCACGGGGTCTTTCCGTCTAGCCGCGGATACACTGCATCTTCACAGCGATTTCAATTTCACTGAGTCTCGGGTGGAGACAGCGCCGCCATCGTTACGCCATTCGTGCAGGTCGGAACTTACCCGACAAGGAATTTCGCTACCTTAGGACCGTTATAGTTACGGCCGCCGTTTACCGGGGCTTCGATCAAGAGCTTCGCGTTAGCTAACCCCATCAATTAACCTTCCGGCACCGGGCAGGCGTCACACCCTATACGTCCACTTTCGTGTTTGCAGAGTGCTGTGTTTTTAATAAACAGTCGCAGCGGCCTGGTATCTTCGACCGGCGTGGGCTTACGCAGCAAGTGCTTCACCCTCACCGGCGCACCTTCTCCCGAAGTTACGGTGCCATTTTGCCTAGTTCCTTCACCCGAGTTCTCTCAAGCGCCTTGGTATTCTCTACCCAACCACCTGTGTCGGTTTGGGGTACGGTTCCTGGTTATCTGAAGCTTAGAAGCTTTTCTTGGAAGCATGGCATCAACCACTTCGTCGCCTAAAGGCAACTCGTCATCAGCTCTCGGCCTTAAGATCCCGGATTTACCTAAGATCTCAGCCTACCACCTTAAACTTGGACAACCAACGCCAAGCTGGCCTAGCCTTCTCCGTCCCTCCATCGCAATAACCAGAAGTACAGGAATATTAACCTGTTTTCCATCGACTACGCTTTTCAGCCTCGCCTTAGGGACCGACTAACCCTGCGTCGATTAACGTTGCGCAGGAAACCTTGGTCTTTCGGCGTGGGTGTTTTTCACACCCATTGTCGTTACTCATGTCAGCATTCGCACTTCTGATACCTCCAGCAAGCTTCTCAACTCACCTTCACAGGCTTACAGAACGCTCCTCTACCGCATCACTTACGTGATACCCGTAGCTTCGGTGTATGGTTTGAGCCCCGTTACATCTTCCGCGCAGGCCGACTCGACTAGTGAGCTATTACGCTTTCTTTAAAGGGTGGCTGCTTCTAAGCCAACCTCCTAGCTGTCTAAGCCTTCCCACATCGTTTCCCACTTAACCATAACTTTGGGACCTTAGCTGACGGTCTGGGTTGTTTCCCTTTTCACGACGGACGTTAGCACCCGCCGTGTGTCTCCCATGCTCGGCACTTGTAGGTATTCGGAGTTTGCATCGGTTTGGTAAGTCGGGATGACCCCCTAGCCGAAACAGTGCTCTACCCCCTACAGTGATACATGAGGCGCTACCTAAATAGCTTTCGAGGAGAACCAGCTATCTCCGAGCTTGATTAGCCTTTCACTCCGATCCACAGGTCATCCGCTAACTTTTCAACGGTAGTCGGTTCGGTCCTCCAGTCAGTGTTACCTAACCTTCAACCTGCCCATGGATAGATCGCCCGGTTTCGGGTCTATTCCCAGCGACTAGACGCCCTATTAAGACTCGCTTTCGCTACGCCTCCCCTATTCGGTTAAGCTCGCCACTGAAAATAAGTCGCTGACCCATTATACAAAAGGTACGCAGTCACAGAACAAAGTCTGCTCCCACTGCTTGTACGCATACGGTTTCAGGATCTATTTCACTCCCCTCTCCGGGGTTCTTTTCGCCTTTCCCTCACGGTACTAGTTCACTATCGGTCAGTCAGTAGTATTTAGCCTTGGAGGATGGTCCCCCCATATTCAGACAAAGTTTCTCGTGCTCCGTCCTACTCGATTTCATGACTAAGAGACTTTCGCGTACAGGGCTATCACCCACTATGGCCGCACTTTCCAGAGCGTTCCGCTAATCTCAAAGCCACTTAAGGGCTAGTCCCCGTTCGCTCGCCACTACTAAGGGAATCTCGGTTGATTTCTTTTCCTCAGGGTACTTAGATGTTTCAGTTCCCCTGGTTCGCCTCTTGCACCTATGTATTCAGTACAAGATAACCATCTTGTGATGGCTGGGTTCCCCCATTCAGACATCTCCGGATCAAAGTCTGTTTGCCGACTCCCCGAAGCTTTTCGCAGGCTACCACGTCTTTCATCGCCTCTGACTGCCAAGGCATCCACCGTATGCGCTTCTTCACTTGACCATATAACCCCAAGCAATCTGGTTATACTGTGAAGACGACATTCGCCGAAAATTCGAATTTCTCAACTAAGAGAACTCACAAATTTTACCTTAGCCTGATCACCACCAGTGAAAGTGGCCATCAGTCTATCTTTCTATCACATACCCAAATTTTTAAAGAACGAT
>NZ_JBWKYU010000042.1:0-2964 GCF_059423925.1 Pseudomonas sp. GW458-11-26-14-LB4
GAGTAGGTCATCGTCAAGATTAAATTCCGAAACCCCAATTGCGAAAGCAGTTGGGGTTTTGTTTTGCCCGCAGGAAAATGGATTGTTTGAATTCTATGCAGCGGCCCGGTGCATGGCTATTATTCGGGCCTCATTCTGAGGCGAGACCTGCATGCTGACGTTGTTGAACCTTCTGAAGGATGGTCGATTCCATTCCGGTCAGGCCCTGGGTGTTGCTCTGGGAATTAGTCGAAGTGCGGTATGGAAGCAGCTTCAGCATCTGGAGGCGGAGCTTGGGTTATCCATACATAAAGTTCGAGGGCGGGGCTATCAATTGGCTTCGCCATTGGCGCTGCTTGACTCGCTCAGGATAGAGGAAAGTCTTTCCGGCTGGTCTGTCAGTATCTTCGATTCCGTGGACTCGACTAATGCTGAATCGCTGCGCGCGGTGGATGGGGGGCGGGCGGCTCCCTTTCTTGTACTGGCTGAGCGCCAGAGCTCAGGGCGGGGGCGCAGAGGCCGTAAATGGGTGAGTCCGTTTGCTGAAAACCTCTATTACAGTCTCGTGCTGCGCATCGATGGTGGGATGCGTCAGCTTGAAGGGTTAAGTCTCGTTGTTGGTCTCGCGGTCATGCAGGCCTTGCATGCGCTTGGGGTGCCAGGTGCAGGGCTGAAATGGCCCAATGATGTATTGGTCGACCAAAAAAAAATCGCCGGGATCCTGTTGGAGCTGGTTGGTGATCCAGCAGACGTGTGCCATGTAGTGTTGGGCATAGGCATTAATGTGAACATGCAGGCTACAGACGAAGTTGATCAGCAATGGACTTCAATGCGTCTAGAATCGGGCAAATCTTGTGATCGCAATATTCTGGCGATTGAGCTGAGTAAGCAGCTGCAACTCTATCTGCAGCGTCACCAATCAGGTGGCTTCTCTGCGCTTCAGGCGGAGTGGGAGGCGAGTCATTTGTGGCAAGGGCAGCCGGTTTCTCTCACCGCCGGTGTCAATCAGGTAGAGGGTGTGGTGCTGGGAATCGATAATCAGGGCGCGCTTAGGCTGAAGGTAGATGGTGTGGAAAAGGTCTTTAGTGGCGGTGAGCTCAGCTTGAGGTTGCGTGATGATTCTTGAGCTCGATTGTGGAAACAGCTTTATCAAATGGCGTGTGCTGAGCGTTGAGGCCGGCGTCTTGGTCGCGGAGGGCGTGGTCGACTCTGACATGGCGTTGGTTGACGGTCTTCGATCGTTCGAGAAAGTGTCTCTCAAGAAATGTCGCCTCGTCAGCGTAAGAACCGAAGATGAGACTAATTTGCTGATTGGCTTGCTCAAGCATGAGTTCGGCATTTCCGTTGTCTGTGCGGCGCCCGCTCGCGAGATGTCCGGCGTAAAGAATGGTTACGACGACTATGAGCGCCTTGGTCTCGATCGCTGGCTGGCGATGCTTGGTGGTTTTCACCTGGCTAAAGGTGCTTGTCTGGTTCTTGATTTCGGGACAGCGGTGACTGCGGACTTTATCTCCGTGGACGGCGAGCATCTGGGAGGCTTCATTTGTCCTGGCATGCCGCTGATGCGTAATCAGTTGCGTACGCATACTCGAAAAATTCGCTATGGAGACCTGGCGGCAGAGCGTGCATTGACGAGCCAGGCTCCGGGGCGCAATACGGCTGAGGCTGTAGAGCGTGGCTGTTCGTTGATGCTCAGGGGATTTGTGTTGACGCAGCTGGAGATGGCGCGCTCCTACTGGGGTGATGACTACAGTGTCTTCATTACGGGTGGTGATGCCGAGCTGGTTTCGGATGTTGCGCCTGAGGCTCGGATTGTTCCCGATTTGGTGTTCGTGGGTTTGGCTATGGCGTGTCCTTTGTCCTGAGGTTTGTATGCGTTGGTTGTTTCTTCTGCTTCTGGTACTCAATGTGTTTTATTACGTCTGGCATCAGCAGGAGGCCCCGCTACGCGCAAAGGATGTAACGCCGCTCAGTCTTTATCGTGGCTCGCAACAGGATATTCGCTTGCTGAGTGAGGCTGGTGGTGATGCTTCCCGTGAAAAAAGGACTGGGGGGAAGTCTGATGGGCAGTGCCTTTATGTAGGTGGTTTGGCGCGCCCCGAGACCGCTCAGGCGTTGGAACAGCGTTTGACGGAGATTGGAGCAAAAGCTCTTCCTTCATCAAAAGAGTCTTCCGGCGGCTCATATTGGTTCCAGATTACGCCCGAAACCCAGCGTTTGCTGGGTGATGCTCAGTTACAAAACCTTTCCAAGGAATTCAATGAGTTAAAACATAAAATAATGCTGTGCGAGGGGGTTGCACCCACTGAATAGTTTGCATAGAATGGCGCCCGCTCCACAGCGAAGACCTGAAAAGGTAGAAGCAGTGGGGTGGTGTCAATGCAGCTAACCTCAGGTTTTTAAATGAGAAAATGCTTGACAGGGGTTTGGCATAGTATAGAATGCCGGCCTGATTAGGAGGGGTTCCCGAGCGGCCAAAGGGATCAGACTGTAAATCTGACGTCTACGACTTCGAAGGTTCGAATCCTTCTCCCTCCACCAGATTTTAGCGTGAGCTGCAGGCTCCGCGGGTATAGTTTAGTGGTAGAACCTCAGCCTTCCAAGCTGATGATGCGGGTTCGATTCCCGCTACCCGCTCCAAGTTTGCAGGTTGTGCAAAGTTTTACGCTCTTGTAGCTCAGTTGGTAGAGCACACCCTTGGTAAGGGTGAGGTCAGCGGTTCAAATCCGCTCAAGAGCTCCATATAACAAGGCAGATATGAAAATATCTGCCTTTGTTTTAATGGCTCGTGTTGTTTGCTCAATTTCTTCTGTTAGGGGTGATATCGATGGCTAAGGAAAAATTTGATCGTTCCCTGCCGCACGTCAACGTAGGCACCATCGGTCACGTAGACCACGGTAAGACCACGCTGACCGCTGCTCTGACTCGCGTCTGCTCCGAAGTTTTCGGTTCGGCCGTAGTTGAATTCGACAAGATCGACAGCGC
>NZ_JBWKYU010000043.1:0-1513 GCF_059423925.1 Pseudomonas sp. GW458-11-26-14-LB4
CCCATTAGCCGGTCTCAAGTCAAGGTTAAAAGCCACCGCGCCCTGCAGTTTTCAACTGCAGGGTTTGCTCTCCAACTCAACCTGATCGGTTGAACCCGTCGAACCCGTTTCCTCTTCATTGGCTACGAACGAGTCGTGCCAGACACCCATTTGGATCAAGCGGTAGCGATACAACCTGCACCGCCCTGGCAGTTAACTGCCCCAGAGAAACGTTGGTGCTGCCAATGCGTCCAAAACGTGTCACAGAACTGTGGCTCGTGCAAAACACACGTCCAGTCCCAGCTGGCTCACTTGGCAGACGACCCGGTTACAACACACTCAGGCGGTGATGGTCGGTCGCCACTCAGATTTAGTGGTTCGAGCCCAGTCCCTTTTTGGTTGGCCAACCATCACCTCATTCGCCCCTCAGGCGAAACAGCGTCTGGCATCAAAAGGCTGTTTCTCCTTCAGGATGTGATAACTCGCTCGCGCCAGCTTGTGTGCCAGTGCCTTGGTAGCGACCACGGCATTGGTCTTGGCTTTCTTCTTCTCGAAAAAGCGTTTGGCATCCTCGCTGAAGCGCCGGGCGAAATTAGCCGCTTCGATATAAGCCCAGATCAAATAAGCGTTGCCGTTCTTGGCGTTGCCTTCACCTTTCTTTTTGCCGTTGGAGTAATGCGCACTTTTTACGCAGCGAGCGTAAGAGGCGAAGTGGCCTACGTCGGCAAAGCGCTCGATATTTCCGGTTTCCAGCATGATGACCGTGGCCAGCACTTCGCCAATTCCGGGCATCGTTTTCAACAAAGAAAACTCCGGGCGCAAATAGGCTTCGTGCAGTAATCGCTCTTCAAGAAAATCAATCTGGATCTGCAATGCCTGAACAATGGCGACATTCGCTTTCATTGCCAGAGCCACATCCGTCGGCAGGCCCAGCCTGTCGACGGATGTGGCTGACAGCCCTTTGACTTCATTGCAGCTCAACCGCTGGCCAAACTGGCGCGCCATGATGTTCTCGACGGACAGAATGTGCTGAGTCCGACTGCGTACCAGTTGAATACGTTTGCGTGCCAAATCTCGCAGCGCACGCTCTTGCGGCGGATGGATATATCCGGTCGGTAAAATCCCGAGTCGCAGCAAATGAGCCAGGAAAGTCGCATCATCCTTGTCGTCAGAATGCTTCAAACCGTCGTAGCGTTTCATCGCCACGGGATGGGCCAGCTTCACCTCGAGGCCCGCCGCCTTAAGGCCATCGACCAACCAATACCAGTTGTAGGTGGACTCAACCACGACGCCAACCAATTCAGCACGGTGAGGCTCGAGCAGCGAAAGGACTGGCGTTAGCTGGTTGGGGCAACGTCGACTGACCAGTACTCGATCCGTTTCGTCGGTAACCACCACAACACTGTTGTTCGAATGCAGGTCTATGCCACAGAATTTCATCACGGCCTCCTACGCAAAAGACTAAGTTCGCACCTTGAATTTTGCGCCACCTCCGTGAGGTGGGGAGGCCGGCCAGATGATTCTCAGATTTATT
>NZ_JBWKYU010000044.1:0-1208 GCF_059423925.1 Pseudomonas sp. GW458-11-26-14-LB4
GGGTGGGTAAAGACCGGGTACATCCTTTACGTTTGAGACCGGGGACATGGTTTACAGGTATCAATCATGGTCAGGAGGTGCTGACCATGCCCTGGAATCAAGAGTCCCCGATGGATCAACGAGTGAAATTAGTCAGTGACTGGCTCAGTGGCAGCTACACCAAGAGCCAATTGAGCCGGCGTTATGGGGTCAGCCGGCCAACCGTCGATAAGTGGCTGGATCGGTATGCAGCGCTCGGTGTGGATGGCTTGAAAGAGCAATCCCGCAAGCCTTTGAACTGCCCTCATCAAACCCCGGATGAAATCATCGCCACATTGCTGGCCAAGAAAAACGAGCATCCGGATCGAGGTCCCAAACAGATCATTGATCGCCTGCGAAAGTCCGATCCACAGATCCCATGGCCGGCCGCGAGCACTGCTGGTGAGTGGTTGAAGAAGGCTGGCTTGGTCATTGCGCGGCGCCCTTATCCTTTGCGCCCGCGTGCTCCGACGCATTTACGCCCGGCCGATGAACCCAACCAGACCTGGTGTGCCGACTTCAAAGGGCAGTTCAGGATGCAGGACGGCAATTGGTGCTATCCGCTGACCATTACCGATCAGATGAGCCGCTATCTGCTGCTCTGCCGGGCGTTGCCCGGCACGCACAGCGAGCCGACGCGACAGGGATTCGAATGGGCTTTCCGGGAGTTTGGATTGCCGGACGTAATCCGCACAGATAACGGGGCGCCTTTCGCATCGACCGGTTTGGCGCGGCTGTCGAAGCTGTCCGTCTGGTTCATCAGGCATGGCATCCATATCGAGACAATCACACCAGGGCGTCCTGACCAGAACGGTCGACACGAACGGATGCACCGCACCCTCAAAGCAGCGGTACTGCGAACACCTGCGGAAAATCTCGTACGCCAGCAGCTGGCCTTTGAAGAGTTCGTTCAGGACTTCAACCATGATCGACCACACACCGCACTGGGCATGAAACCGCCGGCTTCCGTATACAGACCTTCGTTGCGCCCGTATCCGGGCTACTTGCCCGCGGTCGAATATGGCCCTGAGGTTGAGGTACGCAAGGTTCGTTCGAACGGCGAGTTCAAGTGGAAGGGGCAACGAATGTTTTTGGGCGAGGCGCTGATCGGCGAGGACATCGCGCTGAAGGAAGTGGCTGATGACGTGTGGGAGCTGTACCTTTGCAACTTCTGTTTAGGCAGGCTTGAG
>NZ_JBWKYU010000045.1:0-551 GCF_059423925.1 Pseudomonas sp. GW458-11-26-14-LB4
GAGCGTGCTATCGACAAGCCTTTCCTGATGCCAATCGAAGACGTGTTCTCGATCTCGGGTCGCGGTACTGTTGTGACCGGTCGTATCGAGCGCGGTATCGTTCGCGTTCAAGACGCCCTGGAAATCGTTGGTCTGCGTGACACCACCACCACCACCTGCACCGGTGTTGAGATGTTCCGCAAGCTGCTGGACGAAGGTCGTGCTGGCGAGAACTGCGGCGTTCTGCTGCGTGGCACCAAGCGTGACGACGTTGAGCGTGGTCAGGTTCTGGTTAAGCCGGGTTCGGTTAAGCCGCACACCAAGTTCACCGCAGAAGTTTACGTTCTGAGCAAGGAAGAAGGCGGCCGTCACACTCCGTTCTTCAAAGGCTACCGTCCACAGTTCTACTTCCGTACTACTGACGTGACCGGTAACTGCGAGCTGCCAGAAGGCGTTGAAATGGTAATGCCAGGTGACAACATTCAGATGACTGTTACCCTGATCAAAACCATCGCGATGGAAGACGGCCTGCGTTTCGCAATCCGTGAAGGCGGCCGTACCGTTGGTGCTGG
>NZ_JBWKYU010000046.1:0-548 GCF_059423925.1 Pseudomonas sp. GW458-11-26-14-LB4
GGCAAAACCACCGGCACCGTGACCGTCGCCGCGCCAACCGATGACGTCTACAAAGACGCCGGCAAAGTCGAAGTCACGATCAAGGACGCAACCGGTGGCAACTTCGAGAACCTGGTTCCGAGCACCGTTCCAGCCGTAACGGAAGTCACCGACACCGTCGATACGACGACCGTGAAGCTGACCGCTTCCGAAACGGCCGCTGAAGGTGGCACCGTCACTTACACCGCGACTGTTGGCGCGCCAGTGACCGGCTCGCCTGTGACCGTGACCCTGGCCAATGGTCAGTCGATCACCATCGAAGTGGGCAAAACCACTGGCACTGTCACCACCACCGCGCCGAACGATGCACTCAACGGCCACACGCCGCTGACCAACGCGATCACCGGCGTGACTGGCGGCAACTACGAAAACCTCGTAGCCGACAAAACGCCGGTGTCGACCACCGTCACTGACACCGTCGACACCACCAATCTGACCCTCAGCGCCACCAATTCGGTTGCCGAGGGCGGTTCGATCACTTACACCGCCACACTGACCAACGCTGCGGG